>JAKEER010000140.1 GCA_022616615.1 Acidobacteriota bacterium
AGAGAACCAAATCGCCAGTAAACGTATCCGGGCCGGCGGAATTGTGTATTGGGGTAGCATTGTCTGTGCGTAGCGCGCCATAGGCCCACAACTGCTCGCCAGTCAATTTCTCAGAGCGCAGGGTCCCGTCGATGGCGTTGGGGAAAATCGCGGCCTCGGTCGCCACGTACAGCGGCTCGTTTCCGGGCGGAGTTCTTATCAGCACGCCGTTGCTGGAGCTGGGATTGGGCAGCGATGCGGTTCTCAAAATGATGGATGGGGAATTGGCCCAGAGCTGGTTTGGATTCACGACGCAAGCGGTACCGTTTGACGGTTTGCGTTGGGGGCTTGCCAACTATGCCATCTTGCTTGCCGAACTGAGCCGCCGCGGGGACGGGGCCCGGGGCGAAGCGCTTTCCCGGCACATAAGACGTTATGACGAAGCGAGCGCGCGCGTTCCTAAGAAACTACCGCTCACCTGGTCACCTCCGCTCGATGATCCTGATGAGCCTGACTGGAACCAGCGCTTTCTGATCGCCGGCCGAGGTGCATTTCTCCTAGACGCCTTGGAAGATGTGGTGGGCCGCGCCGCTCTTCAACAGGCTATCCGCAAGTTCGTACAGGGCGGCCGCGGCCACACGGCGGGTTTTGAAGACCTGCGCCGTGCAATCGAAGCTGAAAGCGGGAAAAAGGTGGGGCACGTTTTCGACGCTTGGCTCAAGTCCACCGAAATTCCCGCAGGTTTTCGGTCTCAGTATGCAGCAAAGTAGTTTTTTCAGCTAAACGGGTGCACGTGTTTTGCCGTGGCATGCTTTGCAGTTTTTGGTCCGTAGAGCAAGTCGCCGCTGGAGGGCCGGAGCCATGAGTTATCAAGAATTCTTGACACCGGAAAAGGAGCACTGGCAGTTTCGGCCGTCGAGGCACCAACTTCGAAGAATCCTCGGCCACCTGTTTGCCACGGGGTGGCTCCGCCCGGAATCCGAATGCGACCCCGACAGCCTTATCTACCTGCACCCTTCGAAGATCCCCGACCAGATGAAAACGACGCCCGACCAGTGCCTAAGCCTGTATCTCGAAGGCGGACCGGGCGGCTCAGCGTACCCTGATGAGTGGCCGGAGGATCAACTCGAGTTCACGGCCAATCTTTGCGAGGATATTTTCATCATCGACAGTCCTGAGGCCCTCATCCTCCCAGCCGGCGAGATGGATTTCAACCTGCCGTGCCCTGCATGCGGGGACAATGTCTTGCTGCAATTATCGCCCTGGGATCAAGGCGTTGAGCTCAAGGAGGATGTCGAATGGCCGCCATATACCCGCTTGGCAGCAAATGGATACCATCGCGCTCCAAAGCGGTGCATGGCCTGTTCACAGGAGTTGAAGCTCCGCGAAATGGCCATCCGCTCGAATGGCGAACAGATTGAGAACGTTCCTTTCTTTCATTTCTGCATTGCGATTCTGGCAGCCCGGTCGCCTGCTAGCCAGTTCACTTCAGCGGATCCGGAGTTACTGGACGCGCTGCAGGGAATCTGTGGCGTTCGCTTTCGTGCGGCGGCTCGCGAAGTGTGAGGTGTAGGAAAAAGACCGCGGGCTCACGCTACTCCGGTCGCTTTCGTGCGTTGTTCTACTGTGCGTCTTAGAACACGCGTTTGATGCGAGGTGAGATGAAAACAGTGTTGCTTGTGAACGCCGCCATATCGGCGCTGCTGAATCTGGTGCTCCTGGGGGGGCTTCCGTATCTCTTCTACTTCGCCTATCACAAGTGGCGCCACAAACGCGGAATTGTTGAGATTGCGCAGCGAGCCGGGCTTCAACTCGGTGAGGCTCGCTACGTTGGCTACTCCTTAGCATTTTCGCTTGCCGCGGGAAAGTATGAGCGGGCAATAATTCAGTCGAAAGGGTCACTCAAAAACCGTCCAGAGGCAGCGAGAGCGCTTGTCCGCAGCCCCTCATTATCTTTCCTTATCGTGGTCTGGATCAGAGGCAATAACGAGAAATCAGATCGTAGTGCAAGGAACGGCTCAGGAGGGCAGGATAGGCACAAGCACGGCGGCAATGAATTGCGAGTCCCATCGTGACCCGGGCAGTTAGCCCCCTCCTTCGTCTTCAGTGGGAGGCGAGTGTGCGTAATGGAAATGATGCTGGAGGCTCTTGTGCTACCGGGATTCATCATCCTGGCCCTATTGTTTCACGTTGTTTTCTCGCTTAGCTTAGCCAAGCGCGTACGCGCCGGGGCTATGACTCGAGGGAGGGCGATCGGGCTCTATGCTTTGGTGAATCTTTCGCCAGCCGTACTTGTACTCGCGTTTTTCCTGTTGCTCGTCGGATTAGAAGAACTGCTTAGGGTGGCGATCATCTCCGATGGCTTGGGGCGGGGGATGCCGGCCGTTGGCGCGATGTTATTGGTCGTCTGGGCGTTGTCCTGCGCTCTGCATGCCGTGCATGTCTTGCGACTCGGGGCACGCGAGTGAGATGGTCGTGCCTACCGGTCTTTGATGATTTCGCGCGACTCCTATGCGGACTCCAGTCAGCAAAACTAGAACGGATGCTGGGTCGCTCGTCGTTGCCCGCATTACCTATCGGTCTGGCAGAGTGCCGTGATATCGCACCAACTCCATCGTGGTACGCATTTCATCCTGCACTTCATAGCCCACTAAGAGACCTCCTGGCGTTAGCCAAAAGCGTACGGGGGGCAACGATTCCGCGCTCAGCCGGAATTCCTGAGTAGCAATCTTTTGCTGGCCTACGGTTTTCTGCACCGTTCCTACGAAACGGATTGTGGCTGTAAACGCACCCAAACCGAAGGGCTCATCCAAGATAGCTAGCTGGACAGGAGTCTCGCGCCCAGGGATCTGGTCAACACGACGGCCAATGCTGCCGAGAAACCAAGGGTTCAGCAGAAATAGGTCGTATGGCGTTTCCATGTTGATCGCAGCTTGCTCATTGCCACGCAGGCACTTCAACCGTCGGGTAGCAAACTGGCAGGAGGCGATGCCCGCTCGCGTTTCCCACCGCTTGAGAGAGACAACTTGGAGCGACGGGGATAGCTGGACGACATAGCCTGTTTTTACCGGGGGAACCTTCGGATTGGTCCATCGTACCTGTTCAGTGCCTTCAGCTTCCAGCGTGGAGGTGTCCATTCTCCGCAGAGTCCATTTGTGCGTTCCGGTGATTGTATCGGCGACTTGCCCAGCTCGAAACACAGCGGTTACGCGGTACTCCGCTTCAGCAATGTGTTGGCCTCCTGAAGCTTTTCCCCAGGCCGCAAGGGTTAGGGCCACGGCAACGACTTTGCGGATCACCATAGGCTTGCGTACACCAGGAGGCGCCTTCTTGAGCGATTCAGGTTCCTGCACCAACAGTTTAGCCTGCTGGAGAAGCCCCACAACCCGCGATTGTCTGGTCTTTACCTAGGTGCAAGGCCAAGAGAGAATTGGCGGACGGATGGCCGATTGCCCGGCCAGAGGCAACTTCTCTGGGGCATTCGCCGCCTGAATGCGCGAAGGTGCTACCGCTCCAACGACTCCCAACTCTTTGAATTCGTTGGAACGCGTCACGGATGGCCAGCTTGACCCTATACCGCGGTACATGCTGTATAAGCAGAAAGGCGGAGCGCGTTGGTTACCGTCGCGGATGCCGATTTGGATCAGTCGGGAGCACGGAAAGAAAGAGCCAGTCGATTGGGGGACGCGCAGATGGGCAATTGGGATAATTGGAGCAGGATAAAGAAAATGAGGGCAGTCGTGGGGATCCTGCCTCTCGTTGGTGTTCTGTTGTGGGCGTTGTTTATGGACTTGACGGGCCGGTAGCTGCTGAGTCTGACGCAGGCGGAAAATCGGCTTGTCGACAACGATTGGCGGATGTATGAAGCGGAGAGCATTTGTTGTTTTGATTTCAGGCGTAATTGCGATGGGGATTCTCGCACTTGCCTTGCAGATTGCCGGAGCGGGCAACCTGAATGGGAAAGACAGCGATGAGAGTCAAGGAATCGCCAGGGTCGAGAAGGCTCAGGTTGCGCTCTATACTTCCGATCCCGGCAATCTCTGGAATCGGCTCCATCATGCCCTCCATGTGCGGGTCGGACCCGATGGCAGGGAGTATGGCGCCGAAAGACTGGACCCGCTGCTTTGGTCATCCACGACGCATTTGCGCAACGGACCTTCATACGAGAGGGCTCGGGCTGTGATGGAGGAGTTCCTTTCCACACGCGGGGAACGGCAGATTGAGGATCCACAAAAGCGCGCCTTGCTGCAGCGCGGTTTGTGGGCGGTGTTCGATTGGTATGTTAGCTGGCCCTACTGGCATGCCGGCGGCGACGCTGTCTCTAAGGCGGTTCAGCCCGCCTTCGCTGCGCGCCTTGCCGAAATTATACGTGGCGTTGCACTGACCCCAGAACAGATTCAGAAGCTGCCGGACAATTACGTCGCGGCCATCGCCGCAAAGGAATTTGCCGCGCAATACGATTCCAACCAGCCCAGCAAACCTTTTTTGCCTCCCGACCTGCTATATCCCGGCAGTTCCTGGATCCGCCTAGGGCAAGAGTGGGGCGAAACCGTAGCCCCGCAGCATTTGAGTGAGTTTGGCGGACGTTCTGTTTTCCTCGTTTTCATCCGGCTTCCCGGAAGTCTTCGAATGACTGCGCAGTATCTGGAGCGAGTGGAGAAACTGAAAAGGCCGAACGAGGAGTTGCCACAATTCCCGGCCGGGACGCAGGTTGCGCTCGTGCGCCGGATGCTGCTAGTCGATTCGCAGGGCCATTTGCGGGTCAGCCCGCTGGTGGAAAGCGTGCAGATACGCGTTTACGCGGAGGTTCCCGGCAAGGATGGGCGCAGACGGAACGTCGAGGAAACACGCAAACAGCAAAGCGTCTTCGAATTCGTGCTCGACCGCGCCAAGCTCTTTCGTGGTAAGGCTGGCGGACTGCACGCCATCGAGACAACAGAATCCGACTTTATGACCTTTCAGACTCACGGCTTTGACCCGTTCGAATCGAAACAGGCGGGGCAGGGAGAATTCGTCAAAGGGCAGTTTCCGATGTTGCTCCAATGCTTCGTATGTCATAGCGGATCCGGCGTTGTGTCCATAAGGTCAAGGCTCTCACTGGGTTTCGACGATGATCATAGCGGCCTCGGCGAAGCGCAAAAGACGATGCGCTGGAAACAGCAGCGCTACGAGTGGGGATTGCTGCAAGGCATCGGATACGGTACCCACTCGGCGCCCCGTGACTGAAGGGGACAAAAGGAGACACGCCCGAAATGTTCTTCGCTCAGATTCTTCTGATTTCATTGACGCTGCTTTCCCAGAGCAGCACACGGCCGTCGATCCTCGATTTTCTTGGCTCGAGGGGGGAGGCAGCTCCAGGAGGGAATCGCCATGATCGCCACGAAAAGGGAGTTGAGGAAATCCTTGAAGGGCTCGACTACGAATCAGCCGCCTTTCCCAAAAAGGCGGGCCAGCACACACCGGCGCAAACAGAGCAATCGCATGAAGAGTGGCTGGCGCGACGAATACAAGAAGTGCAGGAGGTCAAGGTGGGGATGTCGAGGGCTGTGCTGCTGAAGAATTTTCGTGAAGAGGGGGGCCTGCAGGCGATTCCGGCACGACGATATGTCTTGCGCAGTTGCGCGTACATTAAAATAGATGTTGAGTTCCCTATCGCTGACAAGCGGCCTCTCCCGCGGGATACCCAGATGAAGATTCTGAGAATCTCGAAGCCCTATCTGGAGCTTCCGATCGGGGATTGAGGTGGTCTGATTTCGCTGGGATTCCAAAAGCTCGCAAATGAGACGCATGGCGTTTTGGGACACCTGGAGCACGGTAAAGAAAATGAGGGCAGTCGTGGGGATCCTGCTTCTCGTTGGTGTTCTGTTGTATGCGTTGTTTATGGACCTCACGGGGCGGTAGCTACCGGTTAGCCGCCTTTTTGTTGTGAGGCTCCAGATGCTCATGAAACCGAATCGCGAATAATTGCAGTTGTTTTTCCTAAGGTTCTTCGGGTCGTTTGGCTGGCAGCGTGAAGGTACTTAGTCGCTGAGGTTAAGGAGGCGAGCTTGACCAGGGGGAATTCACTTATATTGCTTTTCGTCTTCTGCGGGCTAATCGCGGCCCTGCGTTTGGCTAGTGTCATAACCCCATCAATGGCCGGAATTGCTTTCGCTGTGAGCCTAGCGGTTCTCGGTATTCTCTCGGCGGGCTACAGAAAGTGACAATGAAATGAAAACAGTGTTGCTGCTGAATGCCGCCATATCGGCGCTGGTGAATGTGGTGCTTCTAGCCGGCCTTCCGTTCCTCTTCTACTTCGCCTACCACAAACGGCGCCACAAACGCGGGGGCGCGGAGATCGCGAAGCGAGTTGGGCTTCAACTCGGTGAGGCTCGCTATATCGGCTATTCGCTGGCATTTGCGCTTGCCACGGTCGCGATCCTCGTGATTTGGCCGCCGCCGCTGGAACCGTTCGTCCGTCAGGGGTCGCCGCAACGAGCGTTTCAAGGCCTCGGTCTCAGTGGGACATCTGTCGCGATGGCGCTCCTCTATGGAGTGGTCAAAACCGGCTTCAGCGAGGAATTCCTGTTTCGAGGCCTGATCGCAGGCAGCCTTTCGCGCCGGCTCCCCATCGTGTGGGCGAACTTTGTCCAGTCGCTGATCTTCTTTGCCCCCCACTTGCTCGTGCTCCGGATCATGCCCGAGATGTGGGGGATTCTCCCTATCGTTTTCGCGAGCGCATTGATTACCGGTTGGATGAGGATTAAGTCTGGTTCGATCATCGGGCCGTGGCTGATTCACGCATTGGCGAATATTGCTACGTGCCTCAGCGTAGCCATACGGACAGCCACCTGAATGCTTGTTGCAGGGATCTGCCGCGGAGTGGAGTGAAAAAAGCACGACGCCTAATGCGCTTGTGTCAAGACTGTGTCGAGCTATGTGAGGAAACAATGGCCATGTCTGACTATGTCCGGCGACTGCGCCGCGCGGTCGGAAGCGAGCCTCTCCTTCTTCCTTCTGTGACCGTGCTGATTCTCGACGAGCAGCAGCGCCTCCTTCTCGTGAGAATCAACAACAGTCAGCTCTGGGTCGCCCCGGGCGGAAGTATCGACCCAGGCGAAAGACCCGCCGATGCCGCTGTACGAGAGGCATGGGAGGAAACTGGGTTGAAGGTAAGGCTGACAGGTTTGGCCGGGGTCTTTGGAGGCCCAGACTTTCGCGTCTCGTATCCAAACGGCGATGTCGTTGACTACATCATGACAGTCTTTTTTGCCAGTGCCGAAGGGGGAAACCTTCAGCCTAGGGATAGTGAAGTTGCGGAGAGCCGTTACTTCTCCCGGAATGAGCTGACCGACCTAGAATTACCGCGTTGGGCGATCATCTTGTTTCCACAGATTTTTTCCGGCACAGGCCGCGCTGATTGCTTAGATTCAAGCTGGTGTCCACCAGAGGCGTGATGCCGCAAATGTTCCCCTCACACTTATGACCCAGGGGAGGTTGGTGGAAACTTTCGAGCTTAAGGAGGTTCAGTCCGGCGAGGACGCGGGATGCCTGTGGGTCACTCTTGGCTTCTCATCCAAGCTTCGGAAATTCGATGTGCTGCACGTCGTTTGCGGGAAAGACAATGCGCCGGAAAGCATTTCAGCGGATACCGGCCTTTACTTTGAACGGTTCGACCAAGCACATAGCTGCTGTGGCAGGGCGACAAGCATTGGGGTGCGAACGACCACGGTCAGAATCGATCTTTCGCCAGCAGAGACGCGGGCGCTTGGGTTCCGCGGCCCGGTCACCTTCGTGAACTGTGCGAAGGTCACCGGATTCGAGAAAGCTATTACGGTGTTCCGCGCGTTCGCTCAGCACAGCCGGGGCAAGAATGTGATTGTCCGAACGCACTCCAAAAACCTGGACCGTCGGGCAAGCTCAGGGAGGGTAGCGGTGGGTGCAAACCCATATCAGTATGTCGTTGATTACCAAGAGGACGTGCAGGCTGCTCTGGACAATCTTCGCCAAGACGTGTTTCGGAGCGGCCAATACTACGGAGCCGACCGGGGTGCTAAGACGCCAGATGAGGCCCTGGAAAGAGCTGGTGAGGCTGGCACGCGGTCCATCTTGGACATCCGTCGAATCACGGAAAAACCTGACTATTTCTGCGCCGCACGCGTGCACGGTGCAGATCTCATTCGCTACTTTGGCACCGACAAACCCACTCTTGCCATGGTCGAGAACTGCGAAGCATTCTGGATGGATATCGAGCGAGGGATGGCCAGATGCGTGGTCATCTACGAAGCGGGGGTCCCCCGAAAGCTCTTCTTTGCAGGATACTCTTTCGATTAACGTGTGACTGGCGACTCTCGTTGGCTCCCAGGGAAATCGGGGAAAGGAACATCCTCGTCCGAACATGGCTCTGAAAACTCAGATGATGCATCCGGAACCCATGTTGGTTCGTTTGCTGAAGCTGCCTTGGCGCGCCTTAAGGGACGGGCGCATCGAGGGCCAAGCGGTTACTCGAAACCCCCTCGCTTGGATCCCCTTTGCGCTGTTGCTTCCCGTCGTGCTTCTGTTGGGAGCAATGCTTTTCATGCTTTATCTTCTTTTCCTCCCACTAATCGCCCTTTGGGGACTCATCGCGAGGAGTGCCCTTGCGCGAAGGGTTGGCATCCTCTCGGAACCGGGAATCCTATTTCCGAGGGCATACCGCAGGCGAACCATCGCTTGGTCGGAAATCCGCTCGGTCGCACGCCATCACGACCCGAAGTTTGTGTTCTACCGCCTAAGGTGCGAGGCGGGCTCTGGTCGGATCAGGGAGCGCAC
>JAKEER010000822.1 GCA_022616615.1 Acidobacteriota bacterium
ATCCATACCCCAGAGCGAGCCGGGATGCACTCTCTTTCCCTCCTGGGGAATTCTGTCTTCTACTTCTGCAGAACGACCCACAGATTCTTGGGGAGACCCTCGGTTCTTTCCTCGACATGGCTTGGGGCTTTCGCATTGCATCCCTGCTCACGACGGACGAGGCGTTCACTTTGCGATTGAGTCGTTCGCCAATGTGCAGTGCCGGAACCATCCTTTCATCATACTGACGATCGCAATGGTTGAGGGCCCATGATTCATCGAACAAAACTATCAGTGGTGATCCCCGCATTCAACGAGGTTGCTCGCTTGCCGGCCTTTTTAGGCGCGGCCCGAGTTTGGCTAGAGCAAGGCTACCCGATGGATCATGAAGTCATAATTGTGGACGACGGAAGCACCGACGGCCTGGAGTATTTCGCTCGCAGCCAATGCGCGCTTTGGCCCGCGTTGATTCTTCTCCGCCACAACGAGAATCAAGGCAAAGGAGCTGCCCTTCGTACAGGGCTGTCCGCTGCCAAGGGTGAGCTTGTGTTGCTTGCGGATGCCGACGGCGCCGCCCCGATCGAGGACGCCAACAAGCTCATCGCGGCACTTGAAGAGGGCGCGGACATGGCGGTTGGGTCGAGGTGCTCCGCGATGGCAACGAGGTCGTGGTCTCGGAGTTTCATCGGGGCGATTTTCGCCCGGTTGGTTCGGTGGATGTTTGCCTTGCCGGTGCGGGACACCCAATGCGGCTTCAAGATGTTACGGTCGAACGTCTGGCGCGACGTGGGCCCACTTTGTCGAGAGACCGGATTCCTCTTCGAGTTGGAGGCGATTGCCTGGGCGCATTTGCGCGGCCATGTCGTTTGCGAAGTCCCAATCTCCTGGCGGGAAGTTCCGGGCTCTAAGGTCAGGCTTTTCTTCGATGCCTGGGAAATGCTGCGCGGACTTGTACGCATTCGGCGCTCGCTCTGCAACGGCCGATGTTTGTCCTTGGTCGCGTCGACCCAGAGTAACGCGGGGCAAATCCATGGGCTTACATGACGAACCTTTCCCTTCTGACAATCCGCCCGGCCAGGCGGGTCTCAAGATAAAGGAGTGCTTTCGTGTACTCCGGCGTGGACGAGATAGCGGGCGCACCTGAGTCGCATGCCGTCCCCAGCAAGCCTGGGCCCGTGGTAATGCGGCGGGTCTGGCTGGGTCTCCTCATCGCAACAGCGGCACTGCTCCATTTCGATTTCCTTACGTCTTTCCCGCTCACCATTGACGAGGCCTTCAGCTGGCGAGTCGCGACGCAAGGCTCGCTTTACGAGTCGATTCAAAGGGCGGGCGAGGATGTGCATCCGCCCTTATATTACTTGCTTCTGTGGGGTTGGATTCGCGTCTTCGGGACGAGCGAGCTCGCGATGCGCTCTTTGTCAGGGGCACTGAGCCTTGCAACGATCCTCACGCTAGTTTGGTACGCGCGCCTTTGGGGTGAGAGATCTCGACCTGTAGCGGGCCGGCCGGACCTGCTTGCGGCTGCTCTCGTTAGTCTAAGCCTTGCGCAAGTGTCCATCGCTCACTTGGCTCGGATGTACGCGGCGCTCGCCCTTTTCACGATAGCAAGCAGCGGGCAACTGCTCTGGGCTCTGAGGCAGCCCAGTTCCCGTGCGCGTTGGGGTTGGTATGTTTTCTGGGCAAGCCTCGCGCTGTATGCCCATAACTATGCTGTGTTCCTCGTCGCTTCGCACGTTTGCTTGGTGGTCTTCGAAGGTATCCGCGCTCGCCAAGGCCAGGAGCGAAAGCAACTCCTGCTGAAAGGCGCCGGCGCCTTTGGAGGGATCGCTCTTTTTTATCTGCCTTGGTTCCCCTGGCTACTTTGGCAATCTCGACAGGTCGCGGCAAGCTATTGGATTGCTCCGCTTGGCTGGGAAAACGTTGCCACGATTCCAGTTCAGTTCCTGTCGTTGCCATTGAATCAATTGCCATCGATGCCTTGGTATGTCTACGCTGGGCTCTGCGCGTTGACAATCGTTCTCTTCTGGCCTTGGCATGGCAGCACGGCTGAATACCAGCTTGTCATTACAATTGTCGTACAAGTCGCAGCAATCGTGACAGTCAACGCGACGCTCGGCAGATCCGTTTTTGTCCCCCGCTATGTGATTCATCTATTGCCCCTTTGCGCCGCGCCGGTTGCGTATTGGCTTTGCGCGATTCCCGATGCCGTCTCTCGGTGGGCCATCGTCTCCTCGGTCTTGCTTGTTGCGGGGTGCAACACCATTTCTGAAGCGTGGCCGTATTTGCGGTTTTCCGGCGTGCAACCGGCGATATGGCAAGCAGCAGATGCACTCGTCGGGGAGATGCGCTCCGGCGAGCCGGTTATTGTCGGCGATTCTTCCACGTATCTCGTATTGCGTTACTGCCTCGAGCGGCGAGGAGCGGACCCACCATGCTACGTTTATGCACCGGAATTGCTTCTCGCGCCCAAACAGCACGTAGTCTTTGCGTCCGTCATAGGCCCCGAGGAAAGGTGGAATCCGGATGATTTGAGCGGGATTTCGACTCCAAGGTTCTGGGTTGTTGGTTGGGAACCGAGCTGGGTCCCGGAAAACTGGGCCAAGTTCTTCGAGGATGACTTCCAGGACTTCGTGCCGGTCACGGGCATGCACGTTCACGTCCTTGGCTACCAAAAAAAAGTGCTCAACGCCTTCGAGGAGAGATGACGGGAAGGGAACGCCGGAGTGAGCTGGCGCGGGAGTGGCTAGCGCGAGACCCTTGCAGGAAAAGAAACAATGGCCGACAACCCTAAAACCGACGAGCCAAGCCTGGCGGTGCGGCTCTTTTTCTCATTCAGTGTCGCATGCGGGACAGGGCTTCTTGACGCAGGCCTCGGCGAGGGGCGATTTTTTGATGACTTGGCATTTGTATCCACGGCGTTGCTCGCGCTCAATGAGCCGAACCGAAGGGGCCTGGTAGTCGTACTTTCCGCGCTCCTGCTTTGGTTGGCTTTCCCACCTCTCTGTTTGCCTACCTACCTCTTTTGCTTCACGCCGATTGCTTGCCTTTGGCAACGATGTGAGCGCCCCGGCCAGGCGCTCAAAGCGGCGTTAGTATTCGGGATCCTTTCTTTCTGGCTGCTGACTCCTTTTTTTCGCGGCTCCGTCCCGAACGATGTCTGGTACTTGGTTTACCTGGTTGCAATGCTGTTGTTCGCGTTGCAGCTCGCTCTCGTGGGCGCAGTGGTCTGGCTGCTTCGTAGGCAATCTCTCCCTATCGCTGCCGGCGGTGCAGCGCTGATCGCGACTTTCGTCGAGTGGAGCGTTGCGTCCGTGTTCGGCGCGTTCCTTGTCCTCCATCTCCCCGCTGCCGACTCGCCCTTATCCCAGCTTGCTTATTTCGTTGGCCCCTTCGGGGTCTCCTTTTTCTTATATGCATTGAACTTCATGATCGTCCCAAAATGGACTGCTAGCGGTTTTGCCATCGCGAGGCGTGTAAGCGCAGCTGCGTTTCTCTTAGCGATTGGCGTGCTCGCCGGCTTGTTGAGTTATCGTCAAGTCCGCGTTCCGCCACTGGCATTCTCTGCCCTGATCGTACAGCCACATCACCCAATCCTGTCGCTGGGCGAACTCTCATCGGAGCGCGAGTTCCGATGGGTTGTCCTCGACAGGCTCACTCGGAAAGCGTTGGCCGATGGCGACGTCGATCTCATTGTCTGGCCTGAAGCCTCACTTGAACCGAGCGAGTGGTCAGACACCCCTCTCGACAATGCTACACGCGCCCCGGGTTTACGCGGCGACAGCTTGTCAATGGGACTTAACGAGTTCGCTGGCTTGCAGGCGACGTCCTATCGGACAAACTGCCTCGTGGGCCTCATGGTACGGGAAAACGAGGGGGATTTTTACAACAGCGCGTGCATCATCACACTCGACGGGCGAAGATTGCGCTACGACAAGCGAAAGCTATTGTGGCTCGTAGAAAGCCTTCCCGGCTTCCTGGACCTCCCCTGGTGCCGGCGCGCAGTCGTGCGTGAGCTGAAGGTCGCTCCGAGTGTGCGAAGGGGCACGGCTAGCGAGGCTTTGGGGTTCCGAAAAAGAACGGGTGAAACGGTTCGTCTCGGTGTTGTCATCTGTTATGAAATGTACTTTCCGGAGCTGCCCCAGTTTCGTGACGCCGAAAATATGGATGCGTACGTCCACATTACTGACGACAGTGTATTTCGAGAATATCCGTCGTTCTCTCGGTATGAGTCATGGACCTGCCAGTATAGGGCCATAACCACGAGAAAATGGCAAATACTATGTAACAACTGGTCTCACAGTGGAATAGTGGATCCTAGGGGAGAATGGCTATCGCGACTTCCGTCACAACCCGCCGTTCTGAGAATCCAACCTTGAGCCCAGCAAACCTGATTCGATATTGTTCGAGGTCTCTGGCAGCCGCCTTTGCGGGTCGCCTTGATGGGCGAGCGCGAATGTGGAATTGCTTGGAGTGCAATTGCGTCTACCGTCCGCTGTCAATCATCGTGGGCGCTATTCTAGTAGTGGCAGGTCTTCTGAAGCTATATGATCACGCAGACAGCGCGCTCAGCCCCGGGCTTGTTGCTTTGACCATGGAGGTAGAGGTCGGCCTTGGACTCTGGATGATCAGCGGCATTCATGCAATGCTAGCACGTCGCACTGCGCTGGTGGTTTTCCTGGGGTTTGTAGCGGTCAGTTTTGCGCAGATCTTCGCGGGAGAAGCGTCTTGTGGATGCTTCGGAAGCGTTCCGATTCGTCCTTGGCAGATTTTGACGTTTGATTTGTTCGTGGTGGTCGCACTTTTCATGACGGTGCCTGGCAAAGCGACTACTCTGCCCTTTCCCTCACGGAAGCTGTGGTGCTTGAGTCTTGTGTACCTATCCGTGAGTGCGCTAGCGGCGATTTATCTAGTGAACTCTACGGGGCCAATAGTTATACCTTCTCCGCATCAGATAAGTCTTGGCTCACTCCCGCAGGGAGGGAAAGCTTCGGCAACATTCTGGCTTATTAATCAAACAGCCCGGCCGGTGGAGATCAGCAACGTTCGGTCAACTTGCGATTGTTTGGCCGTGGATTTGCCGCAGAACATCGTTCCACCATTCGCTAGCGTTTGCGCCACCGCCAACCTCGACCTTCGAGACGAAGCGCACTTTTCCGGCAGTCTGGGAATCGAAGTCATTGGGATTACGCCCCGGGGCCATAGAGCATTTCGCATGCTGATTCGGGCGGTCATCGTCCCCTCGAATTAAGCAACATGACGTGGGCACACAAACGGGGGCACACAAACGGGGACATTCATTGCGCCAAGAAGCTTGGGAAAGGGGGACGCGATGTAGGAGCATCACGAAACCTTTCGTAGGAACTCTGCGGGTGCAAATCTCGTCCGGCAGAGCTTGGCCAGCAGCCGGAGGCGAGTCTTGCGTCCTGTGCGGGTAACCCACCGGGCGAAGCGTAGACAGCTCGTGCCTAAGCCGTGCGATTGAGCCCCGAAATTACCGCTCGTGGGCGCCCTCGTAGTTGAATGCGCGGGGGCCGTGCCGCCG
>JAKEER010000141.1 GCA_022616615.1 Acidobacteriota bacterium
GGCACTGGGTGCAATTAAAAGTGGCGGGCAGCCCGCAGCGGGCCGGAGCCCTTGCTGACGCGCGGGCTACTGACTGGCACCGGCCCTGTCAGTAGCCCGACTGTGAGGGAGGGAAGTTTCTTTTAGAAAGAACTCCCCAAGGAGTTGGTGGCTTTTAATTGCACCTCCTGGCACTTGTATTCGCAGCGGGCAACCTCGTACTGCCGGCACGCTGGGGTGAAGCACTAATGACGAAAGAATGACGAAACCCTAGGCCTTCTCTTCGTCATTCGGTTTTCGGGCTTCTTTAGTCGTTCGTGCTTTTTTCTGGCTTGTCGCTCGGAGGAATGACCTGGACGGCAGCACCTTTCACCTCGGCCAAAAACCGGTTCAGTACGGACCCTTGAAGCAAGATGTCCCATCGATTCCGCGCGGACTGTCCGAAGATAACATGGGTGATCCCCTCGCGCTTGGCAAACTCGATGAGTCCGTCTGCTGCTTTTTTGGCTTTGACTTTGCCTACCGTGGCTCCAAGATCCTCGGCCATCTGAATGTTTTCGGCGAGCTGTCGCGCGTCCTCGGGTTGGATTCGCGTGGGCTCCTCTCGAGGCGTCTCCACGTAAATGGCGTACCAGATTGCTCCAACTCGTCCGGCAATGCGCGCTGCCGCCCGCAGCAGTGGTTTGGCAGTTTGGTTGGAGGACATGCAGACCATGACCTTTTCCGGAATGGCGGCTGGCTCCAATCCCTCGCGCGCTCGATATTGGGCTGCCTTCGAGCCGACCTCTTCCGCCACAACACGCAAAGCAAGCTCGCGCAGCGTAGACAGGTTCCCTTTGCGGAAAAAATTGTTCAGAGCCTGCTCGATCTTCTCGGGCTTGTAGACCTTCCCTTGCTTCAGTCGAGTGCGAAGCTCGTCGACGGTGACGTCCACGTTGACCACCTCATCGGCGCGCTTCAAAAAGCTGTCGGGCACCGTTTCGCGAACTCGGATCGTGGAGGACCGGGCGACAGCGTCATTCAAGGTTTCAAGGTGCTGGATGTTCACCGCGGTCATCACGTGGATGCCCGCATCGAGCAGGTCTAGGACATCCTCGTAGCGCTTTTTGTTCTTCGATCCAGGGACGTTCGTGTGTGCCAGCTCGTCAACCAGGCACAATTCCGGTTTGCGAGCCAGAATGCCTTCCAGGTCCATTTCTTCAAGCACAACGCCTCGATATTCAATCTTCTTTCGGGGAATGACCTCCAGATCTCCGATTCTTGTCTCAGTATCGGCTCGCGCATAGGTCTCGACGAAACCAATCACCACACCATAGCCCTGCTTGCGGAGCAGATGGGCATCCTCCAACATCTGGTAGGTCTTGCCGGCACCCGGAGCTGCGCCAATGTAGATGCGCAACCGAGCGTGCTCCGCCTGCTGAAATTTGGTGAGCAAGGCTTCGGCACTGGGCCTGGCGTCCGTCCCTTGAGGCATTACGTGTTCCTTCCTTCTGTGAGGCTCGGAAAAGGTTCAGCGCCCCGGAAGGCAAGAGTGAGCTGACGCTTCGACAATGCGGAGACGGGCCGCGTCGATTGCGGACAGGATGCGTTTGTAAAGACTGTCGGCCTGCTGGCGCAGAACACAATCAGCTTATGACCTTCTGTGGCTTACGCACGCGCTGCTGCTCCTGCCACATTACCAGCAGAGCACTGGCAACAAAAATCGATGAGTACGTGCCCACGACAATACCTATGAACAGCGCAAAGGCGATTCCATTGAGGACTTCGCCTCCCAGGAAATAGAGGGCCAGACAGGCCAGCAGCGTCGGGCCTGCAGTGAGAAGCGTGCGGCTTAGCGTCTGATTGATCGATCGGTTGACGAGGTCGAGGAACGAACCCCTGGACCCTTTCCTCCGCGTGTTTTCCCGTACACGATCAAAGACGACGATTTTGTCGTTCATCGAGTAGCCGATCAGCGTAAGCAGAGCGGCGATGATCGTCAGGTTGATCTCGCGATTGGTGAGAGAGAACAGACCTAGCGTGATGATGACGTCGTGAATAATTGCGATGATCGCGGCGGCGCCTGAAATCCACTGGAAACGGAAAGCAATGTAAACCAGCATACCACCTAGGGCATATAGGGTGGCCATCAGGGCCTGCTGTCGCAGCCGCTCGCCGGCGCGGGGTCCCACGATTTCTACCGACCGCAGGTTGAACGTTCCTAGTCCGCATTCCTGCTTGATGGCGGTTAGCGCCTTCTCATTGACGCCGGGCGCCTTGGTAAGTTCGTCCAAGTTGGAGATGAGGCCGTTCTTCTCGCGATCGCGATAGCTCAGGATCTGCTCAGCCAGATTTTTCAGTTCTGCGTCATTGAGGTTCACACCGGCGGCAGGCAGCGCCTTCCGCAACCGTTCCTCCAGTGCCGCCTGATTGGCGTTGTTCAAATCCAGTTTGCCGCCCAGATTTGCATACTCCTCACGTAGCGTCTGCTCGACAGCTAGCCGCGCCTGTTCCAGGCTCTGCTCGTCAGCCAGCTCAGTTCCAATGATAAATTCGCCCGTACCCTGAGTTTCCTGTACGCTGATCTCGCCCTGCAGCTTAGTCGACAGCGCCTTTCGGAGGTCGTCAATCGGGGGCTTCGGGTCGAACTTGACATACATTAAGGTGCCACCTCGGAAGTCCAGGCCGTATTTTGGTCCGCCTTTCGCCACCAGGCTGCCGATGCTAACCAGGACAGCCACCACCGACAGGCCGAGCGTTAGATTGCGTTTGGAGAGGAAGTCGAGGTGGGCTTCCTTGAACAGCTCCATTCGTCCGCTTCCGATGCTCAGGTCAGCCAGCTTCGGTTTGCGCCAAAGCTGGACATCAAAAATCGCACGCGACACAAACACGGCGGTGAACAAGTTCGCAATCAGCCCGACGACTAAAGTGACAGCGAAGCCACGGACTGGACCAGTGCCGAAGACAAACAGGAAGGCACTCGCCACGACAGTCGTGACGTGCGTATCGATGATGGTGACCAAGGCGCGCTCGAAACCCGCAGCAATCGCCGATGGGACACCTTTTCCGGAGCGCTTCTCTTCTTTGATTCGCTCAAAAATCAGGACGTTCGAATCAACGGCCATACCGATCGAAAGCACCAGACCCGCGATGCCTGGCAAAGTCCAGGCCGCTTCAAAGTAACTCAGGGCGGCAATCGTCATGATTGTGTTGAGCAGCAAAGCCAGCACCGCGTTCAAGCCGGCGCCGCGGTAGTACACGATCATCGATGCCACCACGAGCGCCAGGCCCACGATGCCGGCGGTGATGCCTCGGCGAATCGAATCGGCGCCCAGCGAGGGTCCAACGGTTCGCTCCTCGATCAGTCGCACGCCCGCCGGCAGGGAGCCCGCGCGCAGATTGAGCGCCAAATCTGCTGCCTCCTCCTGATTCGCCGCTCCTGTGATCCGGCCCTGGTCGGAAATCCTGCTCTCGATCCGCGGAGCGCTCAGCACGAGATTGTCGAGCACGATGGCAAGCCGGTTGTTGATGTTTGCCTCGGTAAAACGCTCAAAACGCTGCGCTGCATCTCGCGTGAGCACGAAATTGGTCTCCCACTGCGCCGGAAATTCGCCTTGCTGGGGGCGCGCGTCGCGCAAGTCGCGACCTGTAACGACTGGCGACCGAGCAAGCAGCCACCAGGTCTCTTCGCTCCCTTCGCCCGATCTCCGCGAACCGCGGATGAGCTTCATGTCAGAGGGCAAGACGCCGCCGTGGCCGCTGAGCGCAGCCTCCCGCGACGGGAACGGGCCGCCCTTCACTTCGCAGAGTTCGAGCAGAGCAGCAGTCTGCAGAATCCCTTTCACGCGCGCCGGATCGTCGACACCCGGCAACTGAACCAGAATCTCGGCCTCGCCGCCGCTACCGCCGCGCTGCTGAACGCTGGCTTCGGCAACGCCAAGGCCGTTGACCTTTTTCTCCATCGTGGTCATCGTCTGCGCCACAGTGTCTTGGCGCAACTTCAGCGCTGCTTCGCTCCGAAGGTTAAGCTTGTAATCTTTCTCACTCACCGCCGACAGAAGCCATTGCTGGCCCAGAGCGTCGTTCACGAGCCGGCGGAAGTCGCTAGTCTTGGCGGTTGGAATGCCTTTGATGTTGATTTGAATCGTTTCGGCAGCTTCGATCGAGGCCGGCTCGTTTCGGTCTATCGAAGCATACTCAATGTTTTCCGTCTTGAGTGACTCCTTGAGACGCTCTATCACCAGGTCGGCTTCTGCTTTGAAGGCATCCTGCACCTGAATCTGCAAGACGATATGGCTGCCTCCTTTTAGATCCAGGCCGAGCCGGATGTTCTTCCTCAAGTTGGTCGTTAACTCTGCCGGCGACTTTGGGAATCCTACGATGCCGACCACGCATCCCAACACCACGACACCAATGACGATCCACTTCCAACGCAGATTGCGTGGCACACTCCTTCTCCTTTCCGCCTTCCCAGTTCAGGCTGGGAAAAAATGCGCCGGGGCAGGGACCCGTTTACACCGTGCCTGCAAAGAATTTGGAATGATTGTAGCTGGAGGCTTTTTAAAGGCTCAACCGCGCGCGGCGCTTGTCGGACCTTTCAAGGTTGGCGCCTGTGAACACATAAAGTGCGCAGAAGTTCCCCTCCTTGGTTAAGGAGGGGATGCCGTGGCCGACCACCCCGCGCTGGCTGACACCGGCGCAGCCCCTCCTCAGCCCAGGAGGGGATTTTTTTCAGTCAGGTTATTTCTTAACGCTGCCTTGCCACGGCCTTCCCGCGGTCGAACCCTCCTCCCAGAGACGAACTATAGCATCACTCACAACGGCAGCTACTCCCATTCTCCGACGGACGGCGTGGGTCCGCCAAGGATGCAGATGAAAACGCAGGTGCGCGCCGTCCGGGTCAAACAGCGAGCGCCTGCCACTGGGATTTCCCGAAGCCTCGTTTGCCTGACCGGTTTGGAGGGTGGGTTCGACGGCAAATATCCGAACGCGATGGGTGCTGCCCGCCTGGAAGAAACACATGTGGTCTGAAGGGTCCTGGGCCGAGGCGCTTCCATACTAACGCGCGTCGCAGCCAGACACTGCGGCGGCATTTCGCAGCGTTGACATCCATTCTCGGCTCACTAAGTAGTACGTTTCATAAATTCGATCACGTATTTTGCTCACAGGTTTACGGCATCCCCGGAGGGGATCAATTTGAATAGCCACGGGTGACGCGCCCGGCGGA
>JAKEER010000142.1 GCA_022616615.1 Acidobacteriota bacterium
GTAAAGGTGGTGGCCTGGTACGATAACGAGTGGGGATATGCCTGCAGAACAGCTGACCTGGCTGCTCTCATGGCGAGCAAGCTCCCTGTACAAGACGAAGCTTTGCTGGCTGTTTACTAGTTTGGTTAAGCCCGGGATGGCATGAAGATATCCTCCTCGCCGCCGCTTCCGACCCCGACTACGGGACGTTTTTGAAGGGAGGCCTCCATGCCACTTGCCGTCGTGCCATCACGAGTCCGTACCAAGGATTGCAATGACGCGCAGACCTTCCCAGAGGAGGAACCATGAAATGGTCATGGAAGATTGGTGAAGTTTCAGGGATCGGTGTTTACGTGCATGCCACTTTTCTCCTCCTTCTCGGCTGGGTGGCGCTGAGCCATTGGATGGAAGGACGAAGTCTGGCATTCGTGGCCGCCGGAATTGGGTTCATATTATTGCTGTTTGCCTGTGTGGTTCTGCACGAGTTTGGGCATGCGCTGACGGCGAAGAAGTTTGGCATCAAAACGCGTGACATTACCTTGCTGCCCATCGGCGGTGTGGCTCGATTGGAGCGGATGCCCGAAGACCCTAAGCAGGAACTGTGGGTGGCTCTAGCTGGCCCTGCCGTCAATGTCGTTATTGCCGGAGTGTTATTTATCGTCCTGCAATTCACAGGAGGAATGGAATCCCTCAGCACACTGAGCGTGACCAGTGGGCCGTTTCTTGAACGGCTTTTAATTGTGAACATCTCTCTCGCGTTGTTCAATATGCTTCCTGCCTTCCCGATGGACGGCGGGCGTATCGTGCGTGCCTTGCTGGCGATGCGCATGGACTACATGAAGGCGACGCAGATCGCTGCCGGGCTGGGACAAGGAATGGCCTTCCTCTTCGGGTTTATCGGTTTGTTTTCCAATCCCTTTCTGGTGTTTATCGCCCTTTTCGTCTGGATTGGCGCGGCTCAGGAGGCGAGCATGGTTCAGATGAGATCGGCGTTGGGCGGAATTCCCGTCAGCCGCGCCATGCTCAGTGACTTCCGCACGCTTGCCCCAAATGATCCGCTGGCGAGCGCCACCAAACTCATATTGGACGGATCGCAGCAGGATTTTCCCGTCATGGAGGACGGAGAAGTCATAGGGCTGTTAACCCGGCGCCGCCTGCTGGTGGCCCTGGCACAGCAGGGCCAGGAGACACTTGTCGGTGAAATCATGGAGCGCAAGTTTGAAGCCGTGGATGCGTCAGAAATGCTGGAGACAGCCTTTGCCAGGCTTCAAAACTGTCAATGTCCCATGCTTCCCGTCAAACACGGCAACCAACTGGTTGGTTTGCTAACGACGGAAAATGTCGGCGAATTCATCATGATTCAGGGGGCGCTGGGCGCAGCCCGAGGCGCCGGAGCGGAAGGGAAGAGTTGGCGTCTTGTGCGGCAATGACCGTCAAACATGCCGAACATGAGTGTGTGAAATGACCCGGAAGCGCGAATTTGCCTCCTGATATGTGATACGACAACCTGGGCAGAACGTCTTCGAAATGACGGAGAGGTTCTTGAGCGCACTTAAGGCGAAGCAATCGGAGCGTCCCATTTCTTCCCTTGTCCCGGTCCGGCGCCTGGTAACGATTCGTGGACGCAGGTTAGAAGATAAAGAAGCCATCTGGCGGGTTCACAGCTCAGCTACTAAGAACACGTGCAATAGCAATTACCTTGAAGAACAGATCCAAGGTTGGACCGATCTTCTTGAGCCTGAGCATTACCAAGAGGCAATTCAAAAATTGTTAGATTCGCCCAGCTCAACCAACAAAATGGTGAAATAGAGGCTGTCTATGTCAGTCCGGATTGCGGGGGCCGCGGAGTCGTGTCAGAACTTCTGAACAACTCGAAGAGGTGAGTTACTTTGGAGCGTTAGACCACAGAAAGGCAGGTTATGAATGAGTAACCACGCTGAAAAGAGGAATGAGAAAACTGTCATCGTGCGCGGTGAAGCCTCTGGCTTCGCTCAGGAAATCATCGCGGGACGGCATCACCTGACGGCGGATGAACCCGTGGATGATGGTGGCGCAGACCAAGGGCCGTCTCCTTATGACTTTCTGCTGGCCGCGCTAGGGACTTGAACCTCAATGACGGTCGCGCTGTATGCGCGACGAAAGCAGTGGCCACTTGAATCCGTGGCCGTTTCTCTTCGCCATTCAAAGATCCACGTCGCGGATTGTTCCGAGTGCGAGAGCAAAGAAGGGATGCTGGATCGTATCGAGAGTGAGATTGAGCTCAAGGGCGCCTTGAACGAGGAACAACGCGTCAGGCTTCTGGAAATTGCACAACGTTGCCCAGTTCACCGCACACTCACGTCGGAGATCGCCATCCAAAGCCGGCTGCGGTGAACCACTGGGGATCGTAATACTGATCAAAAGAAAACGCGTAGTGGCTGTCGAGCAGAATTAGCCTCCGAGAATCATCGATCTTTGTGCGGCCACGTCCATGGTTTGGCCTCAAACTGATCATTGGCAGGTTAACGAACACTGGATCGAGCCAGGGGCTGGTTTCCCGATGCACGATCAGCGCGACAGGGAGATCTCTTCCAGATTAGGATTACGCGGGACCAGATTGGCTTGGAACCCAGTCACGAACAGCGTTCCAAGCTCGCGACTTCGCGCATACTGAGCCCAAACCCCGGCTTCCGGCACCGGCAGGTCCACACAGAAGCTTGGCCATCATTAAGTCTCAGCTATCCTTCAGTGGGTCCGGAACGGATTTCGCGTCAGGAAGCTCACATCACCCCAATCTGCTTCAGCAGCCCTATGACGTCGTAGAAGAGGTTTTCTTCGACGATTGCTCCGTCCTTCCAATGCGCGACAGTGCAGAAGTCCACCTCGAAGCCCTTTCCGGTCGGAGGAATCATCTTGTCATCCATACCCTTCATAGGCCCCTTCATTGTGCCGGTGAACTTCGCGATCGTGCAGGTCCAATCCCCTCAAACGACAAGTAAAGAGTCCCCCGCAGCAAGCCAATCCAGTTCACGATGATCTGACTCTGGAGTGAGCCCTGACCACTTATCAGAAAGTGTCAGGTCCTCAAGATACCTGCGGCACAAAAATCCCACGGTTTCGACCTTCACTGGGGTTGCTCTTGCTTTCGTCCCCAGGCCAGACCTACGATGTGCACGATGGGCATTCGTGCTCCACTGCACGGAGAACCAAAAGCGATCAACTCTACGGTGGCAAGCCTGAACCGAAGCCGCCATCCACGACTACGGAGGATCCCGTCATGAACGAGGCTTCATCGCTGGCGAGAAACACGGCGGCGCGCCCAACTTCCTCAGGACGACCGATCCGCCAGAGTGCGTGCAGCTTTCCGGCCGCTGTGCGGGCCGCGGTGGGATCGGGCTGGGCTTGGAAGTAACCTTCTGCCAATCCTGCATCGATGTAGCCGGGGCATATGCAGTTGACTCGAATCCCTTCTTTACCATGATCGATAGCCATGCCTTTAGTTAACCCGATGATGGCCGCTTTAGTGGCACAGTAGCCAGCGCACATCGGTTCAACAAAGAATCCGTTTACGGAGGACATGTTGATGATTGTCCCCTTCGTCACCCGCAGGTGTGGTAGGAAGAATTTTGAACAGAGGAAGACGCCTCCCAGGTTGACCGCCAATTGGCGATTCCATTCATCAACGCTCGTCGCTTCGACGGTCTTGTTGACCTGAATGGCGGCATTGTTTATCAGAACATCAACACGTCGGAGAGTGGCGAGAACCCTTTTCACCAAACTCTGAACGGACGCGGCACTGGAGACATCCGTCTCCACGGCGATCGCGGTGCCTCCAGTGGCTGTAATCTGTTCCACCGATTCTTGCGCCCTGCGAAGGTTAATGTCGACTACAACGGCGCGGGCGCCCTCCCTGGCAAACTCCTTGGCACTGGCCCGTCCTATCCCCGAACCTGCACCTGTGATGACCACTACTCGATCCTTAAGCCTCATGATTCCTCCCCCAAGCGACATTCCGGACAGCTGGCAGGACCCGTGGCACCCAACATCGTCCTACTGCGAAACTCTCTTGAGAGCTTCCTGGCAGGTTTCCGGCCTGGTGTAGACAGTCGCGCATACTTCAACCGAGAATTTCTCTCCGGGCCTGAGACAGCGGCTGGTCTTCTGGCTGATCGCCTTCGCAAGGTTGACCGGGTAGCTCGTCCAAGGTTCGACAATCACGTGGTGATGGCCGCGATAACCGCCGTACGTGAGCCACAGCCAAAGGTAGGGGCAAATATCCAGCGGAAACTGAAGCAGGAATCCCTCACCTGTCAGCCTGTCTTCGACCGCGTACCAACCCTCTTCGAGGTCTGTCACGTAATGCCCACAGTAAGCCCCGAGGTCAGAGCCTTGCACACGACTGATGTCGACAACTTGGCCGATGGTTTCCAGTGAGGGCCAGTGGTAGCGCTGGCCGGGTGCTCCAAACGCCAGGGTCGATGCCTCGCCGACAATTCCTGTGCGCGCCGGAATTCTGAGACTCATTTCCCCGGTGGGTTGGAGAGCCGGATGAGTTCCCCAAATGAAGTCCAGAGGAAGCATGCCGAGATTAGTGATTTCGTACTGCATGCGAAGGACTGGAGCGTTACCGGCGAGCACCACTCTTTTTTCAGCCCTCACCGGGCTGATCGGACCGAATGCGGAAAGCCGGGCCAGGGAGTCTTCTCCATGAGAGTCTGCCGACTCGACCTCCCAATGCAGCGACCGCAGCTCACCTAGGCCAGGATAATGTTCCCCACGCAGTTCACAGGCATCGCAGGTTGGAAAACAATCATCCCAGCCGCCGCACCAGTAGTTATCGAAGATGCCTTCAATGGGGTAGGGTTGTGGAGCAATGCGCGGATTGTGCCAAAGAAAATTGCGGCCCGTGCGTTTGCATAGTAGATCGTAAATCTTGGCGCCAACCTCTGGCAGAATCGTGACTTGCAGCCACTCGTTCTCCATCTCGATGGCGCGCATCCCGCAAATGCGGGCATCGGCATTGATCATTCTATTTCCACTCCTGCCGGTAACGAGCGATGGCCTCGGCGTTCAGCCTCACCCCCAGCCCCGGCTCTTGCGGAACCTTGACCCATCCGTCGACCGCCCGAATTTCCTGAAACGTGATTTCATCCCGCAGCTTCGTTTGCTCTTGCACAACATATTCCAGGATAAAAGAATTCGTAATGGAAGCCAGGAAGTGCAGCGAGGCCGCAATATTGATGTAAGTCGTGAAGCCATGGTTGACGCAGGGCAAGCCTCGATCGGCGGCCAATGAAGCAATCTTCATCGCCTCAGTGAACCCGCCACAACGGGTCAAGTCCACCTGCACAATATCGATCTTACCCCTGTCCATCAGATCGATGTACGAGAGCCGGCTGCTCTCCTCTTCACCAGCAGCAATACGCATGGAGGTGGATTCTGAAAGCCGCCGGTAGCCTTCGTAATTATCGGGCTGCAGCGGCTCCTCAAACCAGAAAGGGTCATACTCTTCGAACTGTCTGGCACGTTGCATGGCAGTTTTGGCGTCGTAGCAGAGGCCCGCGTCAATCATCAGATCCATGCGATCTCCAATTCCTTTCCGGGCCTCTCGAACCAAGGCCAAGTCGTCGGCCTCATTCTTGCCCAAAGGCCCCCAGCCAAACTTGACTGCCGAAAACCCCAGATCCACCATGCGTCTGCCACGCTCGCCGGTTTCCCCAGGGGTGTCGCCAAACAGGATGCTGGCGTAGGCGCGGATCTTGCGATGGAAGCCTCCTCCTAGAAGCTTCCAAACCGGGAGATTCAGGGCCTTGCCCTTGATGTCCCAAAGAGCCATGTCAATCCCTCCCATGGCGTGGATGGCAATACCACGGCGTCCGGAGTAAATGTTTTTCTGGTACATCTTGTGCCAAATTTTCTCTGTCTCAAAGGGATCTTCGCCAACCACAATTCCCTTCAGCCCAGCTGTCACCGCGTGCGAATAAGGTCCTTGGATGACACCGTGCACGGCCATTGGCGAAGAGTCTACTTCTCCAATGCCCGTGATTCCGGCGTCTGTGTGAACCAGAACAATCAAAGCGTCCTGTCCGCAGTCGGCTTCTTCTCTGACCTGAGGCAATCTTAGATAAATGGTTTCAACGTCGGTGATCTTCATGCTGTCCTCTCCAAGCTGAAGTGAATGATGAATTCAGCGGACTTGGTTCGCAGCCAAGACCTGGTAAATTTGTGCGCTCAAAAACTTCGACAGCAACCGGAGTGCGCTTCAACGCTGGCCACTCATGGCAACAGTGGTCTTGACGCCGAAGTTCAATGTGTAGTTCTGACGTGGGTACACTGATCAATAGGCGATTGGGATTTCAAGGACGAAGCCCTTGGCGACAGGGTTCCGCCAAAGTCGCGAGCCCTCCCTTACGGTCGGGCTACTGAACAGGTCCGAGGCTCAAGTCAGTAGCCCGCGCGTCAGCAAGGGCTCTGCCTCGACTCATCGACTTACAGGACTTTGACGGGACCCTGCCCTTGGCGAATACAAGTCTTAAGGGGTTGTTACAAATCACCCGCGACCAGTCCAACCACTGGCGTCAGCCCGTGAAGAGTGGCCGGACTCATTTCGAATAGCGGGCCGCGCGAGCGGTCGGAGGTCCATGGAAGCCATGCCGGACGGCAGGCACATCGGGATGGGGGGTGAGGCTCCGACCGCTGACGCGGCCGGTATCCATGATTGACCCTGCCCTCAACCACGGGCTCACGCCCGTGGTTGGAGCCTTCAGCCCGCGGGTCACGTTGTTTAGCGTTTTTATTGGTGTTACTACCTCACTCTATGACTACATCGCCAGCCCGCATCCTTCTGATCGTTACCGCATGGTCCCCACTCCCGAGCTTCCTTACGATGTAGCCCTCCGTCTTCAGATTGGGACGCAAAGAAAGTTTGCCCCCCTTAACAGTGATGGAGGTTGGGAGGAATGCCAGCCGAAGATACTCGGTCCCTTCCACGTCGGTGGGTGTGTACTGTATCTTCGCCGCTGCATAGGAAACGTTCTTGAGCACCCCCTCTGAATACAAAATATGGTTCTCTCTTGGTGGGGCCCATTCGGGAACACCTGCAAAGGCGGGGTAAAACATTCTAGGGCCCTCACCATAGCAGTCAGAGTACCAGTTAGATATGTCCTTGCTTAGGGGGCTTTCGGAACATTGGCCGGCAGAATTGTTACAGTAGGTTACCCAGTTCAAAGAGCGGTAGGCTTTCTCTTTGTAGGTTTCATCACCCGACATCGCATACCACCTGGCACACTGCGCGGCATATCGAGCGGTTTGATAATCCATCTTAAACAGAAAGTCATCTTGCTCGCCGACGATATTGGCGCCCCATTGAGTCGCAGGCTCACCGGGAGCGCCACGAAAAACAAAATAATCTTCAGTCCACTTGATCAGCTTGGGCACATCCGTCTTCCAATCAGGATTAAATTCCGGATGATCCAGCATATATAAAGCGGCATTACTGGCGCTTAGGTTGCTCTTGTAGGTATTGCTGTTAACGTTCGTGTCCGTATGTCCATCCGTCCAGTAACCGGTCTTTAGAGGATGTTCCAGAATGAAACTCCTGGCTTTGGCACGCGCGTCCTGATAGGCCTTCACATTGCCGAGATTTGCTTTGATCAAGCTATCCAGAAGCATGTAACAGCCAATCCAATTCGCGCCGTATTCAGACGTAATCTTCCCGGTATCCATGACCACTCGATAGGGCCAGACCGACTGGGTCGAGGTGCCAATCCTTGCCTTGCTCGCCAGCGTATTGGCCACGTTGATGGCCGCGGTCCTGTATTTCGTATCGCCGGTATAGAGGTACATTCTGTAATAGGTCAATCCGATCTCACCGGCGTGGTCAACCTGGATTTCATGGAGAACGAATCTCTTGCCAGAAGTGAACCCGCGGAATTCCAAGTCGCCTGCGTTGGTAGCCGTATA
>JAKEER010000823.1 GCA_022616615.1 Acidobacteriota bacterium
GCTTGCTACCGCGCGCGGTACCGTAACTGCTTTGGAGTCAGAGCCTGGTGTTTCCGTACCGCGACCGGTAGGGAGCGTCTTTCGAGTTTTTCAGCATCCTGCTAGAAGGAACAGAAGGAGATCTATGTCGAGAAAAAACCAATTCAGAATGAGCGTGCTCCTGCTTGCCCTTTTGATTAACTCCCTGACTCCTGCATTCGCAAACGATCAACTGTCCGACACCGCAGCCTGGGCGGCGACGCTGGCCAGGCAGTATCGCATTACACCAAATGTCACCTACCTCACGGCCAATAACTGGGAAGCCAAGCTGGACGTATATCAGCCAACAAATGCCAGCGGGCCGGCGCCCACCCTCATCTACATCCACGGGGGCGGCTGGGTTGGCGGCGACCGTCAAGCCGCTCTCTTCAATGCCGTGCCCTATCTTGAAATGGGCTGGGCCGTCGTGAATGTCAGCTACCGGCTGGCTCGCATCTCTCTGGCGCCAGCAGCAGTCGAGGACTGCCGTTGTGCGTTGCGCTGGGTGATCGGCAAGGCGAAGGACTACAACTTCGATGTGAATAAGCTGGTAGTGACTGGACATTCGGCGGGCGGACACCTCTCGCTCACCACCGGCATGCTGCCAGCCTCGGCCGGGTTGGAGCGCCAATGTCCCGGCAATGAGGAACTGAAGGTGGCAGCCATCGTCAACTGGTATGGCATCACCGATGTGGGCGACCTGCTGGAAGGCCCCAACAGGAAGACCTACGCGGTCGGGTGGCTCAGCAGCCTTCCCAACCGGCATGAGATTGCCAAGCGGGTTTCGCCGCTCGAATATGTGCGGCCCGGCCTGCCGCCTATTCTCACGATTCACGGCGACGCCGATCCGATTGTGCCCTATAGCCACGCTACTCGCCTGCACGAGGCTCTGAACAAAGCCAGCGTGCCCAATCAGCTTCTCACGATCCCAGGTGGCAAACACGGCGGCTTTACGCGCGACGACACCCTGAAGATCTTTACGACCATCCGCCAGTTTCTCGCAAAACACAATCTGGCCAAGTGACGCGGCGCAGCCGGCGGTTGCTCCCGCTAGAACGAGGTTATGTCTTTCTCCCGAAAGCGGGCTGACGTCATTTGTCCGAAAGCGAGTTTGTGTGCCATTCCCGCGAAAGCGGGAATCTGGAGATTGGACATTTTGGCTCCCCTCCTCGGCTGAGGAGGGGCGGGCGCTGGCGTAGCCTGCGCCGGGGTGGTGCGACCGGTCTTTGCGGAAAACCTCCAATCGAGTGCTTCGTGTCACAAAACTTGCATCTTCGACACGAAACGCTCGAATGATGAGTTTCGAGTCACCCTTCAGACCACGCCCGTGCCGTTGCGCGGCACTTCCCCTCCTGATCTCAGGAGGGGAGCCCGAAAAACGTCCAATCTCCACATTATTCCAGATTCCCGCTTTCGCGGAATGACGGGCGGAATGACTCATGCGAATGACGCGTCCGACTCCTCAACCCGCAGCCTTGGAAATCTCTGACAAGTATCTTCGGAGGATAGCCTGCTCCAACCTTCCCTTGCGGCGGGAAGGAGCCGGAACGCGCAGCAGGAGGTTGATCTTGCCTGGCTCGGGAATCTGCAACGTGACACGCGGTGCCACGGTCGGACTGTCGAGGCCGTGTCTACCTTCCATGCTTTTCATAGAAGTGCGTGCCTCTTCCAGAAAAGCGCCGCATTCAATCTGGGCGGCCTCCAGCAGGACTTGTTCGGACCGCTGCCAATGGTCCTGTGCGTTGAGCGGAATGGAAAAGACGTGCAGCACGTAGTCGTGCGTGAATGTCTCGTTGATGAGCGGCGTGTTCAGAAGCAGGCTGTTCGGAACCACGATGGCGCGCCCGGTGTATTGGTGGCTGGCCTGCCCGGGTCCGATTTCCAGCAAGGTGGTGGTAAATAGATTCTGATCTACCACGTCCCCACGCCTTCCGGCAATTTCAATCCGATCGCCGATCGCATAAGACTTGCTGGCAGCGCGGACGATGGCGCCGCTGATACAAAGGATGAGTTCCTTGGTGGCAATCACTGCCGCCACTGCCAGGGCGATGAACGACACGGCAATGGTGCGGAGCGGCTCGGCCCAGATCAAGATCAACCCGAGCATCAATGCCACAAGGGACGCGTTGCGGATGTTGACGATCCAGCGGCGGCGGTGATCAAGCTCCTGGCTTTTCAGCCCCAGGACAGCACGAACCAACAGCTTCCTGAGGAAGATGATGGTGACCACCAAAATCACTGAACTGATGGCGAGGAGCGGTGTGCCCGAAATCCAATCCCAGCTCATGAGTCCGCACCCACAAAAAACCGCAGAGCGCCATAAGCCAGAAACAACAGCAGGCACGCGCTCCAGAACCGCCGGCTGGCCTCTTTGGGAACGCAGAGACAGCGGGCCTCAGGCCAGGCAACCCCCAAAGAACTCCCGAGGAAAATGATAAGCAGGGCTGCGAAGGCCAGCGGGCTCAGCGGGTGTAAGCTCAGCGCCGTTCCCAGCTCACCCTTCCAGAGACAGGCCAATGCCCGCGTCAGCCCGCAGAAGGGGCAAGGCCTGCTGGTAAGCCAGAGGAATCCGCAAAGCGGTATTTGAGGCTTCAGCGGCAACGGCAAGAACGTCAGAAGCGCGAGCACACTTCCCGCAGTCCCTGCTCGCCAAAAGAATGCCTCTCGTGGACAACTTGATTCCCTTTGGCTATTCGCCCTTGGGCTTGTCATCGGTTCAGAAGTTTTCCTTGTTCTCAAAGCCCGCCAGATCGCGGTAGGCCGCCGTAATGGCAGCGTAGGTAAGCGGTATGGTGACCAGTAATCCCACAAAACATGCCAGGGCGCCGGCGATGTTAATCAGGATCAATGCGAGCAGAAAAAGACTAAATCCGAAATAGTCCTTCTTGACCAGCTCGTGACTGGCCAGCATGGCCGGCCAGAAATCCATCTTCTTGTCCACAATGAACAAATAAGTGAACTGGTACATCGCCGCGATGATCAAACCGGGGATGAGGCACAGCAGTGACGCCAGAAACGTGAACACACCCATCACAAGGAAAGCAAGCAACGTGGCGCCAAAGCGGTTGAAGGCCTTGAACAAATCCCCTACTTCCGCACGTCCGGACATTAGCTTACGGATGCAGGCGATATGAAAACCCGCCATCAAAGGCCCGTTCAGCACCACAGGGATACAACCGGTCACGACTAAGAAAACCAGAGCCATCAGGACAAAGGGCATCCAGTCGGCTTTGACCAGCTCCCATCCGGCAGCCATCCAGCGCCCTGTCTGCGCCGTGACCTCACTCGAGACTGCCGGCGGCGGTGAAACCACGCTGGGCGGAGTTTCATCCTGCTGCGAACGGCCACAGGTCGAACAGAACTTCATTTCGGGATTCAGAGGAGCTCCACAATAGCGACAGTTCATGACGCCTCCAAGCGTTCGCGGCAACCTGCCCATCGGGTGGCGTTACGCGACAATTTGAATGAGCGAAACAGCGATCCGGGCGGAAACTTCGGCGTGGATTATCCGTTGCCTACCGGTCGGGGTCAAGCAGCGAAATCGCCGAATTCTTTTCAGGTGAACTTCTTGATTGCCTTCCCTATAATCCAGTCGTTCCGACGCGTGGGCCACTGTCAAAGTGGCGCCAGCCTTCGGAGGCGGCCCCGTTTCTAACGGGCTTTTCTTCCGGCTTCAGCCGCGAAGGCAAATGATCCCAGATGAAATGGCTTGGGTTGAATTCGGACTCAAGCCCGCTGAAGCGGGCTGCCCGGAGATCGGCGGACTTTGCTAACCAGCGGTATGACGGCTGGCCTGAATTAGGAAGAAGCCGCGTGAACGCGGCTGGCAGCCAGACCAAAGGTTGTACGAGTCACTACAGATGGAATGCAACCTAGCAGCGCCTGCGTCCAACCGGCTGTGCCGCTTGCTTCCAGCCGGAACTGTTCGAAAATGTAGAATAGAAACCCCAGAGCGCTTGCCCCGCCTGTGACGGCAGACAGTCCTGTCTGCGCCGCGTTAGCCCGAACTCACGCGACTTGGCCTCGCAGGATGTGAAAGCGCGCCAAGTCGGCGCACACCAAAAGGAGATCTCATGTTCAACGCAGAACGCTTACTGGGCAGCCTGCTGACGAACGCACTGGGCCAGGGACTGACGGGCCGGGCTTCTCGGCTAGGCCGCCAGGCCGGCGGCTTGAAGTCTATGGCTGGCAGCTTGATCAGCCAGAACAAAGCGGCTATCGGCATGGGAGTGCTCGGCCTGGCTGTCGGCGCTTTCGAACACTTCACGCAGAAGAACCAGGCTTCGGGCAGTCTGGGTTCGGCTGGCGGGGCCACTTCGGTAGCACCGATGCCGCAGGCTCCGGGCCAAGCGGCTTCCCATCCTGCGGTCCATTGGACACCGCCGCCCCTCCCCCCCGAACCCTCCGAACCGAGGTCCGAAACGCCCCAGAACGAAGAAGCCTTGCTGCTGATTCGCGCTATGATCGCCGCAGCAAACGCAGACCACGCAGTTGACGACAGCGAACGCCGGGCTATTGCAGGCAAGGTGACCGCCAGCGGACTCGGATCTGAAGAACTCAGCTTCATCGAAAAAGAACTGGCGAATCCGCTCGACCTGCGCAGCTTGGCCAGCCAGGTGAAATCTCCCGAAATGGCCGAACAGGTTTACGCAGCCTCGGTGCTGGCCATCGAAGTGGACTCAGACGCTGAGAGAAACTACTTGCAGCGTCTGGCATCTGCTCTGAAACTGGATGCCACGGTGGTGGCAAAGTGGAGCACATATTA
>JAKEER010000143.1 GCA_022616615.1 Acidobacteriota bacterium
AGGGCGCCGCCAGCGGGGACGGCGGTCCCGAGCTCCTGCCGCTGGCGGCGCCCTGGGCTACCGTCTGACGCCCCGCTGGGGCTCTATAAGGAAGAAGCGGCTTCCTGCCGCTTCACAAATGTCCAATCTCCAGGTGTATGATACTTCCTCCGTTAGGCATCACCCTTCACCGTCCGCCCATGCAAGAACAATCATGGCATCAGTCTCCTGGGTAAGGGCTCGGCCATCGAAGTCGCCGAAGATCTCCCAACGGGCAAAGCCGGCGACCCTCAACAGGAGCGCCATCTCAGCCTTGTAGGTCCAACGCACACTGAACTCGGACCGATGGACCGTGTCAATTTTGCCGTCGCCGCCCAAGATTTCGATCTCGTTCAGGGATCGCTGAATCTGTTCGACGCGGTTGAAGCTGCGAGTGTCGTACAGGCGAAGCGGCAAGCCGGTCTGTGGATGCTGCGTCTCCAGTTCGAGCACTCGCGTGTTCTCGGCCGCGCCAATAATGCCCAACCCAGGGAAGAAGATGTCGAACGCCAAAACACCATCCGGCGTCAGGTGCTGTCGGCAGAGCTCGAGGCAACGGATCTGCGCCTCCTGGGTCAGGTTATGGATAAACGCGTTGAACGTGATCATGATGAGTGCATAGCGGCGCGGTAGCCGGAACTCGCTCATATCGGCCCTATGCAGGCGCGGCGCCAGATGCAGGGCGGCGGCCTTCCTTCGCAAGGTGTTCAGCATAGCTTCAGACAGGTCCAGCCCGTCCACGTCCGCTCCAGCCTGCATGCACGGTAATAAAACCCGACCTGTCCCGCAGCCGATATCCAGGACCGATCCTTTGGCTTCCCTAGCCAGTCCAACATAGAAGTCAATGGCATACGGGAAATCCTTGAACAGGATGTCGTACAGTTCGCCGTCATCGAAGGGCGACGACTCATCGGTGGTTGGCGTCGCGTCCACGATTGCATCCTTTCTCTTACGCTATCTCGGGTTTACCCGACGGAACGACGACGTCCGATGCCCACCACTCGGAAAAGCCTCTGCCCGATGACACCAGCCGCCAGACGACTTCCCGCGGCGCTGCAATCTCGATCATGTGCTTGATATCGGACATAACCGCTCCATGGTTAGAATCACGAATTCGAATTACAACCAGAAAGACAAATGGCCGGCAAAGATCAAATCCAGGCTCGGCCAGGCTCGGCCGCGCCCGCACTTTTGGCGGGCGTCGACTGTAGCGCCAGGTCAGGCCCTCTTTCTGGGCTTCACGGCCTCTACTCAGGCGCAATGAGTTCCAGCTGCTCTCCATATTTTTCCAGCATGGACTTACGCAATTCCTCTCTTTTTTCCACAGGCCAGCCAAATGCTGTGACCGAGTAGTCCCAGGCTTTTTGCCGGATCATGTCACGATCCAATTTAGCGGCACATACTGAACACAAGCCGATATCATCAACTTGTCCCAAAGAATCGCAACCTTGACATTGTCCTTCAGATCCCATGAGGTTTCTCTCCTTCCTCGTATAGACGGTGCCCACTGCTGCGGGGACGGACAAGACAGCCGTCACTTCGGCTTCTTGATCTCGCGATCTCCGCTTCGCTGGCCCCTTTGGCGGCCGGGCGTTCCCCTTTCTTGAGAGCAGCCTGATTGAGGATGCTATTCAAGGTGCCAGGTGGCAGTTCGTCGTTGAGCGGATCTGACTCCCTCCAGACCGTCGGCTTCCCTCCTGTTTGAGCCACTGCAACACTTGGTACAGGTGGGTGATTAACCCTTCCCTGGCAGGGACTCTCACCCAGTGGAAAGCGCCCGCGGGTGCTTTTCCGCTTTGAGGACGTATGACGGCCGGCTGACCCGGTATGTCCCACTCTTTCAATCCGTCCATTCAACGTGCACATTCGCGCCCTTCATGCCGCAGACCAAAACCTGACGCCGGTCCTCGGAATAGCGCCGGCGCTTCAACAGTCGCAGCGCGTCAATCAGAGCCTCGCAGTCGTGCGACCGAAGCTCGCTCCAAAAGTCCGGCCGGGAGCGCTCAAAGACACCGAGCACTTGCTGATACTGACCCAGGAGCGGGCCACCAACCTCGCGATTCCAAGCCACGTGCACCAACAGCAAGGCAGCGTGCGCGGCTTCGGATGAGGGAATGCGTGAGGGATCGACAAAGAGTGTTGCCGCCATCTCCTTGAAGACCGCCGACAGTTTCTCGCCGTTCCACTTCGTCATCGTTCCCGTAAGGCCTAACACAATCAAGCTCACTGGCTTTTTGCCGTGACGGACTCTTGGCAACCTACCGAAAAATTGGAGCGGCAAAAAGTCCGGTGCAGCGCTTTGGTTAGGCGATTCGTTTCTTGAGGCTGAAGGAGAGAGGGCTCTGATCGCTCAAAGCGCTGACCTTCAAGACGGAAAAGCCCAGAATATTGCCCTGACTGTCAACCTTTTCCATTACGGCATCGTTCTCGGTTTCACGGAAGTGTCCAGCTTTTCGGTCGAACAAAACTTCAAGATAGGCACCTTCTTTGTCATACCAAATTCTTACTTCTTCTCCCATGGAGCCACTCCCTTTTTGACTGTGTCGATGTAATACGACGTGATAATGAAACTGTCGTTGGGCAGAACCTTTGCCACAATGCAAAGGAACTTTGTTGTGACCGGAGTGGAAGGATAGAGCTTGTAGAACAGTTCCGCAGCTGAATCATTATTAATAATTAGAGCAACCGGGGTTTTTTGTTGGTCGGTGCTCCTCGTGGGAGGGTGGCCTCTCAACCAAGGTGAGGTCATCCTCGCATGAGTGGTGCCGGCTGTCCAGGGTCTGTCGTGACAGGCTTGTCTTGGCCGCCGGATGCCGGTCCCACCGGTTGCTCTCCGCCAAAAGTTCTGCCGTGCCGAAGGGTGCGGTGTCGTGTTTTATCTCTGTCCCAGTTGTGATCATGGCCAGTGTTACTGCAGCCCGCGTTGCCGCCAGAAGTCTCGCCGCCAGCAACGCCGACAGGCCAACCGCCGTCATCAGCCAAGTCTGGAAGGGAGGCTCGATCATCGGGATCGCCAGCGGGAGTATCGTCGCCGCCGGTCGGCCTGCGTGACGGATCAGGGTTCCCAGCCGGGGACGGCTTCTGTCAGGATCACGGCGCCTGCCCACACGGCTGGCCGCCTTCGATCTGGGGCCGCCGCGCGGGGGCTTAGGTCTGGATCCCTCGCTGCCGCTGTGCTGCTGGCGTTGTGGCCGCCGGGGTGGGTGGGTCAATCCCTTTACTCGTGAGAACGACCCATGATTGCTGCTGAATGAAGGCTCAGATCCGTCACTGGTTCCACGCCGAGCACCTGGAAGGTGGGCACCATTGCGACCGAACTCGGCCTGCACCCCGACACCGTGCGCCGGGCGCTGGAGACCGAACGCTTTCTCCGCGGCCCATCTGACCGCAGCCGGTTGACCGATCCCTATCTGGACTTCCTGCGTCAGACCCTCCAGCAGTATCCTCGTCTGCGAGCCACGCGCTTGTTCCAGATGCTCCAGACCCGGGGTTACCAAGGCAGCTTGGTCCAGCTGCGCCGCCGGGTGGCTCAGTTGCGACCACGCCACCGCGAAGCCTTCCTGTGTCTGGAGGTCTTCGCCGGCGAGCAGGCCCAGGCCGATTGGGCCTGCTTCGGGGAAGTCACCCTCGGCCAGGCCCGCCGCCGCTTGTCGGCCTTCGTCGTAACGCTCTCCTACAGCCGGGCTCTGTGGCTGGAGTTCTTCTTCGATCAGTCGCTGGAGAGCTTTCTGCTCGGCCACGTCCATGCCTTCCATCACTGGGCGACGGCCACGGGCCGGCTGGCGGCCTCCATCCCGGCAGCGGCCCGGTTTCTGGAAGCGGCCTTCCAACGGGGGAATCGGCCGCCACCCAGACTGCTCAGCTGCTGCGGCTGGTGGAAGACTATGGGGCCGCCGAGGTCACGGCCGCCGTCGAAGAAGCCCTTGTAACGCGCCGCGATAATTTGCTCGGTCACGAGACTTTTTTCTCACGTTCGATTCCGGCCAACCAGAAACGACCGCGACAGTTCGAGGGACCGGAGCGTGAGAAAGGCGCGCCTTCTTTCCTCGGCCAATCTCCTGCCGGCATCCCTGCCAGTATCCCGGCCGCTTGGTTTTGGTGGAGAGGTGTAGGATAGCAGAACCAGCTCTCATTTCAGAACTCCTGATCCGCAGCAGGGATTTTGAGAGGTGGCGGATTTTCGCATGATACCATTTTCTTTCCGCCCGTGAGCCTACGGAAGAGATGGAAGAGATAAGTTTGGTCAGGAGAGAATGCGATGCCGCAACCTCATTTACCGTTGTTTCCGGCCGACGTCACCGAGGCCGAAGGACGGAAGCCGTGCACTCGGTTCCATTACGTGAGCGATGATCCTGGCAAAACATACATTCGCTGCGAGCGCAGTGATTGCGGCTGGCGGGCTGAAGTCATCAAACCACACTACCTAACCATCTCCTCGCCAGCCCGCAAGCTTGTGGGGCAGAGGGGCACAGTGCTAGTGGACGCATCGAGGGTGAAGGAATGTTCGTCGGCATCGCATGTTCCTCAGCCGAGATGGGACGGCCCTCAGGAGCATCCCAGGGCCTCGTCAAAGTCACCAGCCCTCCCTTACGGTCGGGCTACTGAACAGATCCGAGGCTCAAGTCAGTAGGCCGGGGGGCAGCAAGGGCTCTGCCTCGACTCAACGATTTATGGGACTTTGACGAGACCCTGAGGAGCATCCGCGCTCGATTTACAACGGCCTGTCAACATGCTAACTTACGCGACGTGCCTCCGCACACGTCGAGTCATACGTTTGCTTCAAAACTGGCGATTGACAGTGTTGGCCTCAGGAGAATCAAGAGCTGGA
>JAKEER010000824.1 GCA_022616615.1 Acidobacteriota bacterium
CCCAAGTCATCGACTATCTCGGACGCTACACCCACAAGGTCGCCATCTCCAATCATCGCCTGCTCAAGCTCGAAGACGGCCGCGTCTGGTTCCGTTGGAAGCATTACCGCCACGGCGGTGTCGAAAAGATCTTGTCTCTGGAAGCCCTCGAGTTCCTCCGCCGCTTCTGCCTCCACATCCTGCCCTCCGGCTTTGTCCGCATCCGCTACTTCGGCTTCCTCGCCCATTGCCACCGCGAGGAAAAAATGGCCACCTGCCGTCGCTTGCTCGACGTCGCTCCTGCCACGCTCCTGTTGCCCAACCCGCCCCTCGATTGGAAAACGCTCTTTCATCAACTCACCGGCAAGCTCGTCGACCTCTGCCCACTCTGTCAGAAAGGCCGCCTCATCCGGGTCGAAATCCCTTGCCCAGTTCTTACTTCCAACCGTTCGCCTCCGGCCCAACCCCTGGCTCCCGCTCCGGCTGTCCACACTGCTTGACGCTGCCTTCCTGTCCTGACCTCCTCAGGACCGAGGATCGTTATGTCTGAATCTGGCTTCGCAAGCTGCTCTACCGCCGCCCCTACCCACCTCGGGCTGGCTCCATCGAGCTGCCATCGGCCCGGCAACCTGCCGTGCACTCGCACCGCCGCTCCAGTTCCTCCCAACCAGAATGATGCGAGCCAACCCGAACGCGGCAACCATGATGGAGGCGTCATCCGTTTCGGCGCCGACGGCAAGCTCTATATCATTGTGGGTGACCTGGGACGGCGAGGCCGCCTCCAAAACCTTCCATCCGGTCCGACCGAAACTGGCTTGGGGTCTGTTGCTGCAGACGATCAGTTTGGGGGCCCGGAGCCCGGCAATGCCCACTTTAGCGGAGCGATTCTTCGACTCAATGCTGACGGAACGACTCCGTCTGACAACCCATTCTTCACCATCGGAGCGGCCATCGGAGGACAAGTCGGCGACAACATCCAGAGGCTTTTCTGCTATGGCATACGCAACAGCTTTGGAATGGCCATCGATCCGCTGTCCGGAAATTTGTGGTTTCAAGAAAACGGCGAGGACGCCTTTGATGAACTGAACTTGGCCCGGCCTGGCATGAATAGTGGCTGGATTCAAATCATCGGACCGCTCCAGCGTCTTGCCGAATACAAGCAAATTGAGACGACCTCTCTTCACCACGAGGATTTTCCAAACCTGCAACAGCTTCGATGGCCCCCGGAACGCCTTGCAGACACTCCTGTACAAGCACTGTCGCGCCTGTTCACTTTGCCTGGCGCCCATTACAGTGATCCGGAGTTTAGTTGGAAGCACGTTTTGGCGCCGGCAGGCATCGGCTTTCTAAACAGCAGGGCACTGGGGCCGCAGTTTTTTGGGGATCTATTTGTGGGGTTTTCGGTGCCAGAGCCATTAGGTGGCCCGCTGTTTCGTTTCCAGCTGACCGGAAACCGCCGGAAGATCGCTGTGGACGATCCACGACTCGAAGATCGTGTTGCTGACAACCTCACTTTTCATGAGATGACGGAGAGTGAAAGCCTGGTGATTGGCAGAGACTTCGGAGTGATCAGCGATATTCAAACAGGGCCCAACGGAAATCTTTTCGTTATCTCCCTCGACAAAGGGGCGATTTACGAAATCTTCAGCCTGAAGCGGAAGTAAGGGGTGAGCTTACGAGACATGACACGATGGCAGGAGCAGGAGGACGCTCGCTCACTCCCGGCTCGGCTGATGGCAGCCCTCGAATTCGGTAACGGGTGACGACAGTCTTGTTGAAACAACAGGCGGGGCGCGGAGCAATGCCAAATGATGAATTCATCAATCGAGTGTTGATATCCGCGTTGCGACTCGAGCGAACGCAAGCTGCCAAGCACGGCTGCCTTGGCTTGATCCAGATCTGGGAATGCTAGTGTGGTGGAGGCGGCGGGAGTCGAACCCGCGTCCGAAACTACTCAGCAAGAAGAATCTACGTGCGTGTCCAGTTCATTTGAGTTTTCGCGGTCCAGCATCAAGAACCGGCAAGATTGCTGAACCGCTAGTCCGGTAAGTTTTGCCGGCCATCCCCAGACCGTAATGGCCGACGATCCTGTGTGTCGACGCTCCACATTCACCGTACAGGCACCAGCAAAGGGAACGGCTACCTGATTAGGCAGCTAACGCTAATGGTTGATCAGCAGTTAACTTTAGTTCCATCTTTTTAGCGAGGCCATGGTCCTCGGCACGCATCTTCAGCCCTGTAATCCCGTCGAAGCCGTTTCGCCCCCAAGGGAACACCCGTACTTCGCAGAAGCGGGATTATTATAAGATTGTTAAGTGGAGGACGCAACAAATCAGGGCTACGGGAACAGTTGTTCCTCAGCAGAGGATCAGGGTAGCTGCCTCAGCGGCACGGGGAAGTCCTCCGCGTCCCGTCTTCTTCTGTGGCTCAGTGGCTTATCTTCCTCATCATCAAAAGTCGTCCTCGTGCCCGTCCTCGAAGAAGCCGAGTACGACGACAAGACCAAACGTCGGGCCAGGTTGCCCTAACTTTCAAGCACACCCAGAGGAATCGGATGCGCCACAACGCGGCGCAGCCCGGACGTAGCGAGCGACCTCATACCACCGAGGGACATGGCTCCGTTGGTTCTTGCCCCCTCACCCGGCCTTCGGCCACCCTCTCCCCACAAAACCCCACAAACGGGAGAGGGAGTTCTCGAATTTGACCGAACTTGGAACTTCGTGGGCAGCAAGTGAACCTAGACGATTGAGTGCGTGCAAGGCGCCGCTTGGCAGGACTAGCCCGTCTGGAAACCCTTGTCTTCAACAAAAGCTAAAGAAATTTGTCAGAGTTACCGTTCTGTTATCCAAACCTGAAAGACGTTGGAGCCGGGCAAGAATCAGATTCGGAACAACGGCCTGCGGGGCGCTCCGGCGGGTAGTTTGAAGTTGACAACCCTGGTTAAGTCAAAAATAATTCCGTTTCAAGTCATTAAAAACACGAGCCGTCTAGTGAAAGGGAGACACGCCGTCGATGGACAACGAAACCCGCAACTTGGATGATGTGAAATTCCGTGAACTCCTGCAGAAAAGAGTAACGAATCGCGTTTCTGCGGTAGGCAAGGACTTGATGGAATTTCGCTCTAACTTTCAGCAATCGGCACAGGGCCTCATTGACAGCGTGAGTCATATTCTGAACACGGTCGAGGAGGAGTTTCTTCAGGATCTCCGTCAGGAGCTCTCCCAGGTGGAATCCTCCGTTCGCAGCCGTCTCGAACCGGAGCTGCGCGGCCAGATGGAATCAGAGGTACGGCAGCAGCTAGAAGGCGAACTCGAACATCGGATGGCCTCGGCAAAGCACAGCGGAGCCGAAACTGCGCTACAGCAAGCCGGCACCCGCCTAGGTTTGCTCGACGCTGCTTTGAAGGAGATCACCCTCCACAACAACCAAGTCGACATCCTCACTTGCTATCTGGATAAGGCAGCTCTATTCGCGTCGCGCGCTGCGCTATTTGTCGTCAAGTCGGGGAACCTGGTGGGCTGGCAGGCCCGCGGCTTTGAGGGTGACTTCAACAACGCTTCTGTCAAGACGCTGATGTTTTCGGCCGATCGCGATAACCTTCTCCGCAAGGTCTCCGAGACGCGCACGGCCTGCTGCACGGCCACTGCAGGAAATCCTGAAGTGCTGGAGATTGTTTCAAAGTTCGGGCCCTTGGGCCCCGATTCGATCTGTGCGATCCCGCTGGTGGTTCGAGATAAGACTGTGGCAGTGCTATACGCTGATTCAGGACTGGTTCCAAACACAACAGTCGATAAACATTCGTTGGAGATTGTGACGACTGTGGTGAGCCTGACGGTTGAACTGAGCAGCGCCCGCGCCAAGCTGGGCATCAAGGCGCCCGAAGCTTCGGCCAAGGACACCGTCCCAGCCCCAACCGCCGCAGCTCCGTCAGGAACACCTGCACCGTCTGTGCCTCCGGTTGCAACGCCTGCAAGCGAACCGTCTCAGCACATCCCCGAATCCTCGGCTCGGCAAGCTCCAAGCGCAGAGCCAGCGGCGCCGCCCTTCGCGCCAGCGCCGGCCGGAGAACCGGTTCAACCGGCAGCTGTGGATGCCGTGCCCGTTACTTATGTCTCTCCTCCGTCACCAGGCGAAATCAACGAAGCGGATCAGAAACTGCACAACGATGCCCGCCGTTTCGCCCGCCTGCTGGTGTCGGAAATCAAACTATATAACGAGCAAAAAGTTCAAGCCGGGCGCCGCGATAAAAACCTCTATAGCCTGCTACGCGATGATATTGACAAGAGCCGCGAGATGTATGAAAAGCGCGTGGCCCCCGGCGTGGCCGCGCAGGTTGACTACTTCTACGACGAGCTCGTCCGAATTCTGGCCGACAACCAAGTAAGCTCTCTCGGCGCGGAATGCCCCGGACCGGCACTTTCGCCCCGGTGATGCCGGCATTAAAGCATGCCTGGAAAGTAAACCGCAAAAGCACCGTGAGTCTGCGACACGACGGGGCCTCTTGCGTTTGCAGCTTTGAGATGGAATTGCGCTCCCGCCCCGAAAAAACTGCCCTTTCAAAGTCCTCGTCTGCGCTACACTGTTTGTGTTACGCGGCGCAGGCTCTGCCTGCTGACCCGAAGCCGTTCGAACGCACCTCTTCTCTCTTGCCTCATGTCTCTACCCTTCAATCAAGAAACTAGCGGGCAGCCAGGTTTCTGGTGTGACCGACGACCGTTGTTGAGCCGCTTCAAGTGCGCCGTTCTGTTGCTGGCTGGCCTCCTTTGGTCCGCATTTCTTTGCCAAACCCAGCCGCTCAGCCTTGACGCTCAACTCGAAAGCCTGGCCGAAGCGTACCGAGAGAAAGGTAGTCCGGGCAGCCAAGCAAAACTCCTCGCCTTCTGTCAGCGAAACGCGAAAAGTCCGCAGGCTGGCTTAGGTTTCTTTCTGTTAGGTTATCGGGAATTCGAAGGCGGCAGGTTTCTGCAAGCCGTACAGTTTCTGGAGCAGGCAAGCCGCCAGGCAACGCTGATTCAGGACTACGTCCGGTACCATTGGGCCTCTGCCTCGTTTGAGCTTAAGGACTTCAAAGAATGCCAGAATCAGTTGGCCGATTTTTCCTCCCGGTTTCCCAGCAGCCCTCTGCTGGCCAAGAGCCGGCTGTTGTTCTGGAGAAGTTCGCTTGAACTCAAGGATGCACAAGCCGTGCTGGACTCTCTCAAGGGCGTTGCGAGCCTGGATGCCAATCCGGATGCGCTGTTCTATCAGGCCCAAGCGCACGAGCTGCTGGGTGAGGCCTCCAAGGCAATACCCCTCTATCAAAGGCTGCACTACCAGTTTCCACTTTACGCCGACGCCACGCTGGTGGCGGAGAGCCTGGCCACGCTGGGAGGCGCTGAGTCGGGCGCAAGTTTCGCGGTTTCCAAAGAGTGGCGCACGGGCCGCATCGGAAAGCTGCTGGCTGGACGCCGCCATCGCGACGTGCTCAAGGACCTCGCGCTATTGTTTGCTTCAGACCCAGCCGCTGCTGATAACCCGCAATTTCAGCTCTGGCAAGGCCTCTCTCAGTTCGGGGCGGCGGAGTATTACGCCGCAATTCAGACACTGAAGGCTCTGCGCCTCGCGCCCCAGGAGACGACCGCGCAGGCCCGGTTTATAGTTGCTGAGTGCTACCGCAAGCTCGACCACTACCCACAGTTCAAGCAAAACGTCGAGGAGATGGGAACCGCGTTCGGAAAGTCCCGCTGGTGGGAAGAAGCGCTGTTCAGCGTTGGCAACTACAACCTGGTGCGGAGAGATCTGGACGAGTCGATGGCCTTTTACCAAAAAATCGTCGAGCACTTTCCGAACGGAACACGGGTGAAAGACAGCCGCTGGCGCGTGGCCTGGTACACGTATCGGGCGGGTAACACGGAACGCGCGCTGGAGATGTTCGTCGATCACTTGTCACGATTTCCCGACTCCGAACATCGGCCTGCAGCGCTCTATTGGACGGGGCGGGCTCAACTGCGACTCGGGAAACCCAGGGAAGCCAGAGAGCTATTTCAAACTGTCGCCCAGAGGTTCCCAACCCAATACTACGGCCAGCTCGCCCGTTTCCAACTAGTAGCAGGCGCCGGCCAAGCACGTGTCGCTTACCGGCCCGATGCCCGGCTCGAAAAGATTCTCGTTGAACTCAAGAGTTCAGCCCGCGCGCCGGTCAATGTGGATCTGACCTCAATTCGACGGGCCTCGCTTGACGAGTGGCCGCGAGTCAAGGGGTTGGCGCAGGTTCAGCTGTTTGAGCTGGCTGCACACGAGCTGCAGCACCGGCAGGCGTACGGCTCTTCGCGGGCACTTGAGTTTCAGGTTGCCCAACTTTTGATCAAAGCCAAAAGCTTCTATCAGTCCACGGTGGTTTTGCGCCGCGTGTTTCCCGATTACCTCGATCTCCCTTTCAACGCTCTTCCCCGCGAAATCTGGGAGATGTTTTACCCGGTGAACTATGAGCCCATCATTCAGCGGGAAGCTGCGAAGTACGAGATCGATCCGTTTTTGATCATGGCGCTGATCCGCCAGGAATCGGCCTTCAATCCGAAAGCCGTGTCGGTAGCCAATGCGCATGGATTGATGCAACTGCTGCCTTCCACCGCCCGGCGGCTGGCTCGCGGAACGAAATTGCCGCGGCCTTCCACAACACGTCTGCACGAGCCCGAGTTGAACATTCGCCTTGGAATGCGCTATTTTTCCGACCTCTTGAAACAGTTTGGCGGCCAGACAGAAAAGGTGCTGGCCAGTTACAACGCAGGCGAGCACCGCGTGGAGTCGTGGATGAGCGAAGGCAGTTATGCCGACGGCGCGGAGTTCGTTGAGACGATCCCGTTCAGCGAGACTCGCAATTATGTGAAGATCATCAACCGCAACTACTTCTTCTACAAAGCGCTGTACGGCAACAACCGGCAATGACGCGTGATGCGTGAAACGTGATGCGTGAAACGCGATGCGTGAAACGTGATCCATGAATGGCTATTTCACAAATCACGTTTCACAAATCACGTTTCACGAATCACGCATCACGTCTCGCATATCTTGAAACGGGGCGCCTCATGCCTCTCAAGCAGATGATTTCCTCCAAGCCGCTGCAGTTTACCGAGTCAGTCATTCGGGAAATGACGCGGCAAGCTTTGCTGCACAATGCCGTGAACCTCTCGCAGGGCTTCCCAGACTTCCCTGCCCCGGCGGAAATCAAGGCCGCAGCGATTCGCGCCATCGAAGCGGACGTCAATCAGTACAGCATTACCTGGGGATCGAAAACCCTCCGCAACGCAATCGCCGCCCGGCTTTCCACCCTAACCGGACTGGCCTTCGACCCTGAAACCGAAGTCACCGTCTGCTGCGGTTCCACCGAAGGCATGATTGCTTCCCTGCTGGCAACGATCAATCCTGGAGATGAAGTCATCATCTTTGAACCCTTCTATGAGAACTACAACCCCGATGCCATTCTTTCCGGCGCCACACGGCGTTACGTCAGTCTGCATCCTCCCAACTGGAGCTTTGATCTAGAAGAACTGGAACGCGCGTTTAGCTCCCGCACTAAAGCCATCATCATCAACACGCCGAACAACCCAACGGGCAAGGTCTTTCGCAAGGAAGAGCTGGAGCAGATCGCCGTTCTCTGCCAGAAGTGGAACTGCCTGGCAATCACTGACGAGATCTACGATCACATTCTCTACGACGGGGCCGAACATGTCCGCCTGCTGACGCTTGATGGAATGCGCGACCGCACCATCACCATTAACAGCCTCTCCAAGACGTTCAGTGTCACCGGCTGGCGCGTTGGTTACGTTGTTGCCTCGCCCGAGCTCTCCAACGCCGTCCGCAAGGTTCACGATTTCCTCACCGTGGGCGCTGCGCATCCGTTGCAGGAGGCGGGCGCTTTTGCGCTGCACTTGGATGACAGCTACTATCACGAGCTTCGCACCAAATACACGGAGCGGCGCGACACCCTGCTGGAGATCCTGACGGACGCAGGCTTCCACTGCCACAAACCCTTGGGCGCCTACTACATCATGACCGACATTCACGATTTCGGCTTTGCCAGCGACATAGAGTTCGCCGAGCATTTGGTCCAGAACGTCGGTGTCGCAGCCGTTCCCGGCAGCAGCTTTTATCGGGAATCAACAGACGGGAATCAACAGGTCCGCTTCTGTTTCTGCAAGCGGGACGAGACGCTACAGGCGGCCGGAAAGCGCCTGCAACAATTAAGGAGATGAGCAATCCTGAGGCTATAATGCCGGCGTGGGCTCTCTACGGGTCGCGGTGCCGAAAGCCGAGCACTGACTCAGATGTGATTTTGGTCCGGTGCGCAGCAGCAAGCAGGAATGGCTTCTCCTATCAGGACTCTCAGCTCTCTATTAGAACCAATCGTATCTGAAACCCGAGGAATCGGAACGGCCCATGAACCGACACCGGTTCGGCTTCAATTCGTCATTCCCGCGAAAGCGGGAATCTGGAGACTGGACATTTTTTCCGGTCTTTCGCACGGCTTTTCGGTTGTTGTGAGCGCGGTCTGTGTAGAGCCGTAACCAAACAAGCGTTTCGCTGGCGGA
>JAKEER010000825.1 GCA_022616615.1 Acidobacteriota bacterium
GCCGTGGAGCGGGGCGACCTCTCGTAGCGTCCAGTTGTATCCGCGCTTGAAAACCTCACTCCGGCGGTTCCAATTCAGGGTCAAGGTCTTGGGCCCTAGCGAACTCTCGGCGCGCCGCATCCATTTGTCCTGAATCTCTGAGCGCAATACCCAGCTGGTAGTGGTACTTTGCGTTGTCCGGTCTGCATTCGGTGGCCTTCCTGAAAGCCTCAACGGCAGCGCCGAGGTTGTCTCTCATGCCGTGGGTTATTCCAAGGTTGTAGTAGGCCTCGGCGAAAGTGGGATCGAGCTTAAGAGCCTCTTGATATGTATTGACGGCTACGTCGAGCTCACCTTTCTGTCTGAAGGCGCCGGCCAGGTTGTAGAGCGCTTGGGGATAGTTTCCCTTCTTCAGTTCGACCGCTTTGCTGTAGGTCCGTATCGCCTTGTCGTACTGGCCTTTGGCCAAAAGTCTGTTTGCCAGGCTATTGAAGGCTTCTGGATACTCGCCCTTCCGGAGCCTAATGGCCTTCCTGAAGGCAGCAATGGCTTCGTCATTTTCACCCTTCTTCGCGAGGGCGATTCCCAGGTTATAGTGGTCTATCGCACTGTCTGGAGCAATCATCAGGGCTAGCTGTGCGTTGCGAACGGATTCGTCGTGGTTCCCCTCATCAATGGCTTTGCGTTGTCTCGCAACAAGCGCGTTACCAATGTTGGATTTGGCGCGCGGTTGTAGCCCGCTTATAACACGGACGGCAATCTCCTGCAAGGCCGCTTGAACGTCTGAAACGGAGTCGTTATTGACGTACTTCTCCCATGGTCCGCCGCGGGGGGACCTTGCTACCAATAGGAGGCCTGTTCCGCTGCGAACCACATCGCCGGTGATCACGTCTTGCCGCTTGAAAAGGCGGCGAAGGAATGAGTTAAGGGCTTCGGGAGATATGCCTTCGTATTCAACAGTTACCTGGGCCGGTCCCGGAAACTCGATCTCGGAGGGATAGAAGCTTGGCTCTTCCTCTCGATAGTCACGTGGAGGAGACTGTTGCACCGTCTCCAGCTGAAGGCGCATCAATTCGTCGCTGAGACGTGCCGCCAGCCCCTCACCATGTACTGCGCGACCGAGTCTGCCCCAGACGCGGAAAGGCGCAACGGTCATGAAGCGTTTCTTGAAAACAATCAAGTACAACCAGTAAAGAATCACGTACATGCCCAGCAAGACGAGGACGCCTAGCGTTGCCGAACCGGCGAATAGGCGAAAGAAGAATCGCGGGACGGCCCTGACAAAACCCAGGACGTGCCCCGAGAGAATCTCTAGCCATCCTGACTCCCCTTCTAGTTGGGCAATCTCACTTTCCCAGCGACGGAGCAGGGCCAGGCGTTCCGATTCCGACGCGAACGCGTGCGTCAGGCTATTCCGACAGAGAAGCTTGACTTCTTCCCAGGTCAAGTCAAAAGTCGTCGTGGCAATGTAGAGCTCCTGGGTGAGGTCGGTTTCAAAGATGCCAGCGTCGTCCGTACTTAACGTAACCGGTAGGTAGCCACTTACAGGACGGCTATCCCTTGGACATATTTCGGCGCGGAAGTATCTTGGAAAAGGGTGGGCTCTTAGCTCGTCCTTCCCTAGGAGACCAAGCTTCAGGTTGCTCGTAAGGTTGATCTCCAGCGGAATCTGTCTTTCACAAACGAGAGATGCTGCGTCCATGCTTTGTTCCAAGCTAAACCCGTGCCCTATTCTCCTGGCTCCAACCAGGACTGCTTCTGAAATGTGACGTTTCCTGTCTGGCCAATTGGTTTCTCCCGCATGCAACGTGAAAGACGCCGGACCAAACTCCTCTCTCAGTGCATCGATTGTCACGGCAAACGGGCTCTGTGTCGCAATGTCAGTTTCCGGAAGGCCCACCAAGTCAAAACCCACGACAGCTTGCGAATAGCGGCGAGCAGCCAGGTAGTAAGCCTGCCTCAGCCGCGAGGGACAACCAGCGCCGCAGGATATGTGGGGGATGGCAGTTGTTCCGCCCATGCTCTCTGGACTTCGACGATTGAGTCCGACGAGGAACTTCACCAGGACAGCTCGATGCTCTCCCAGTTGCCGATTCTTCTCCGCTGCCGCAGCCGTCAATCTCCCGACTAGGCTTTCTATCGCGACAACGTTCCCCTGTGAGTCTCTTCTTCCGATCGGGTTCAGGCGGAACTCAATGTAAGAGACATTATCCTCAGACGCCTGATGCATCGCTTCCTTGAGGAGGTCCGGCATGACATCAGCGTTGTCCGTGAGCGCGTCAAGCCGGTCAAAGATGCGCCCAAACTCTGCGAACTCAGTATCTTCACCCCTTTCCTTGTCTTCTAGCCCGAGCGTCAGAGAGTCGCGCAGCAGATTTCGCTCTTCGCTTTCGAGATCAGCCACATGCTTGAGCACGATGTTTGTCGCGTTGCACGGCTCCTTCCATTCAGGGACAGCGCTGGGCCCAGCAAACCCACAGACGTATCGCTTGTCGTGTGTGAACCCGACGCGGTATTTGTGTTTGACGGCAATGTCCAACAGCCGTTCGAATGACACCGCACCAGAGAGATGGCTGTGGAGTTCGCCACCCTTCGGCAGCTGTTTGAGAAGGGCCCGCAACGATTCTGGGTCCTTTTTCAGTCTTTCAAAGTAAGTCGAAAAAGTACTTGCCGCCCGAGTATCCGCAAAAGCCGCAAGCGGCAATTGGGCTACCAGCAGCACGGCAAGGAATAGAAACAGGGTCGATTGGACAATCGGGCGGGATTGTGCTTGTCCGCGCCGCAATCGGGGATCCGTTGCTGAGGAAGACATCATTGTTCGCTGAGGGGCGAAACGATGATAGCAACCTACCGGGAAACATCCTTCCTTTCGGCCTGGCTCATCAGGCCACAGGAGAGGAGTACCTTTCAGCTTTGCCACATCTTCATTCCTAACGGCCCTTGGCGCGAATTCTGCTGCCGTAGTGGTGGTCACGCGTCCGAACCACTTCGTTGCTTGGTTTACGAAGCAAAGCGGCGAGTCATCCTGTGGCTTTGGCAAACGGAGGCGGTTTGGTGTGATTCACTTGCATAACTTGCAAGTCCAATAACGCAAGAAGAAAAAGTCAAACAGCAGACCTTTACTTGATGGCCGACAAAAGTCAGTGATGAGGAGTACTGGTTCATGTGCCCTTCGGCCTTATCCGCGATGCCCGCATCGAGGAGTGCGCGGCCTGCGAACGCAAGTTTGACCTGAATTACTACAGGCGCATGGAGGGCTACCAGACCCTTCATGCCGGCGAACAGCTCCACTTCTGGCCCTGTGGCCTCCTTGAGCGCGACTTCAGCTCAGTGCCATATGTTTGGGCGGACCTCCACGACACCCCATGGGACAGGGGACCCCGAGAGGTCTTCTTCCATAATGAACGGTGCGAAGAAGCCTATTGCCTGTCAGGAAGCTTCGACTACATCGACTGCGAAAGTTGCGGACGCACGGTCTGCGAGCAGAACCCGGCGAATGGTTGGCACGTGCAATTCAGAGAACACGTCGACCTAGGCTATGTATGCCTCAGGTGCTACGAAACCGAGATCCTGTCAAACGGCCAGCCACGCGAGGATTTCGAGGGCAGCAAGATTGACGGCGGGATGTTCTTCTCCTGGGGTAACCTCGAGCCTAAGGGTGCCGGCTTTGAAGAGGTGACTGGCTTTGTCGATTACTTTGTCAACGGCGCGGAAACCGCAAAGCCCTTCAATCGCCACGCGCTGTCTTTAATAGATTCGGGTCTGAAAGTGATTACAGGCTACGAGCGCTTGGCCATCGGCGGCCTCGAGGGATATATCACTATGTTTGCAAAGAAGGGATCCGGGTGACAGATGAGAATTCAGACGATCTCCTCAAGCAACTTTTCGGAGGGAACGTAGTTTTCGAGTACACGGACGCCCAGGCGATTGAAGATGGCGTCCTGATTCCATACGTCGTCAACGGAAGAGACACCCGCCATCGGATCACGTCCAACGCCTATGAGTCACTGAAGCAACACTACGCGCCGCAGTATCCTGAATACAAGGAAGCGGATTTCTACCAGATTCTTTGTCTGCGAGCTCCTGCCTCTGGTTCCCGAGGCCTTCCGACAATGGAACCGCGGCGATGTTCTGACAACGAACTACAGCTTTCGCGTCGAGAAGTACGACCCGCAGAAAGAAGAGCAGCTCTGGCACCTGCCGAACGAAGTAGGCGGCGTCACGACGATGAAGCCTGAAGACTACTAGGTGATTCGCATCCCTCAATGGAAACCCTATCCGGTCTGCCCGTCCTGCAACTCAACGGACTTCTACGTCGACGGCTACGTCCTACACTGTCAGCCATATGACGCCAAAGCCGCTGACTACGGCGTAAGTGAAGTGGAGTGGGACGACGACCACCCGATTGGAGCTCGTTGCGCTGAGTGCGAGCGCGATGTGACGCAGCTGTTCAGATCCTTGCAAGTCCTCACGTTTTACAAGGCGCGGTTCGAGAGAAGGTGATTAGGATTCCCTCTGGCAAGGTCCTAGCAGTCCGTGACTGTGGCAGCATTTGGCAACTCTTCTACGAGTTAGACGGCAACGGGCTCGGCGTAGTGAATTTCGACCACCGGCCGTTCGCGCACTTCTATGAGGGGGTGACGGGCAGGGACTTCTTCAGGGACTACGCCTTCGGCGCCGGCCGCGATTACGTGAGCCAGCAGCTGAAAGATCTTCGCATCGTCGTGGAGGGCGAGCCTTTCAGCCAAACCGTGAAACTGGAGGAAGATTGACACGCCCCGCCGCGAGCTCGAGACGGCCCGAGACTACATGCGCGCCTATCCTCGTGTCACTGCGCATGTGATAGCAGAAAGTCTCGGGTACGCCTCCCCTACCTTGGCCGCCCAGATCATCAAAGACGCCGAAGAAGGACGGCCGAACTACTGCGAGTGGGTGTGGTCCTGCTACGATGGGGACGCAAGGAAGGTTGTGCTCAACGCGGTTCGCCGTCGCCGCATGCATAAGGGCTACATGGCTTGGTACGACCGGGCTTACCGCTTAGTCAAGCAGGCCATCGACACGGGAGAAGAGCCTCTGTTTGGGAGTTGGCTCTGAGATACATATCCTTCTCCGAACAGGCGAGGTTGAAGATCAAGAAGTAACTGCTAGCCGCGTGCCTTTCGGATTAGCTTTGCGATTTCGTCTTCACCGAGGGTCTCCCGCAAGGTATCAAGTTGCATATCACTGCGGACACCAAAATCGATGTGATACAGCTCTTCGAGAGTTCCCACCAACGTATCTCCGCGCTTACGGCGCAGCTCGCCAGTTATGTTTCTAGCTCGCTGGCCGGTCATTTCAGGGTCGTCGTGCCTGACTGGTGGTGCTTTCTTGTGAGCCATCATTCCTCCTGCAATTGTCCTTCTAGCATAGCATTAAGAACCCGCCCAATAACGTCTCCGAGCGGCCGAGCCCTGACGAAGCTCTCGCGACAAGCGACCGACGTGCCACTTGCCACAAAACTGGCACAGATAGGGGTGAACCCGAGCTCTTTTCTTCTCCCAAAGTCGCTGGACTACGAGCTGTGCATCCCACTTGGTGAAGTAGGTTTGCTTCCTCTTGCACGCCCTTCGCCTCAATCTCCTCTTACTGCTCATGACTTATCGCTCGAACGCGACTGGCCCTTACAGCGTGACCCAAGGTGTCATCCCTGGAGGAGCCTGCAGGCAAGGCTGTAGCACGCACTTCGGAACTTCGGGCTGACTATTGCCAACCCACAGACAACGACTGTTGCAACCATCAGAATCCTACTTGCTTGACTCATGTTGACCTCCTAATTCCTTCCCAGAAATAACAGCTCAAAATGTTGCTCACATTGCTGAGTCACTCTCCTCATGCCTGTTAGCACCAACGCTCCTTGTAAACATTGAGCATGTCGGGGTCACCGCATATGTCGCATTTCTCTGTGCCTCGAAAACAGGGATATGCAGGTGAGAATCTTCCTAATGTGTCAAGCAGGAGCAGGCTCCTCAATACACTGTTTCGGAACAATCTCTCCTTTATTATCTCCCCAGCCAACAAAACGCCTGCGGCTGCTGTAACGAAAGGCGCTGGCACTTCCGTGGAACTAGACTCCACGAACAGCGGCAGCTGCGCGCATTTTTGACGCCAGTCACCGTACGGTTCGCCCACTTCGGGGAGATGGTCAACGCCACGGCCCTTCATGCGTCGGACTTGGTCTTCTGTGAACCGTGCGTTCGTACTGCGCAGATATTCGATCTCCTCGATTTCAAGGCCGAGCACTTGGGACAGCACTTTGTCCTCAGCGTACACGGTGTCTCTTGGATAGAAGCAGCCCATACAGGCCGAATCCCCAAAGAAAACCCGTCGAATTATGGCCTCTCCGTTCTGCGTGGCAGCTGCGTCTAACAAAACCCTCGGCAGGTCCTTTTGAATTTCCCTGCGGGCCGCACCAGTGTGGACTGTCCCTACCACGAGGTCCAAAAAACCGAGACTCCTCATTTCCTCTCTGCATTCCTGATAGGGTTTTTCCCTAAGGATGCACTGCTCACCGGTACATTGCTGGATCAGGCCTCCTGCAATTGCGACCTTCCTGCGCCTTGTGTGGGCGTCTTCTGCCGTAGCAAACGGAAGACGCTGAATATTGCGCTCGACAACTTCGTCCGGGTCAACAAAAGCGAATGGTCCTGCAGCTCCTGGCATCGACGCCAGAGTAAGGATCGTTGCAGAGCCGCCAGAACCGACACCAGCAATCAACACTGGCCCGAGCTTGGCACCTGTTGGCAGTGCAGGGTTGGGAGCTTCGGGTCGACCAATTGAATAATCAAAAGTCGAGAACTGTGTAGCTTGGTGAAGGGCGATTGGTCTCTTAAGATTCGCAGTTAATCCACTGGACTTCAGGAAATGCTTGAAGAGCTCGGCGACAGCCAAGCACGCCGCAAGATATGCGCCTACAGGGTTCGAACTAGGGCCAGGCTCAACACCTTTATTGAGGAACACCAGCCAGCCATCGCTTGCGACCTCAACATTCGCTCTCCCCTGGGCCGGGCCTACTGAAATCTCGATGACAGTCTCGCCCTTTGTTGGTCTGCCGGGCAAGGCCGTAACTCCCGCGTCAATAGCAGCACACAGTTGGATCAGCGCTTCCCTGAAATTCCGGCCCTCTAGCAACGGGATGGGCCTTGTGACCTTTTCGTCGTCGAAATCCAGGTAAACCTTGTCCACGAGCGGAAGCATGCGAGCCAGGAGATTTGCGATGAAACAAAGTGTCCATTGGCCATTGAGGCTCGAAGCTGCACGCTTCGACGCACGCAGGACGGCTACGTGTGGAGTGACCAGCTCCGATAGTTTGTCTGGCGGGCTCTTCAGAAGCTTGCTGAGGACTAGGATATTCTGCGCAGCTACTGGTTCCTGCATTGGCTCACTCGATCCTGGCTGGGTCAATGTGAATGAGTTTCTTGCTTTCTTCCCCTGAAAGCTCTTGCCACCGTCCTTTTCCGAGATAGCGATGGAAATAGCACTCTTCGAGGTCCAGCGATGCCTTCCGCGCGAAGTTCGGGACCACAATAGACAGAAAGCCGGGTAGAGAGGAAACCGCACTTACGTCGTCGCCTGGGGAGTGGCCGTGGTCGCCCGGATGCGTGTGGATCTGCGCGACGAGTAACAAATCCAATTTGCGAAGCAGGTTTGCGGCCCTGATCATTTCATCGGTTGGAACCTGGACGCCTCCATACCTGCTCTTGCCTCGGGGGACCAGCGCCGACGTGACGACACATACGCCATCCAAATACCAGCCAGCCCAGTAAACAAGTCCCTCCCGGTCATTCATCCCTTCCTGCTTCAAGTGCTGGTAAGTTTCCTGGATAACTTTGTCACCGACAAAGTATTTTTCTGGCTGACGAATGAGCACGCAGCGTCGTGAGGCGGGTCGCTGTGGTGTGCGCCCAAAGATTGCTCTGAACGAATCGACTAACCACATTTATTCAGCTCCACTTGAATCTCCTGAAGAACGCGGGCGACCGGAAATGTTTCCGGTGACCACTGGCTTTGTCGGTCTGGATGTCCTTGTTTGTAAAATTCTCGCGTCCCATTAAGGCAGAAGCCAGGCCAGTCTGGCTTATAGGCCGACATCGACGGCCACGCGTCCCCGCGAGGCTGTCGGGTCTCTGAATTAACTGGGACGTACGAAGGGGCCTCGTCGGGAAAGTTCTCGAAAGTGATTCGCAGTAGGTATTGGCTGTCTGGCTTGCCACGAGGATGCATCCAGATATAGATGATAGGAGGTTCCAGACGCCAGCCGTACTCTTCGAATTCTGCCTGGTGCGAGAAGAAAGCCTGCAAGGCCGCCAGAAGCTTTCGCTGCGCGACAACAGGGTCCACGTGAGCTTCCTCAAATGACTTCTGGTGACCTCGGCTCCAGGAGCAGGACGGCCTTGTCACCTATGCCGAGTTCTTCAAGAGTGGAATCGTCAGGCAGGACCTTTCCGTTGAAGACGAGCACGTACTGCTTGGCCATGGACGGGTCCAGCTCGAGCCTGGCCATTGCCATGCTAAGGAGCGCGTGGACTTTCATGTTTGTGTTAACTTGCAGTGTGCGCTCACCCGCGGAAGTGGATGAGATCGTGACGTTGATGAGGTCACCCATTTGTAATCTCCTACCCCTTCAAGCCCCTCGGGGCCGTTTGCAAGGTTCACGCTTGCAACCTTGTTTCTTCCGCGATACACTCTAGCTGATGGCTGTATCATCTGTCAACCATCATCTCACAGGTGAAACAGGAGGTGCGTTGTGCCGAAGGTCAATCTGCTTCGTCTTGGCCGAATGGTCCGTGACAAGCGGGGAGATCGAGGTATAAGAGAGGTCGCTTCGACAATCGGTGTCAGCCCTGCGACTCTTTCCCGAGTCGAACGAGGAAAGCTCCCCGACCTAGAGACTTTTGCGAAAATATGCGACTGGCTAAAAGTAGACCCCGCCGAAATGCTTCAAGTCAAGACTGAAAACATCCTCCGTGTCAAGAATCCACGTCAAGAGCCAGAAATCTCAGTTGCGGCTCACTTGCGAGCTGATTCAACGCCAGAGCCGGCAGCTGCTCAGGACTTGGCTCAGCTCATACTTGCCGCACAGCGTGCTGTGGCTGAGGGAGCCAGAGAACAGTAAGTGATTTGCCGGTCATGTTCGCTCGCGGGTTCAAGAGTTGGAGCGAAGAATACGCCATTCAGGTGCGCCTGGCGCTGGGCCTGAAACCTGTTTCTCCATTGGACCCGGTTCTTCTTGCAAAGGCAATCGGTGTTGAACTCTGGACCCCTGCTCAAGTACCGGGGCTCTCTGCGGACATTGCTCAGCGTCTTGTCAATGAGCATTCCGACAGC
>JAKEER010000144.1 GCA_022616615.1 Acidobacteriota bacterium
ACACCCCAGCCGCCGCGCCCCTGGGCGCGCAGCAACGGGAGCGTGAAATTCAGATTGCCCGACAAGAGATCGATCTGTTCTCCCTCGGCTCCCCAATACGAGCCCGTCGGACGCACTCCAGTGCGACGCGGGTCCACCGCTCCAGCCGGCGGTGTCGTCAGGGTTAGATTGGCGGGCACCGAAGTGTTCAAATGCTGGTCGACCGCCTTAATGCTGTAGTTGTAGTTCGTGGAGGGGGAAACGGTCGCATCAGAGAAGGGGTGAAGGGCACAACCTTATTTGTCATTGTTCATTTCTCATTTGCCATCTGGTATTTCGACTAATCGTAGCGAGCGACCTCAGACCGCCGGGGGACACGGTTCTTGCCCCCTCACCCGGCCTTTGGCCACCCTCTCCCCACAAACGGGAGAGGGAGTTCTCGAATTTGACCGATTCTTGAACTTCACCGGTAGCAAGTGATCCTAGCAACTAAGAAACCTGAGATGACAATGGAAAATGATCAATGACAAATAAGGTTGTGCCCTTCACCCCTTCACCCCTTCACCCTTTCACCCCTTCACCCCTTCACCCTTTCACCCTTTCACCCTTTCACCCCTTCACCGCGCACCGGCACCATCATCCTCAGGAACCATAGCATCAAGCAGCCCATGCCGGCGCCGAACAAGGTTCCCAGCCCCAGCATGAAAGTCAAGTGCCCCAGAATGTGCCGCAGGTGCAGCGGATCGTCGCCCTTAACCGAAAACTCGGGCAGGGTGTAGACATTCTCAGTGCCTGTTGCTACGGCAAAAAGAATGGCGATCACAATGAGCACCTGGCTCCACGCATTCAAGAGCAAACTGGCTGCAACGACGTTGGTGTAGCCGCCGAAGCCACGAAAGTAGATCAGCAAGACGGCCAGGAAAACGGCCACCGCTGCGGCGGTGGTGACGCTGAAGACCCTGGTGACCGAAAGCGATACCCCGGCGGCCGCCAGAAAAAGCCGCAGCAGCCAAACAGCGGCCAGAAAGGCAAACAAAGGCCGCAGTAATCGAACATGCTCGCGCATCCGGTGTCCGCCGACTCTCATGTTGCCTCCTAGCGCATGGCATGGCTGGTTTCCTGCGGCCAGTCGGTAGCCCGGGCAATCATCAGCGTCATATCATCTTCCGGGACGGATCCCGACCACTGGCGCACCCCTGCCAGCACTTGCGCCTGAATCTCGGCCAGCGGTTTGCCGCAATGTGCCTTGACGACGTCCTCCAGCCGCGACTCTCCAAATTCCTCGCCATTCCTTGCCGTTGCCTCAGTGATTCCGTCGGAATAAAGAACCAGCGTGTCACCCGGGCTGAGGCAAACCCGTCCCGTGTCGAACTCGGTGGCGGGAAACATGCCGAGCGGCATGCCACCTTGTTCCAACCGCTGTCCCCGCCCATTGCGCAGCAGCAAAGGCGCATTGTGGCCCGCGTTCACATAACTGAGCCGGCGTTCGCGGAGATTCCACTCCGCGTAAAAGAGCGTGGCAAACTTAGCCGCATCGGTCACCTGATGAAGGTGTTCATTCAGCCTGCGGCAAACCGCGCTCGGATCGGGCGCGGACGGGGCCAAAGCGCGCAGCAGTGCCTGGAGGTTTGCCATCAGAATAGCTGCAGACACACCTTTGCCACTGATGTCGGCAATAGCGAAGATTAGCCGGCCATCGGCAAGCGGCAGAACATCATAGTAGTCGCCGCTGATGCCAGCCGAAGGAATGCACACGGCGCTGAATTCTAGCCCGCCCCCGCCAGGCAACTGGCGCGGAAACAGTGCCTGTTGTACCTCGCGAGCGATGCTAAGCTCCACTTCCTTACGGGCAAGTTCAAGGCGGCTGGCTTTCAGTTGCAATTGCAGCCGGTAGAGAATCACGCCTAACACGGCGGCGGCGGTGGTCCCGCCGAAGGTCAGGCTCCAGGTGATCAGGACGGCAGCTCCCGGCAGGTAACCCCTTCCCAGCAGCAGCAGTAAACCCGCTCCAACGAGGAAGCCGATCAGATAAAGTTTGTCTCGCACCGGTATAGTTAAGCGGAACTGCGCACGAATTTACAGTGTTTTTGCAGAGGCAACATGCGGTGTGGCAGGAAAACCTGGGACGGCCGTCGCCTCTCCCAGACCGCTAGAGAGGAGACGTAATACCAAAACTGCGCGTACGGCATGGCGGCAATTGAGTTTCGGCGCTCTCGCTAATCCCTTTGCTTTATTCCGCCCCGGAAGAAAATTCCATCCCTGCTCGAAAAGATTTTACTTTGCTGTGACAATCTGGCTTGAAATCCTTGCTAGCGTTCGCTCATCCGTTGGGTCAAATTCATCGAATGCCTCTTGTCAAGTGGCTGCGAAGCAAGAATGGAGGGTTAGCTATGGGTCACCGTACCTATCTGAAACTGGCCACTGTGTTGGGTCTTGGGGCACTCTTGATGGCGCGACCTGCCTTTGGGCAAGGGTGCGTTTGCCAGAAGCAGGGTTCGCCGCTGTTCGGCGGAATCAGCCCGTACATGAGCAAAGGCGAATGGCAGCTCCTCCTCTATTACCGCGGATACGAGTCCGACAAACATTTCCAGGGCAGAAACGCCTTCACCGCCCTGGATGCTAACGGGCCTCTTAACCGACAGAACTTCTTTAACATTGACCTGACCTATGCAGCGTCACGCAAGTGGAATTTCTCGCTTTCTGTGCCCGTGCACTTCAACTCTTTCTCAGTGCGCCGCCAGGCCCCCGGTTCTCAGGAACGGGTCTGGGTGCCCATCCGCTCCAATGGGATTGGCGATGCCGGGTTAAGGGCGAGGTACTGGATTTTCAATACCGAGAATACCCGGCACAATGTCGGAGTTACTGCCGGGCTGAAAATGCCCACGGGCAAGGCCAACGTTACCGACGATTACTTCGGAAGGCAAGTTCCCGTCGACGTATCAGTCCAACCGGGAGACAAGAGTTGGGCCGGCACGACGGGCGTCTATGCCTTCCAGCAAGTTGGCCTTGTGACGCTGTTTGCCAGTGGAAGCTATCTGTTCAATCCGCGCAACACAACTGGGGTACCCACCTTCTTTGGTTCCCTCACGAATCCAAACAACACTACCTACAACTCAGCCTCGGACCAGTTCTCGACGCAGATGGGCGGATCGCTTCAGCTGAAACCCGGCTGGCCCGTTCCCAGCCTGGTTTACCGAATCGAAGGGGTGCCCGTCTATGACTTGTTTGGAGCTTCTGACGGATTTCGGCGGCCTGGTACCATCGGCTTCGTCGAGCCCGGCGTCAATTTTGCCTTGGGCAGACACCTGTTCGGAGTGAGCCTGGGGATTCGGTCCTACGTGAATGTGAAGGATGCACCCAACAGCGTACGGGTTGAAGATGCCACCGTGCCGAAGCTGATTTTCACTGCCGGCTATTCTGTCCGGTTCTAGCCAAGTTTCTGTCGTAAAACGTAGCGCAGGGTTTCCAGCCTGCGGCCGCAGCGAACAGGCAGACGCAGGGTTTGTCACTATGATTCGCGATGCTCAGTGAATGCCCACCCGGGCAGCCGTTTGCCCCCTTTTCCCATCTGGCAGAATCCTCCGGGAGTTTGAAGCGATGCGGTTAGTGGGCGGACTGGTCCTGTTTTTGCTGGGTATCGCTGCTTCAACGACAGATCTGCCAGGTCAGCTCCCCATCGAAAGACTTCGGGAGTACCGCGGGAAAATTGTGGTACTCAATTTCTGGGCGGCATGGTGCAAGCCTTGCAAAAAGGAGATGCCTTTGCTGATGGAATTACAGCGCGAGTATGAAGGCCGTGGCGTTCAGTTCCTTGGGGCATGCACCGACGAGTCCCAGCACCGCCAAGAGGCTGAGGAGTTTCTGCGCACCAATGCAATCACCTATCCGGTCTGGTTTGGCTTTTCAGATGAAGAAATGAAACCGCTGGGCCTGGGTTCCTCGATCCCTGCAACGGCTATCTTCGACCGTGAAGGAAGACGAGTCTTCCGACTGATCGGTGAAGTCAAAAGAAAGAACGTGGTGGAACGGCTGGAATGGTTGCTGGGGAAGCAGGAAGGCCGCCCCCCGAAGGAGTTGCTTCTGCCGCCCGGCCTTGATCGGGCAGAATACGAAAAGCGATGATATGAACAGAGGGGTTACCAGTTGACCCGGCACCGTCGCTACGATCTCATCCCCAGAAACCTAATCTTGCGTTTCTCGACACGGCGCAGGTAGAACACTTGCTGGCTAGTAGAGCGTTCCTAAATAACAATACAAGAGCTTTGGGTGGCGCACACATGGCGCAGTTTGCCATGTGTGCGGCGACGGAGCGCAGACATCGCAAAAGACGCGATGTCTGCGCCACCCAGTTCGATCTGTAACGGTATTTCAGAGTCGCCTGTTAATGCAAACGCACTAAGTAATGTCAAGTCTGGCCATTGTGTGGACCAGTGATTGCCGAAGCCGAAGGGTTTGGAGTTTTGTCCCCCTTGCGAAGGGGGACCATAGGGGTCTGAGGGAACCTCGCGACCCCCTGCCGCAGAAGACGCGGCGTCCCTTTTGCCAAGGGGGGACAAAGGAGCTCCTGGTTTGTAACAATACCTCGTGCGTTTGTATTAGTAGTAGCGAGCGACCTCGGACCGCCGAGGGATGTGGCTCCGTTGGCTCCTGCCCCCTCACCCGGCCGCCGCGACCGCCGTCGCTTTGGCCGCCCTCTCCCCACAAACGGGAGAGGGAGTTATCAAGTTTGACCGAAGTTTGAACTTCATCGCCAGCAAGTGATCCTAGTAGGACACTGCTTGAAGCGTCTTGAATTTAGTCGCGTTGAATTTCTGCTCTAGCGTCTTGGGAAAGGTGACCGTATCGGCCTTGCCGTCGCTAATGAAAACTTCGCCGGGATGCTTTTCGTAGTAGGCAAGCCAGTACTTGAGGTCTGGCCCGGGAACTTGAATTCGGGGCAGGTGCAGCAAATCGCAGCTGGCGCCGAAGGGTGAAGGCGCTGCACCACCGGCAACCATCAAGACAGCCTCATGGTGGTAAGAAGCGCCTTTGAAGGAGCCTTTCACTGCGAGTTGTAGATCCTTCGGGTAGACGCCAAAGGGTAGGGCCAGCGAACGAACTTGATATCCTGGCACGCGCTTCTGTACTGCTTCTACTGACAAAGCCAGCTGCTTCTGAACCGTCGTGTCATCGTACTTCCTCAGGTTGGCATGCCAGAGAGTATGATTGCCAATCTCAAAACCTAGAAGTGCCAGCTCCTTCAGTTTGTCGGCTTCATATTCCGGCTGGCCAAAGAGCTTATGCGGTTGCTTGGCTTCCGGAAGAACAAAGAACACCGCTTTGTTGGCCCAGTCAGGATGCCGGCGTTGGAAGTCGAGCAGAATGCCGACAGCGCAGTCAGGATCGATCTCTTTCTTTCCGTTTTTCACGAGATACCGAAACTGTCCGGGAGAAGAATCGTCGAAAGTTAGGAGCACTGGCTTCATTCCGGCGGGGAGATCCATCTTCCCATCAATAATGTCTGCCATTGCCACTGAGCGATAGCCAGCCTCGTACAGCCGTTCCAAGTCTTGTTTGAAATTTGGAATGGAGCGCCCCCAGCGCGTCTCCTGCTCCTGGATGAGGTGGTACTCCAAAATCAGAAAGCGTCCGAGTTCGTTTGGACTAACACGCGAGTCGCGCAGGACGGGTGTTTGCGCAACAGCGAAACAAGAAAGAATTAGGGCAGCCATCACACTGAGAATTATTGAGACTGCATTTTTGCACGTTGAATTTTTCATGGTTTCAAACGGAATGGCTTGACAGGGGAGCTGTGAAAAAATGGCAGTTTTGGGCGCGGCTCTGCCGCTCGGCGCCCTGGAATTTTTTCACAGCTCCAGGCGTAGGTGTGAGCGGCTCGGAACAGTAAGTGCAGCCCACCGTGCTTCGTCGCTACGCCCGGAGAGCAAACTGCAGGCTTCAGTCACATTTCAGCCGTGGACTATTGCGCAACCTGAGGCTTGGCAGCCACTTGGCTGGGCACCTGGTCGGCTGCTGGCCGCAAAGCCTTCATCGCATCGGCCGTGTGTTTGAACTTGTTGCTGGGATCCCAAAGCAAGTAGCCGCTGCTGCGAGCTTGTTCGCATGCCTGGATCTGCAGCTTGATCTCAGTGCCGGTGTAGGGTCGGCGGTCGAAAGCATAGTCTTTGAAGTTCTGCAGCCACGGCCGCAGCTTCTTCGACTGGCCATCCAGCCGTTTGGCGGCTTTCTCAAGGGTGTAGTAAACCACTTCGCGGGAATGCTGGACAGGGTTTCGATAACGTGGGATGCCCAGATGATAGCCCGACGGGTAAACCATCAGACACAAGTAATCGAGATGTTGCGCCACGTCCTCGATCTTCTGCCCGATGTCGGTGTCGTTATAGTTCCAAGGCGTGTAACCGAAGATGTCACCGGAAAAGTAGACGTTATAGGGCAAAAGCTCTTTGGCCGTCGTTTGTAGAAAAGCGTTGATGGTTTTGACGCGGTTCTCCATATTGTTCGGCTGCGAATACTTGGCCACTGACAATTTGCCGTCCGTGGGGAAACGCATGTAGTCGAACTGGATCTCGTCAAAGCCGGCCTTGGCTGCTTCCTTAGCAATGGCAATGTTGTAATCCCACACTTCTTTGCGGAAGGGGTCCACCCAAGCCAGTTCCTCTCGGTCTACCCAAGGCTTTTGCGTGCGAGTATCAATAATTGCCCATTCCGGCTTGGCGCTGGCCAGAATGTTATCTTTGAAAACCACAATCCGGGCGATCGCATAGATATTTCTCTGATGCAGATCGCTGACGAAAGCGCGGGCATCCTTGATGGTAGGCAGCTTTAGCGCCCCAATTTCGGCCGCCAAGGGAATCTCATATCTGGAGCTGAGCAGACCGCGGTCACCCTTGACATCGATGACGACGGCGTTGAGTTCAGTCTCGTCAATCAAACCGAGAACTCGATTCCGAAGCAGCTTCGAGCTGACGCCAAAGTGCGTCAAGTAAAGTCCCTTGGCGTCGAAGGGCTTGAGCGCAACCTTGAGCTTCCGGCCTTCAGGGAGCGAAATCGAAGTTTGGCGGTAACCACTCGCCTTGATCATGACGGGCTTGGTCGGATCAGATTCTTTCAGCTCAAACTTCCCGTCCGGTCCAGTGCGCACGGCAAGTCCGCTGTGGAAAACGGTGGCCGCCTGAATCGGTTTCTGATTCTGACCGTCAATCACTGCGCCGCTCAGCGGCGCTGCTTGGGTTCCAGCGCTTTCGGTTCCAGACCGTGTTTCTGAAGAGGGAGTTGTTCCGGCAGATGCCAAGGGCGGCACGGAGCCTCCCGAAACGTTAAGCCCTCCGGTCTGCGTTTGACAGTTAGAGCAGAGCATCACAAAACTTCCGAGCAACAGGAGCTTTCGCAGTATAGTCATAGAGTTTTATTGGCAGTTGAAACTTGCCTTGGATCTCTCTTTCTCAAGTCCTAAAGGATGCAACTCAGCGGCCTCTCATGGCGATTGAAGCTCGCACCTGCTGGTTGGTTGTACGGCCTTCTGCCTTGTCAGCAGCGGGTTTGCCATCCATCGCAGCCAGCATGTATTTCGTCTGAAGCGTTTGGGGACTTTAGGAAGCAGGAGCGAGAAATCTTGGATTGATGCGGGAATTTTGGGGATGGAGCGAAACGCCAGGCAGAGCAGGGGTTGCAGCGCGTCGTCGAACAGCCGGGACGCCTTTCAATATTGGGCTTGGAGTTACATTTCTTGTGTAGAAAACATGGCCTTCGAGAAGGAGCTGCGACTCTATTGAAGATCGCGAATTATAGTGACAACTCCCGTGTCTGCATGTTCGTTGCGGTCGCAGGCTGGATTCGGATCCCCTCGCCCCAACGCGAGGGGAAGCGAGGTCGATTAAGTTTCTCGCGATACAACGAGTTTCGTCACCATATGGTGCGATCCTCATTAAGGTCACTTACTGCTAGTGAAGTTCAAACTTCGATCCAATTTATGGCCTGCCTACATCTGCTGCACTGCAACCGCAGCACTCAAGCTAGCGCTTCGGCTGACGGCTTCGGTGAACTGCATGTACTTCAAGCCATCTTCAAACGTCGTCAGTTTCACCTTTTCCTGCGCACGGATGGCATTGATAAATTCCTCCTCCACACGCCAGCCGATCGCGAGCTTCTCAGGAATTGAAATTTCATGCAAAACCGTTTCGCCGCGGCGCACGCCGAGAAGCTTCTCGCTGGAGGCGTCGTAGCGCAGTGTACCGTCACTGCCAAAAAGCCATGCCTCCGGACCTGGCGCCAGCCCGGTCACAGCGCTGAACTGGAAACGCGCCTGGGCGCCGCAGGCCATTTCTGCCAAGATGTCCACGTGGTCGGGAACGGAGATCGTTCTCATCAAACCGAGGGAGTCTTTGCGCTGCTTGACGGCAACGCGGCTCATCGCCAGCACCATCTTTGCTTCGCCAACCCAGCGCAGCACGGCCTCGTACCAAATGCCCATGCCCAAAACGTTCAGCCCGCTGAGATCGCGGTCGTGCCGCCATTGCAGCGGGCCCTCGCGGTCCAGGAAGCCGGGCAAACTGGCACGCACTTCGAGCGCCTGCAGATCGCCCAAGAAACCTTCGGCCAGCAGCTTCTGCACAGTTCGGTCGATTTTTAAAGTGTACGGAGAGGGAACGACTTGCGTGACGAGATGCGGTTTTCGTCGGGAAGCTTCCAGCATCAGGCGCGCTTCCGCCGCGTTCATCGCCATCCGCGCTTCCGTCAGAACATGCTTTCCTGCACCCAGTGCCGCCAATGTGACAGGACAATGCAAATACGGCCATGTGCCAATCACGACAGCGTCGATCTCGTTCGATTCGACCAGTTCCTTCCAATGCCGGTGGACTTTGGGAATGCCAAACTCTTTGGCAGCCTTTTCTGCAGATTCGCGGCTGCGATTACAGACGCTGACGATTTCGACTCCGGCTTGCGCCTTGAGATTCGGAATATGCCGGCGGCGGGTGTTGGCACCCGCGCCAACGACGCCAATGCGGACTGGGTTGGACATAGTCTCCAAAGGCGAATTCATGAATCACAAACGAACGAAGGAACGAAACTGGACGATTCTTCCGCCGGCGGCTACGCTCCGAGGTCAGCCTTTATGCAGAGACCACCGTGTTTGTCAGGCTGCCGATCTTTTCGACCCAGACTTCGATCACGTCGCCAGGCTTCAAGTACTGTGGGGGATTCATGCCGAAGCCTACGCCGGGGGGCGTTCCGGTGAAGATCATGTCGCCCGGGTCGAGGGTCACGTAACTGGAAATGAACTCGATCAATTTGGGTGTCCTGAAGATGATCTGGTTGGTGCTTGAGTTCTGGCGAACCTCTCCATTGACCTTTGTGCCGAGTTTGAGTGCATGCGGGTCAGTGATCTCATCCTTCGTCACAATCACCGGACCGATGGGAGCAAAAGTATCGCTGGATTTGGCCCGCAACCACTGTCCATCAGCGCGCTGAAAGGCTCGCTCGCTCACGTCGTGGCCGCAAGTGTAACCGGCGACGTAGTCGTACGCTTCGTCTTGCGGAACGCGTGCGGCCCGCTTGCCCACTACGATGACTAGCTCCACCTCATAGTCGAGCTTGCTGTGGTTGGGCGGCGCCAGAATGTTGTCGCCCGGCCCGCACAACGTGGAATAATACTTGGCAAACATCATCGGTTCATCGGGGACCTTGGAGCCAGACTCGGCCGCATGGTCTGCGTAGTTCAGGCCAATGCAGATCACCTTGGGTCGTTCTTCTGCGGAAACCGGCCCTAGCACTTGAAGATCGCGTTTCTGAAAGACGGCCCCTTTCACCGGCTTCTCGAGTAGCCGCTTGGCCGCAGCCATCCCGTCGTCACCCAATTCCAGAAATGCGCGCATGCTGGAAGGGAGCCCTCCAGCCAGCGAACAATCCAACACCCGTTCGGCATCCAGTTCCACGCCAATTGAACGGCGTCCCCGATGCACAAAGGCCAGTAATCGCATAGAAACTCCTTTCAGGTTGATAAAGACGGCGTGTATTAGAGCCTAAATTGCGGCGGGGTGCAACGATCTCCTGACCTGGACAAGCCAGAAGCAAACCGTCATTCGAGCGGAGTCCCGTCATTCCAGCGAAGGCGGGAATCCAGTGGCTCGCGACCGGGGCTATGTTCCCGCCTTCGCCGGAATGACGCACCGAGGCGTTCGCCGAGACTTCCATTACCAAGGCTCCATTGCAGCGCAGCGTTCTTGACGGGACTCAGCAAAGAGATTAGCTTACGCGCAACTTAACGGGAGAATGAGGAACCTCATGCTCGTCATCGATGCTCATCTGGATTTGTCGTGGAGCGCTTTGAATTGGAATCGAGATTTGACTCAGGAAGTTCCCCTCATCCGCCAATCAGAAGCCGGCATGGAACAGCAGGGTCGAGGCGCCAATACGGTTTCGCTGCCAGCCATGCGCCAAGGTAGAGTGGCCATTTGCCTGGCCACGCTGCTGGCGCGGGCAAATCCGAAAGGGAAGAGCCCGCTGTTGGATTACCGGAGCCAGGAGATTGCGTCCGCCATAACCCAAGGCCAGCTCGCGTATTACAGAATTCTTGAAAAAGCGGGATATCTCCGCCGGCTCGATGACTGGCGTTCCATTGAAATGCATTTTGGGGAATGGCAAGCGGCCAACAACGAGCCTCCGCTGGGATACATCCTTAGCATGGAGGGCGCCGATCCGATTCTATCGCCTAAAGACCTTCAGGGCTGGTGGGACGAAGGGCTGCGGGCGTTGGGCCTCGCCCACTACGGCCCAAGTGCCTATGCGCACGGAACCGCTTCGTCGGGTGGCCTCACCCGGCAGGGCGTCGAACTCGTCAAGATCATGGACGAACTCGGCATGATTCTTGACGCGACGCACTTGGCTGAAGAAAGTTTCTGGCAGGCTTTGAACCTGTTCCAGGGCCCTGTCATTGCCAGCCACAACAACTGCCGGGAGTTGGTGCCCGGAGACCGCCAGTTTTCTGACGACCAGATCCGCAGCCTGATTGAGCGAGATGCTGTGATCGGGGCGGCGTTTGACAACTGGATGCTCTACCCTGGCTGGATGGCCGGGCAAACCTCGAATTCTGTCGTGAGCCTTGAGAACGTTATCGACCACATCGACCACGTTTGCCAGTTAGCCGGGAATTCCGGGCACGCCGCCATTGGCAGCGACCTGGACGGCGGCTTCGGGCGCGAGCAGTCGCCCGGCGACCTGGACACCATTGCCGACTTGCAGAAGATTCCCGCCTTGCTCAGGAAGCGCGGTTACGCCGAAGCTGACGTCGAAGCCATCATGCATGCGAATTGGCTGCGGGTCTTCCGAAAGGCCTGGGCTTAGTAGTGTGCCGGGGTATCGGGGTGTTGGAGTGGCATCGCTCCGATACACCGTCACCCTCCAGTACGGCAACAGTAGCCGCCCCGTCCCAGAATTCACATTCTGCAATCCGAAATCCGCATTCCGGAATCAATAAATCGACCCCGTCCTCCCCAGATTGAACGTTCCCACCGCACTGCGGTTGAGCTCATCAAAATAGATAGCGTCACCCTGAAGCCGGGTACCTGAAAGCGCGCCCAGAAAGCGGTAAGACAATAGGCTCCTGTTCACATCACCATCGATAATGTCTTGAATCTGCAGAACGTAGTTGTTCTCAATGACTTCACCAGCGATGAGAAAGCTTCTATCCAAAGTGGGGAAAACCCCGCTCAGAATGTCAAAGGTTCCGTAAAGCATATCGCGTTCTTGATAGAGATCGATGCGAACTTGCGCGTTGATCAAAGTGCTGCCCGAAAGCGTTCCTTCCCATCTTCCTGCGATCGAGATCGTGTTGGCTTGCGGCAAAGCGAAGGCCGGAAAGAAGCCTGAGGTGCCATTGGCGCTCCGGATAAAGGAATTGGCTACCAGCCTGGGCGACTTGTTGTCGCCGGCGTTGGCGTCGGTCACCTCAATCACAATCTGACCAAAACCGTCGGCCCCGCTCCGTATATCACTATCCGCGTACATCCCGTCGGCACGTAGGGACGCGGTCTTCGTTGCGCGAAGGATGCCCGTGTTGTCGTAAATCTTCATCGTGAGATTTCCGTCCCCAGCTCCCACATTCACTACAGCTAGCGAAGATTGAAAGGTCCCGCTTTTCACTGATGATTGGATTATCAGACGTGTTCCAGTGCTTTCGGCAAAAGCAGAAGGTTTGTAGATTTGGTCTGCAATCGCAAGTTCAATGGCAGGGTCGTTGTTGTCGTTTCTGATAACTGAAGCCCAAGCCGTCAGGGGCTCGTCGGAATAAATCAAGAGCCAACCTGCTGCGATGTTGCTTCCGAGCCTTGAAATGATGTTGTCGAGCTGCACCAACTCGTTAGCGCGAACCGTGAACTCGCCACTTCCCGCCACGTTTCCCTGTGGATCGAACAGCCCAATCAAGACACCGGTGCTGGGATTCTGGCCGTGAGTCAACGAATTCTGGCTGAAGTTGTTCAAGCCAACATTGGTCCTGGTGTTCGAGTCTGCAGCCACATAAGGAATGATGCTTACGTAAGAGGCGCCTCCGGCGCTGGTTTGAGCATCCCCTTCCAGGCGACTCCGGGCATGATCTTCAATCCTGAATCTCAACGTGGCAAAATGGTCCGCCAGTTCGCGCTGACCCAGGTGGCGCCGGGCTCCACTGATTTTCAGCTCCGATCGGTTGCCTAGCCCAGCGGTCCAGGCAGGCAAAACCAGAGTGAAAAAAGCTGTTAAGGCTGCTAGAGTTTTCAGCAAAGGTCTGTGCATAGTGATCTCCTCTGTGTTCTTTTCTTTGTGTAGATGCAACCTGTGCCCAAAACGATCTTCGCATGCTGGTAATTGGCCAAAAAAAATCCACTCAGAAGAGTGGATAGATAATAGATAACTTTCCTGGGAGCAAGAACGAAGGTGGGAGCCACTGTCCCCAGCGGCGAACGGGACAGTTTCCGTGCGCTTCAAGATCGCCGCTGAGGACAGCGGCTCCCACCTTCAATCGTGGTCTTACCCATCGAACAGGCACAGCCTTGCTCGACGCCAATGCGGCCTGGACGCCCAAGTCTCCCAGGACCTACATCCTTCGTGAAAGACTGGCAAACTCGGCCTCGTCGATCTTGATCGAGCCGGCCTTTGTCATCGTCTCGCGTACTGAATCCACGTAGGCCTGAAAGAGCCTGTCCTTTTTGGGCGTCAGCAGCGACTGCCGCAAACTGTCTTTGGCTTTGGCAAATTCTTCGGGACTGATGGGCTTCCTCTCCATGAGCTGGGCGATCACATGGCGTTGGCCAACCTCAATGGGCTGGCTGATGCTTCCCTGCTCTGAGGAAAAAGCAAAGGAATCGAAAGGCGAGCTCGATCCCAAGTCCTGCAGGCTCCCGTTTCGGGTAAACTCTTCGCTGGTCTTGATCTCAACGGAATAGCTTTTCGCAAGCTTCTCAAGGGCGCCCGCCGACTTCGCTTTCTCCGCAAACTCCTGAGCCTTGGCCTTGGCAAGATCTGAAGCCTTTGACGCCTTGAGGGCATCTTCAACTCTCGAACGAACTTCATCGAGGCTGGGAACGTAGGGCGCCTTGATCTCCACAAGCTGGGGAAGCGCGAACCCGTTGGGGATGCGCGTCGGAGAACCGACTTCTTTATCCTTGAGCCCAAACACCTTCGAAGAGAACTCCGCAGAATTCCCAATCAATGGAATCGACGCTCCTTGCAGGAAGAGGGGCGTTTCCTGGACACTGATTTTCAACTCAGCAGCAATCTGCTCCAGCGACTTGTTGTTTTTCGTGAGCGTGAAGGCCTTGTCAGCCAGCTCCTGCGCTCTCTGCTCCGCTTTTCGCTGGAGCAAGGTCGGGCGAATCAGGTTTTCCACCACTTCTTCAAACGTCTGCGTGTGGGCCGGCTGCTTCTCCAATACCTTGATGATGTGGAAGCCAAACTGAGTCTTCACTAGGTCGCTGATGGCGCCAACGCCCAGGGTGAAAGCTGCCTGGTCGAATTCGGGTACCATGGCGCCGCGGCCGAAAGGTCCGAGGTCGCCACCATTCGCTGCCGAGACCGGGTCTTCAGAGTTCTTTTTGGCGAGGTCAGCGAAATCACCACCCTTCCGCACTTGGAGGAGCAAGTCTGCGGCTTTGGCTTTGATTTTCTCGACTTCCTCTGCAGACTTCCCTTCTGTTTTCAGCAAGATGTGCGAAGCGCGCACCTTCTCCGGCAGCTGGTAGGTGGAGAGGTTCTGCTGGTAATAGCTTCTCATTTCCGATTCCGGAATCTGAATCCCACTGCGCAGCGCGGCCGTGTCGGCGAAGAGATACTTCGCTTTACGTTGTTCGGCGACGCGGTAAGATTCCTTGTTCTGATCGTAATACGCCCTGATGCCCGCCTCCTGGAGCACGACCGCTGCGGTGAACTTTGCCGGCTCGAAGGAGACGTAGCTGATCTTGGCCTTCTCGTTTCGGTTCCGATACTCATCTTCCACTTCTTTTTCGCTAATTGTGACCGAATCAGTGATCAGATTGCGCAGCTTTTCCTGGACAATCTCCTCTCGAACCCCGTCCTCGAACTGCTGAACGGTCATTCCGTTTTGTTCGAGGATGGTCTTGTAGCGGCTGAAGGCAAAATTCCCGTTATCCTGGAAATAAGGCAGCGCAAAAATTCGTTGCTGGAGTTCGTTGGCCGTGGCGTCGAGTCCCAGCCGCCTGGCTTCGGCCAGGATTATTTCCCTGGATACGAGCTGGTTCAAGATCTGCCGGTCAATCTGCAGAGTTTTGAGAAACTGGCGGTCGTAAGGAAACTGGCCGCTGCGCAAGAAGCGCTGGTAAGAACCAATGAACTCCGAGCTGGAAATCTCGGCGCCGCCCACCGTGGCTAGAACGGAAGCGCCCAGGCCGCCCCCCCAAGCGCCCCCTGGCATGCCTGGAATAAGGTAAGCCACCAGCCCGAACACCAATGGCACAAGTAAGATGCCGAGAAATTTTTTCTTTTCCCGGCGCATGAGGTCTAAAATCATGGTGTTTCTTCATTCTCCTTCGTTCAAAAATGACCTAAAGTCAGGTTGCGAAGAGAGTCTCTTGCGCACCCCACCGAAATGAGTCAGTGTAGTGGATGAAATCTGCTTTAGGCAATCGAAATACTCCTTTCCTGCCAAATTCTTGTATAGCTCCCGGACTTTATTACCGAAAATACTTAGGATTGAGTCTTCGGGATCGCTGTGCTAGATTGGCGATCTGCAAGTCCAAGTATATTCAATAGATTATCGGCATCTTCGATGGAATCCAAGGTCAGCAAAAGCAAGAAACCAGAAATTTATTGGTTTACGATTACTTATAAGCAAATCTTACTTTGGGGCGGTGGCATCTTCTTGGTGGGTGCTCTGGGGGGGTTTGCTTTCTTCAAGGATTACCTCGCCCGAAAGTACAACCAGTTCTTGGAGGCGGAGAATGCCGCCCGAACGGTGAGCACCAAAAAGAATGGTTCGTTTTCAAAGCTTATCGGTAACGTCAAGGTGAAGAAGTACGATTCCGTTCAATGGCTCAGCGCGGATTCGCAGACAGTGCTCGAGGAGGGCGACTACATCCAGACATCTTCCGACTCCTTTGCCAGCATCGTTTTCCCCGACGGCACGACCTATCGCATGAAGCCGGATTCGTTGATTGTAGTGCAGGAGAACTCGGAGGATCCGCGGACTTTGGCAAAGACGGTCTCGGTGCGCGTAACCTCAGGCTCCATCGACTTGTCCACAGTGCGGAAAGAGGTGAGCACCTCAACCACTTCGGTTTCTGCCGCTACAGCGACGGCTTTTGTCAATCCTGAGTCGCGTTTGGAAGTCGAGTCGAACCCCGACACCAAGACAGCCCGGTTCTTTCTGCCTAGAGGCTCTGGGCGCGTGGTCAGCGGCGGTGTGTCTTCGCCCCTTGCGGCTTATGAAAAGATAACCGCGGTGGAGGGCAAACTGACCAAAGAAAAAGTAATGGCGCCTCCTGAGCTGCTGGCGCCAAACAGCATCAAGCCCGTTGTGGCGCGGGAAGGACAGGCAACCAAGATCGAGTTTACCTGGTCTCCAGTTGCTGAAGCCGTTGCCTACAAGGTCAAGCTTTCAAACTCCTCGGTTTTCTCGAAGATTCTCCGAGAAGAAACGCTCAAGCAGCAAACACGTTTTGTCACTTCCGGACTGGAGGAAGGGACCTATTATTGGACCGTCACGGCGATCAGCGCGGACAACAAGGCCAGCCGCGACAGCGATCCCAACAAATTCACTCTCATCAACAAATCGTTCCGAGAGAAGGAAACCGATGTCTTTTTGACAGTGGAGATCATCCGCATTTCAAACATTTTTGAAATTATCGGAAGAACCGATCCCGGAGCATCTGTGGTCATCAATGAAGAGCCCGTGACGTTGATGGCTGCCGATGGGTCGTTCAAACACTTTACCTCTCCTCTCCCTCACAAAGGGAAAAACCTCATCACCATTACTGCGCAGGACCGTAGCGGCAACGCCAAGACGCTAGCGAAAGAAGTTTACGTTGACTGACGCTGGATTCTACTGACTCCAAGGAGCCTGTTTCTGAATGAACTTCCGATCCTTGTTCCACCTCTTCTCCAGCGATCTTGCCATTGATTTGGGTACAGCTAACTCTCTGGTGTTTGCCAAAGGCAAAGGGATTGTCGTCAACGAGCCTTCGATTGTCGCCATCAACAAGGTGACTGGTGAAGTTGAAGCTGTGGGGAGAGAAGCCAAAGACATGCTGGGGCGGACGCCGGGGAATATCGTGGCCATCCGTCCGCTGAAAGATGGCGTGATTGCCGACTTCAAGGTCACCGAGAAGATGCTGAACTATTTTATCCAGAAGGCGCATGGGCGGAAGCTCTTGGTGCATCCCCGCATCATTATCGGCGTCCCTTCGGAGATTACCCAGGTAGAAAAGCGCGCGGTAATCGACTCGGCGTTTCGCGCCAAGGCCAGTGAGGTTTATCTGGTGGAACAGGCGATGGTTGCAGCCATCGGTGCGGGCTTACCCATTACTGAGCCTTCGGGAAACATGGTTGTGGACATTGGCGGTGGAACGACCGACATTGCCGTCATTTCGCTGTCCGGAATCGTCTACAGCCGCTCTGTCCGGCTGGCCGGCAACGAAATGGATGATGCTATCACTCAATACATCAAGCGAAAGTATAACTTGCTCATTGGCGAACGCACGGCAGAGCAGATTAAGATCGAAATTGGCTCGGCGTATCCGCTTGATGCGCCCCTGTCGATGGAGATCAAGGGAAGGAATTTGATTGAGGGCATTCCAAAAACTCTCGTCATCACTGATGACGAGATTCGGGAGGCGCTTTCGGAGTGTGTGGGCACCATCGTCAACGCAGTGCGCGTGGCGCTGGAGCGGACCCCGCCAGAACTGTCGGCCGATATCGTCGACAAAGGAATCGTGCTCACGGGCGGCGGTTCCATGCTCCGTAATTTGGACAAGCGAATTCGTGAAGAAACCAGTTTGCCCGTAACGCTGGCCGATGATCCGCTTTCCTCCGTGGTTCTTGGAACTGGGAAAATGTTGAGCGATTTCCACCTGTTGAAGAAAATCTCGATCGACTCGTTTTGAGCGTAGTTGACTATACTTATCAAGATAGGGCTTATTACTGTATGGCGCGGTGTGTGCTCACCTCGCCATTCCTGGCTCCTCCATCGCACCGCCGGCTGAGAACGGCCTGCCCTGCCCGCTGCAACAATAGCGACTGCACGTTCGAACGGTCGCGATTTCCCTGCCAAAGCGCTCAGTGCGGCAGGACGCCTGCGCTCCCAGGATAAGCAAGGCTTCATGAAGCAGTTTTTCAAAACACGGGTTGAATGGATTCTTCTCATCGCTGCTCTTTTGGGACACCTGGTGCTGCTCTCGACGCGGATGAGCCAGTCCGCTGAGACACCCCTCCTGCGAAGCTGGACAATGGAGGTTGCCGCTCCCTTTCTCAAGCGCGCAGTTGGAAGCGTCACTTCAATTTCCAACCTCTGGCATCGGTACATCGACCTGCGGCGCACTCATGAAGAGAACCGCGCGCTAAAGGGGCAGGTCGAGCAGCATCGCCGTACGATTACAGCCTACGAAGAGAAGATCAAGGAAATCGGCCGGCTTCAGGTGCTGGCCGAGCTGGAAAATAGCCTGGCCTTTCCATCCGTGCGGGCCCGGGTGATCGGCGGAGATCCGACGCAATGGTACCACTCGCGGATTCTAGACAAAGGAATGGAGGCTGGGCTCACACGCGACTGCGCGGCGATCAGCCCCGACGGCGTCGTGGGACGCATCGTCCAGGTTTCCAAAAGGAGCGCCGTGCTCCAGCTCATCACCGACGTTGACTCAGGCGTGGGAGTGCTGCTGGAAAACAGCCGTGCTCAAGGAGTCTTAAAGGGGGAAGGTCGGCGGGAAGCTTTCATTGAATACGTGGGCTCCAATGAAAAAGTCGTAGTAGGAGAGAAAGTCCTGACGTCGGGACTGGATCAGATTTACCCGAAGGGCCTTCTGGTGGGATACGTGGTCGCCACTTCGCCGGCCAAGCAGGTTTTTCAGAAGGTGGATGTGGCCATTTCCGCCGATGTGTTGAAGCTGGAAGAGGTGCTGGTGCTGAAGAAGGAGTCGCCAAGCTAAATGGGAAACTTTCTGCGCTCCGCCGCAGTTGTGATTATAATTGTTTCGACGGTGGTGCTGCAGGTGTTACTGACGCGGTACTTTCCCCGGTTGCTGCTGGATCTTCCCTTGGTCGCCGTGCTCTACCTGACGATGGCGAAAGAGAGCCTGCTTTGGACGATTTTTTCGGGGACAGCGGTAGGCTTTTTGCAGGACAGCCTGTCACCCGGGCCTCTGGGACTGAACGGCTTCACAAAGATTTCCATCGGCTGCCTCGCATACATGACCAACACGATTCTCGCCATTGACCGCGTCGCCACCCGCTGGGGGCTGCTGTTTGTCTCTTCCCTGCTGGCTGCCCTGCTGTTTTTGGTTCTCAGAGTCCTTTTCCTTAACCGTAGTGAGATGATTGACGGCGAACGCATTTTGCTCAGCGGCTTGATTAATGCTTGTGCCGGCCTGCCGTTGTTCTACATTTTTGACAAGATTAGCCAGCCGGCAGATGAGTAGCCATGGCTTTGAAGGACTTTTACGAAGATAAGAAGTTTGTCCAGGCGCGCATTGCTTACATTCGCGTCGCGGCGATTCTGGTGTTCCTTTTTTTGTTGATTGGACTGTGGAATCTGCAAGTTCTCCAGAGCAACTACTACAAGGAGCTTGCCGAAAGGAACCAGATTCGGTCCATCACCTTAGTGGCGCCTCGCGGAAAGATTCTGGATCGCAACGGCCAGATCATCGTCGACAATCGTCCTTCCTTTACGCTGTCACTCATGCGTGAGCATCTCGCGTCGATCGAGAATTCTCTCGAACTGCTGGCCTCGGGCCTGAATCTCGAAGTCGAGTTTCTCAAGTCGCAAGTTGAAAAGCACCGCCGCCAACCCAGCTATCTGCCCATTGTCATCAAAGAAGACCTGACGGCTGCTGATCTTGCCTTCATTGAATCCCATCGCATCGAATTCCCCGGCCTCGACGTTATCCGCCAGCCACGCAGGTTTTACCGGGAGGGCCAACTGGCTGCGCATCTGTTGGGTTATGTCGGCGAAATTTCAGAGAAGCAGCTTGAAACGGATGAGTTCAAAGGCTATTGCAAAGCGGGAGATTTCGTTGGCAAAGCTGGAATTGAGCGGGTATACAACCGCATTCTGACGGGCATCGATGGCCAGAAACGCGTCGTGGTAGATAGCCGAGGCCGCGAGGTCGCCTTGCTGGACACCGTGGAGCCTGTTCCCGGCAATGATTTGCGGCTGACGATCGATCTCGACATTCAGCGGGCGGCTGAGAATGGCTTCGGAGAGAAGGGAGGCGCCGCAGTTTCGCTCGACCCTCGCACGGGCGAAGTTCTCAGCCTAGTCAGCCGCCCGGCCTTCGATCCCAATAGCTTTTCATCGCGCATCAGTAAGAAGGAATGGGACGACCTGATCAAAGACCCCCGCAAGCCCATGCAAAATCGGGCTATTCAGAGCCGTTTTCCCCCCGGCTCCGTCTTCAAGATCATCATGACCATTGCCGGACTTCAAGAAGGCATCCTGAAACCCGGCTACACCGATTTTTGTTCCGGTTCCACCGTCATGTACGGGCGGCCGTTTGCGTGCCACAAAAAGGGGGGCCATGGGACGGTGGACCTGCACAAAGCGATCGTCAACTCCTGCAACGTCTTCTTCTACCACCTCGGACAGAAGATGGGTATCGACAAGATCGCCTACTGGGCGCAACGCATGGGGCTGGGGCAGAAGACCGGCATCGATCTGCCCAGCGAAGATACCGGTTTGATGCCATCGCCCGAATGGAAGAAACGCGTACTGAAGGCCGACTGGTATGCCGGAGAAACTATCTCGGTTGCCATTGGGCAGGGCTACGTGTCGCTCACGTTGATTCAAACGGCGCGGGCCTTTGGAGGTTTCGGTGTAGGAGGAGTTTTCAAAACGCCTCACGTCGTGTCGGCGGAGGAATTGAAACGCTGGGGCAAGATGCCAGATTTCTCGACGGAAAGACAATTCAAGCTGGATGAGCAAACTTTTCAGATCGTCAGCCGCGGCCTTTGGGGTGTGGTCAACGAATGGGGCACCGGGCGCCGAGCCGCCGTGCCTGGTTTTGATGTTGGCGGCAAGACCGGCACCGCCCAGGTGGTGGGCCGCGAGGCCCAAAAAGCTGCGGTCGGCGAAAAAAAAGAGGAGTACGAAGACAATGCCTGGTTTGTCGGCTATGCGCCGATCCATTCGGCTCAGATCGCTGCAGCTGTGTTTGTGGAACATGGGGGGCATGGTGGTGAATCAGCAGCGCCCATCATCCATGACATGTTTCAGGTGTTCTACGACAAGAACAACAAACCGGGTGGCACGCCGATGCAGATCAGCATGAGACAGGAGAGGATTGACTAATGACGAAGCGCTAATGACTAGGGAAAGTCTGAGATCCGAATACCCGAAGAGGCACATTGCGACATTCAGTCTTCGTCATTCTTTCGTCATTAGGGCTTCGTCATTAGACATTCTTTTTCTTTTCAGGCTCATCCGGAGTCCATTGAGATAAGAAGGCATGTTCGGCAAGACTGCGCTTTACCTAAAGGATTTTGACTGGTTCATCTTCCTTCTCGCCCTGGCGATCGCCGTAGTGGGAGTGGTGGAGATTCACAGCGCAACCCAGTACGACCGGGCTGAAAACTTCTACGTGAAGCAGATCTACCGCATCCTCATTGGCCTGTTCCTGATGGCCCTAGTGATGAGCATCGACTACCATACGCTGGCAGAGAATGTTCCCTATCTTTACGCCGGTGCCGTCTTATCCCTGATTGCCGTGCTTCTGTTTGGGAAGAAGGTTTCTGGCAGCAAAAGCTGGATCTCACTGGGGGGATTCTTTGAACTGCAGCCTTCCGAATTGGTCAAAGTGGTTGTCGTCATTGCTTTGGCCCGCTTTCTTTGCGAAATACGAACGGAGTATTTGACTGGCACCGATATTGTTAAAGCTTCCGCAATCGCGGGTCTGCCGGTTCTGCTGGTCATGCTGCAGCCAGACTTGGGCTCGGCGATGACCTTTATTCCGATTCTGATGGTGGGCCTGTTCCTGGGAGGACTGCGACCGAAATGGATCGCTGGCGCTGCAATTTTGGCAGTATTGGCGGCTGGAGCGGGGTGGTATAATCTCAAGGCATATCAGAAGGAGCGTATCTATACGTTCCTGGAGCCGGAACGAGATCCGCAGGGACATGGTTACCACTCAATTCAATCCAAGATTGCGGTCGGGTCGGGCGGTTTTTGGGGCAAGGGAGTTGGCAAAGGAAGCCAGACCCGGCTCGGGTTTCTGCCTGAACGTCACACTGATTTCATTTTTTCTGTGGTCGGCGAAGAGCTAGGCTTTGCCGGCGCCGTAATAATCTTGTTGTTTTATCTGCTGATCATCGGGCGGTCGATCCAGATTGCGCAGACCGCCAGGGACAAGCTGGGTATTTACATTACGCTGGGGGCTATGGCCGTTTTGTTGTTTCATATCGTGGAAAATGTCGGCATGGTGGTCGGCATCATGCCCATTACGGGGATTCCACTGCCGTTGTTGAGTTATGGCGGGTCCTCGGTGATGGCCACATTCATGCTATTGGGCTTGATAATCAATGTTCGCATGCGAAGGTATGTGAACTAGCAGGATGCTGTTTGCTTATTCCTGCGGTGAGGGCCGGATCAAAGTCTTCCATCCAAGAGATGCAAGCATTTGCTATCGTCTATTGGCTATCGGCTATTTTCTATTTGTGGGAACCGCTCGTCGAAAATAGCCAATCGAAAATAGCTAATAGTCAATAGCCAATCGTTTGTCGCTGATGACTTGGACGTGCCCCTAGCAGAGGTGATGAGGGCTTTTCGATCAGCCGCCTCTGAGTTACGAGTTTAGCGACGCATCCAGTTCTTCTAGTTTCTCAGTAAGGAATCTGTTGTTCAGCGGCTGCAACGGCAGCCGAACTTAAGTCTATCAGTGAAATCACTCACGAGCTTTGACGGTACTTGCCTGAAAGTGATCAGACCTTTCGGGCAGGCAAGGGCAGTGAACGTCGTTACGCAAACGATCTCTTTCCAGAGAATGCTTCCACCAATCACAATCCATTGATGGGAAAATTGCTGGAGGATCAGTTGTTCGTCTCCCGCACCGCACAGCTCCTCGGTGCTTCACGCCGGAGGAGTTTCAATGTCAAAAGAGCTCATCGTCTCTGTCACGCCGCAAGAAACCAAGGCAGCCATTCTTGAAAACGACCAAGTAGTCGAAATCCACATCGAGCGCGACAAGGAACACGGCGTCGTCGGCGCCATATGCAAAGGGCGCGTGATGAAGGTCTTGCCCGGTATGCAATCCGCTTTTGTCGACATCGGACTGGAGCGCGACGCGTTTCTTTATGTTTCCGACTTCTTCGAGGACGCGGATGAGTACGACAAGCTTGTCACTACGGCCGAGGAACAGGTCGAGAAACTGGGCCAGCCTGCTAGCACGGGAATCCCGGTGCCAGCGCCGCCGTCCGCAGCGTCGGATTCCGCCGCGGCGCCCGCCAGCGTCAACAAATTTCAGGACCGTCGTGGCCGCTCGAGACGCTCGCGCCGGTTTCGCCTTAAGGGCAAACACTATGACGGACTAGCGCCGGTAGCCGTAGCGCCCGCAGCCCTGGAGCTGGCCGGAACAACGGCGGCTGTCGCGACTCCGTTGGCAAAAGCGGCTGAAGCAGATGAACCTGAGCAGCCTCTGTCTCTCCTTCCCGGCGAGGCGCTGGCCAAGTACCAGGAGCCGGCCACAGAAGCTTCCGTTGAAGAAGAGGACGCCTTCTTGACAGGCGAAGAGGAAGGCGACGGTGCATTGGAAGTCGACGAGACAGAGTCAAGCGATCTGCCACCGCGCTATGCCAGCTCAAGCGAACTGGATCCAGAGGAAGAAGAGGAAGTGGCAGAAGTCGTGGCTGCGGCTGAAGTCCTGTCGCCGTCTCTTCTTAAAGCAGATTCCGAAGCAATGATGGATTCTCGATCGTTCGCTGGGGTCGAAGAGCCGGCGGGAGTTGCGGACACGATGAATTTTGATGAATCTTTCACTGGACGGACGGCGCCGGCCGTTACGGAAGCAATGGCTGCCCAGGCGCCCCCGGCGCCTGGTCCCGCGGACGCGGACATCCCGTCACCGCAGGCTTCATCCTCCCACGAACCCTCAGCCGTCTCGATGCCGCCGGAAATTGCTGCCACAACAGCCTTCGCGACACCCGATTTCACGGGCGTTGATTCTGGCGCGCCCGCGCCGTCCGGCATCGAAAACGTCACACCAGAACCTGCGGTCGGCGTTCAAACAGCTTCAGCTGCAACAGCTTCAGGCGCAGTTCCAGGCACTACAGCCGGTGTCTCGAAAGCGCAGTTCCGCAACGCGCCAGGAACCTCCAAATTCTTCCGGCGCGGGACCGAGCGTCGTCGTAGGCCAGGCAGCTACGAAGCGCGAGAGGAGAGCAACACCGCGCCGTCAGCTCCGTTGATCGCCGATCTGTTGAGAGAAGGACAGGAGATTCTGGTGCAGATTGCCAAGGAGCCCCTTGGAACCAAAGGCGCCCGAATCACGTCGCATATTGCGCTGCCAGGGCGGTATCTGGTTTATATGCCGACGGTAGACCACATCGGCGTTTCGAGGAAAATCGACTCCGACGACGAGCGCCAGCGGTTGAAGCGCATCATCCAGGAAAACCGCCGCAGCAACTTCCCGGGCGGCTTTATTGTCCGCACCGCTGGCCAGGAGAAAGGTGAAGAAGAATTTAGGGCCGACATCAAGTTCCTTTACGCCCTGTGGGCTGAAATCAAGATGCGCGCAGACAAGAAGAAGGGGGCAACCATCGTTCATCGGGATCTGAACTTGGTGCAGCGCATTCTTCGAGATCAACTATCGGCCGATTTCGCTTACATTCGGGTGGACAACGAGCTTGAGTATGCCGCCATTGTAGAGTTTATTAACCGCCTTCAGCCTTCGCTCGTGAACCGCGTCAAGCTATATACCAAAGAGACACCGATCTTCGAAGAGTTCGGCGTTCAAAACGAAATCGACAAAGCGCTGCGCAACAAGGTTTGGCTGAAATCGGGCGGATACATTGTCATCGACCAGGCGGAGGCGCTGGTGGCCATTGATGTCAATACCGGCAAGTACGTTGGCAAGTCCAACAAGCTGGAAGACACCATCGTGAAGACAAACCTCGAAGCTGCCAAAGAGATTGCCCGCCAGATAAGGCTGCGCGATCTCGGCGGTATTATTGTTTGTGATTTCATTGATATGGAGGACCGTAAGAATCGCCTGAAGGTGACGCAAGCCCTGGAAGAAGCGCTGCGTAGCGATAAGTCGCCCTCGAAGATTCTGCAGTTCAACGATTTCGGCCTGGTCGCTATCACGCGCAAGCGCGTCAAACAGTCGCTGATGAGGGCACTTTGCGAGCCTTGCTCGCAATGCAGCGGCTCAGGCATGGTGAAGTCGCCGCAAACAGTCTGTTATGAAATCCAGGGTGAAGTGAAAAAGATGGCTAAGACTCTTGATAGCAAGGAAATCACTGTGCGCGTGAGCCCGGAGGTCGCGAAGGCGCTGAAAAGCACAGAGCGGTCTGTAGTCGAGGAGATGGAGTCATTGTTGAAGCGAGACATCATCATCAAGACCGATCCTCAGTTGCACCCAGAACGGTTCGACATTTTTTGAGGGACTGCAGCGACGAGAGGGGCAAAGTTGCTAATGGAGTCAGGCAAAGTTGACGTTGCTCCGTAGCCCGGCTTCGCCGGCCTTATCCAGCAGACGGATCAACGCGGCGCGCTCGGCTGCACGAGTTCTGCGCCGGATGAGCACAATGATTCCGGCATGAGACACAGACCGCGCCAGTTGTAGGAAATCATCGCGATTGCAGGTGATCAAAACCAATTCGCGCCGGCGGGCGAATTTCAGCGCCTCCTCGTCGCGAGTGGCAGGATCAAGAACTTCCGGCAGGCGAAAGACGTCATGACCAAGCTGCCGCAGCGAATAAGACACGTCTACGGGCACATCGTGGTCGAGCAGGAATTTCATGGCGCGGGAGCCATTTGCCGGGCAATTAAGAGATCGATCTCGCCGCGGTGGTCCTCATAGTAGGCCAGACACTCATAAACCTGGGCCTTGGTGATTTCGGGGAAACAGTTTGTAAGTACGGTGTCAACAGTTTCTCCGTTCTGGAGCAGCCCGACCACGTCGTGAACTCCAATTCTTGTTTTCGCGATGACGGGATGCCCCCCCCGAGTTTTGGGCAGGCGGGTAATGTATCGGTATTGCTGAGATGTGCGCGCCATTGTCGTTCCTGTCAGATTTGCTATCGTTTCAGTACCTGATCGAGCAGCCGCGAACATTCGAGGCTCTTGTCGTAGACAATCGAGTCCACCCGGCGCGCGCTTTCCCGCTCTTGAAATAACTCGTCCGTGATGTTCAGCGCAGCCATGACCGCGACCTTCAGAGAATCCACAGTCTTGCTGGCATCGGCAATCTCGCGCATCTTCTTGTCGACGTAAGCCGCCAGCTCCCGCACGTGACCGGGATCGATCTCGCCCCGAATCTGATAACTCTGGTCGAAAATATCAATCCGCGTTGAGTTCTCTGGCATGAACGCGCCCCTTTCTTCTATGGTGCGAGACTGTCGAGGTTCTTTAGGATGTTCTCCACTTTGCCTTTGACCAGTTCGCGCTCTTTCCTCAGCTCAACGGCTTCTTGCTTCAGGCGCTCGTTCTCGGCCTGCGTCTGGTCGAGCTGAGACTTCACTTTTACCACTTCCTTCTCAAGCGATTCTTTCTGCAACTTCACCGCCTTGAAGAGTTCAATGGTGCGGTATACCTTGTTTTCCAAATCGGTAAATTTTTCCAGTCCGTTGTTCACTCTAAGTCCTCAATTGGGCTCCTAGCTTAGATTCGAGAAGCTTCAAAATCTTTTCGTGGAACTGATTCACTTCTTCGTCAACCAGCGTCCGGTCTTGCGACTGATAGACGATGCTGATTGAGATTCCCTTTTTGTTGGATGGTAGCTTCTCTCCGAAATAGAGGTCAAAGGGAAAACACCTCTGCACTTCACGGATTCCCGCTTGCAGCACTGTAGACTCGATGGTCTGGCAATCAATGTCCTTATCCAGCACCAGCGATAAGTCCCTCTGAACGGTTGGAAACTTTGCCAGCTCCCGAACCATCCGGTCGGGGCGTTCGTATCGATACCATGCTTCGAGCGGGATTTCGGCCAAGAAGACAGGTTGCTTGATCTTATACGCATCGCAGACTCGCGGGTGCAACTGCCCGCAGACACCCAGCGATTCACCGCCCAGGCTCAGTTCGGCTGACACGGCTGGATGGTAGTAGTCCGGAATCTGGCCTCCGGAGCGCTGTGCCCGCCACAGGATGCTGTCCAGCGGGAGCGAGAGCGATTCCAGGAGCACTACCAAGTCACCTTTCAGATCAAAGAAACCTGTACTCCGGGGCTTGTCGTTATGAACGGTTTTCTCTTCGATGTTTCCGCTGGCGATCATGGCCAGGACTGCCGGTTCAGATTCCGGGCGAGCCAGAGTCGACAAATCAACTCTCTCCCTCGCTGGACATGGATACAATCTGCCCAGTTCGTAAAGCCGCACGCTCTTCGTTCCTCGCTGGTAGTTATGAAGGAACGAAGCTATTAACCCTGGCGCCAGCGAAGTCCGCATGACCTCAGTCTCAAGAGACAAAGGATTCTTCAGCCGCACGGGATCCAAGGAACTGAACTTCTGGTTCTCTGCAGCGGCAACGAATGCATAAGTAAGCGTCTCCGAGTAACCCAAGCCCAACAGACTTCGCTTCAGCATTCCCTCTTTGATGGAGTTTGGCGGCCGTCGCGAGCCGCCCGTCCAGGCGGGCAGCGTTGAATCAATCTTGTCGTACCCATAGTGCCGGGCAATCTCTTCGATCAGGTCAATCTCTCGCTCGACATCGAGCCGTGAGGTGGGAAGCTGAATTTGCCATCCGCTTGCGTTGCGGGAAAACACGTCAAAATCTAACGCCCCAAGAACTCTTTCAATAAACCGGCTGTCGATCTCTGTGCCCATGACCTGCAGAATCCTTGAACGGCGCAGAGCGATGCGAGGCCGTATCACCGGGCGCGGGTAGGCATCCACGATACCCTGGAGAATCTCACCTCCTGCAAGTTCCTGGACCAGAGCCGCTGTCCGGTCGATGGCGAAAGCTGCGGCGTTAACGTCTGCGCCCCTCTCAAAACGATGCGAAGCTTCGGTATGCATGCTCAGAGCCTTTGCCGTCCGCCGGATGGGGATGGGTTCGAACCAGGCGCTTTCGAGAAGAACATCCGTTGAGGAAAAGCCGATCTCGCTGTCGGCGCCACCCATCACCCCGGCCACCGCCAGCGCACGATCGCGATCCGCAATCACCAGCATCCCTGCCTTCAGTTCTCTCGCCTCTCCGTCCAGAGTCACCAACTTCTCCTGCTCGCGAGCCTCGCGCACGACGATGCTTCTACCCTGAACCCGGCACAAGTCAAATGCATGCAAGGGGTGGCCAAGCTCCAGCAGCACGTAGTTCGTCGCATCGACCACATTATTGATGGAGCGCACTCCCAGACTTTCGAGCCGTTGGGTGAGCCACGTAGGTGAGGGCGACACTCTGACATTGCGAATGACTCGGGCGCAATAACGCGAGCAGAGTTGCGGTGCCTCGATGGACACTGAAACTTCAGACCCGGCGAGGACTGCCGACTCCTTCAGCGCCGTGGCGACCGCCTTCAGCGGTTTCTGATAACGTGCCGCTACCTCGCGGGCAACGCCGAAATGGCTCAAGCAATCCGGGCGGTTCGTCGTGACATCCAGATCGAGAATATGGTCTGCGCCTGCCGCTTCTAGAGTCTCGACGACGATACCCACCATGGAAAGATCATCGGCAAGCTGGCGCGGGCTGGCGTCGAAATCAACAAATTCTTTTAACCAGAGATAGCTAACTTTCATTACTAACCAATTCAAGCCAAAAAGCCAACCGCGCAGGTGCGAAGAACGCGCAGAGTAATCCTAAACAACATCCCAAAAGTTTCACTTCTATTGATAAGTGCAGAAGTAAGGAGACACCGCAGAGGGCTGAATCAGCGCCCCTCACCCCCGGCGCCCTCTCCCAAGCGGGGCGAGGGGAGCAGACATGCAAGAGTGGCGTCCTCTAAGGCAGCGTCCATAAATAAAGGTATCAACTCTGGGTGGCGCATACATCGTGCTTTTTGCGATGTATGCGGACTGTGCGCACACATGACAAACTGCGCCATGTGTGCGCCACC
>JAKEER010000145.1 GCA_022616615.1 Acidobacteriota bacterium
CAGCTCGCGCTGGAAAAAGGAAAGCAATTCCCGATCAACCCGCTCCTGAGGCGTTTGCGGTTGGGAAGCTCGGGGATTGAGATTCCAGCGGATGTAGTTCTTGGGATTGAGCGAGACAAAGTACTTAAGCATTGCGATGAGAGGCAGCCGACCGCCACGAGGCGGGTGGACCATGCGCAGCTGTCCGTTGACGGTGAGAATCTCCGGAATGGGGGCAGCGACGTAGCGGGAAAGAAAAGCAGCCATCAGAGCGACGTACAGCGCAACGGCCAAGACCAAGCCCACGACGACCATCTGAAAGTACATGCGAACGACTGAGACAGCATGATCGTGCGCAACATAGGCGCGTGAGGGCATTTCAGATCTCCTGCTGGGCCCGTTCCTTCAACGCAGCCACGAAGCTATGGAACTCGGAAGGATTGGTGGCGAGCTTCTTTCCGAAAAAATAGGCCAGCTGGTAGACGAGCTCTAGCTTTTGCTCCAGCCGGCGTGAGGCAGCACTGAGCTCGCGAATGTCGGACTGGATCTGTCCGAGTTCAACAGTAGCCACGTCCTGTGAGAAACGTTGCGAACAGAGGAAATGGCGCGCGAAGTCTTCGATGCTGGCACCGGCGGCCTCAGCCTCGTGAGAGAGCGAGGTCATTTCAGCTTCAGAGAGAGACATAGTGATCAAATGGCTCACGCGTTCTCCTATTCACGGAATTCGATCACGCCGTGATGCTGGCTGGACTCCCAGCCTGAAGCGTCTTTCATAGACAAGAGATTTATCTGGGGACGCTTCGGGTCTTCGCGCAGCTCGAGAGTGCGCCCCGATTCGGCGAGCTTGAGAAGCACGTGGCGGTTCTCTTCATTGTCGCGGACAAGGGCGAGACGCTCACGTTGCATTTGCTGGGCGTAAGAGCTGTGAATGAAGAGCCACAAACCAGCTGCAAAAACGATTGTGATTACGAGCGAGGCCAGGGCGTAGCCGCCGAGGTGGATCTGACGCGCCACGGCAGCATGCCTCTGCATCCCGGCCGTAGCCGTCTTACTCTTCTCGATAGCCTGGTTCAATGCTTGGTTAGCCGCTACGAGATCCGTCAGCTGTTGGTGGAGCGGTGCGAGAACGGTTTCGTCGATCCGCGAGTGAAGAAGCGCCGCCATCCGCGTGGCCAGGGTTTGAGCGGATTTCTGAATGGCCTCTTCCACATGCAGATGGATCTTCGCCAATTCCCCCTGGAAGCGTTGGGCTTCAACGAGGACCTCCCCGGCGATCTTGGAAACCGTGGCAGCCTGTTGGGTGGCAGCGCTGCTGAGCGCTGCAATCTCCTGCTTCAGGCGGCTGACGTCTGCAACCGCTGTCTGCACGGCTAACGGAATCGATTCGTAGTAAGCCTTATAGAGCTGCAGAACTCGCAACAGCCGTGCCAGCTCCAGATCGTGAGCAGTGATGCCGGCTTCGTGCAGAGTCTGAAAGAACTCGGAGCGTTGCTCGGCGGAGAGTCCCTCAGCGAGCCGGTCGAAATGGCCGTTGTCAGGTTCAGCCATCCTCTACCCCCTCTCGACACCCCGTGACATTTCCACTTGAGCTACGGATCGAACGTTCAGAGCGAGAGCGGCGGTGCTCTTCAACTCTGGCTCCGGCGGCAGATCTCTAGCTGCGGACGGTTTGTTAACTTCTGCCAGCGCCTTGTCGAGCGACTGATGCAGCTCCAGCTGCAACAACAAGTCGGCTGCTTTGTGAGCGTCCCGGGCAGCGCGGAAGATTTCGTGTTGGTCGCTCCGCAAGGCCTCCAACCAGGAATTCAGGTAAGCAGCGTGGCGTTCTGGATTATGAGGAATGCCGCGCTCAGCCATCAGAAACACGCTGGCCAGCTCGGCGCGCAGTTCTTCGCGGGCGTAGTTAAGATCTCCAAAGCGGTAACTTTCGTTGAGTGTCTCCCGGTTAAGGCGGTTCGGCGCGCCGACCCAATGCGATAGCTCATGGAGAGCCGTCCCGAAATAGTCACCCGCTGTCTTGAAAGCGGCTTTGGGCGGTAGGTGAATACTGTCGGTGCGGCGGTTGTAGAAAGCCCGGTCGGATTGATCATGAATGATCCGAGCACCAGAGTTGCGCAGGATGGCTTCTGCGCTCTGCAGCACTTCCCACTCCGGCCGCACTTTCGGCATATGCGCAGCGACACCATCAATCTGTTTGGCGTTAAAAACAGTGTAAGCCCGGTAGATGAAAGAGTCGCGCTCCGATTTGGCAGTTTGATCCTTGGAATCCCCGTCCGGTTTAGAGACGCTGTTGGGGAACTGCCAGAACTCCACCTGGGTACCCTTCTCGCCGCGTCGCACCTGCCAGCCATTCTCCTGCGCCTGGCGGTAGGTGAGCCATCGAGGATCGTCGTAGCCTTTGCTCGAGGCCACGACCATCAACTGCACGACATTGCCGCCACGGTACGGTTTCCCAGAGACGGGGTTGAACGGCAATTCAAGGGCTCCGGGCTGCCACGGTTTCTGCCAGGGAGCTGTGCCCTGCTCCATGGCTCGGATGATTTGATCGGTCACTTCCTGTCGAAGATCGCGCTTCGTCTCGGCCATGGCTAACTCCTCCATTCGAAGTCGGTCTCAGGGATCTCCTTTTCGAAACCGGAGCCTTCAAGGGGTTCGCCAGCGCAAACATTCGGGTCAAGTTCGACCGGCTGGGTTCGGTCTGAGTGGAACAGGTGCTGTGCCTGGTCGAGTTGCTCGTAGATAGCTCGCTGATAGCTGCGCAAACGCGCCCTAGCCAGCAGTGGCGACAAGATAGGGCCCAGTGAGTTGCCGCGGCTTGAAGTGCCGTTTGTGCTGTCCAGCACTTCGTGGATGGTTAGCTTGCGAATTTCGAGTTCCGTTTGATAGAGAGCCGAAAGCTTGGGAACGGTAACGTGGACCGGAGCGTAGAGGCGGCGGAACTCGGCGGCCTGACGTGTCTGGTCGTAATCATAGAGATTGTCGCCGTCTTTGAGGTTGCGGAAGACCAGGTAACGCACATGGTTTTCGAGCGATGCCGTCCAGTTGAGAAACGACTGGACACTGTCGGGTGCGCTGGTCACGGAACCGACGCAGACGAACTGGACGCCTCTGGCCTGAAGCTCCTCGAAAGGAAGATCCAGGAACCATTCGAGAACCTCGTGGCCGGTACCTGCCTTGAGGTCGGCGACCATGATCCGGTGATCGCCGCTGAGAGCCTTCTCGATCAAGACGTCGTGGGCGAACTCGTGACGCAGGTCGATCTGGAGAGCTTCGGGAAAAAAGCGAGTCAAGGTGTGGTTCTCATCGTCGAGGTCGAGCAGCATGGGATCGGCGCCGTGTTCCCTGAGATAAGTGATGAGAAACCGGGCGGCGGTGGTTTTTCCAGAACCTCCCTTGGCGCCGGCAGTGAAAATGACGGTGCAGGACATGGTCAGCCTCCTTTACTGGCGTTGAGCTCTTCGTCGAGCTCCTTCAAAAATGTCTCCATCTGTTCGGGAGTGAGGCGTTCGAGGTTGTATTCCGCGCTCGGAGTGAAGGTCTTCAGGCGTCTGCGGACCGTCGCCGGTTGGTCGGGCTTGAGTGGAATGAAGTCAACCGGCGAGGTGGGCGCCCGTGATGAGACTTGGCTCCGTTTGGCCTGCGAGCGCGTGGGTGGGGATTGGTTAGTGGTCGCGGGTTGAGCCGAGGGGCGCGAACCAGAAGGGCCCGGAGCTGCCGTGGTGGAGGACGCCGTTTTTTTTTCTGTAGTTGCCCGCAGGTAGCCATACACTTTTTTGCGGCGGGAACGCACCTTGACAAACTTGAAGATGGCTGCCCGCTGAATGACGAGACCATGCTTTTCTCGAAGTACAGCGGCGATCTGAGCGTAAGGCATGGGCGGTCTCCGCTGCCGCAACGCGATGATTTCCTCTTCATGAGGAATCAAGCTTGACCGATAGGGTTTGCCGGACATTGATAAGTAAGCTTCCGCAAAAAAGATAGATGACAGTCAAAGCAAAATTTGTTTCCGCTTTGTTTCCACTGGGTCTGCCAAACTTGAGAGAAGCGGAAACAAAGTGGAACCATGTTTCCGCTCTGTTTCCACTCCGCAATATGTCGAAGCGCCGCTTAGACGTATTGCGTCTTAGCTCTCAATCGGAACGAGTCCTCGCTGCTACCTCGGCGTAACGGAAAGGGCTCAAAATGGCGGCCTTTGGGCTCGCTCCTACTGCAGTCTCCCGAACTCCCGAGCGGCGTCCTTCACCACCGACGCCAGGTCGTCCCGCTCGATGGGAAAGCCCCACTCGAAGCGGTCCACCCAAAGTCCCTCGGACCGAGCCGGTCCACCGCATTCGTGCACTTCACCTAGACGGCCTCGACGCGCCTCTTCGAATAGCTCTCCCAGTTGATGACCATGAATGCGAAGCTGGCCGAATGGATAGTGAAGTGTCAGCAGGCGCTCATCGTCGCTCAGCTCAGCAAAGGACAGCAGGGAATCCACTAGCAAGCGGCGGTCCCCGTTGAGAGAAACAAAGAGAGGGCCTAACTGAGATGCCTCGCGCTTCAGGTAACACGCGACCTGGTCACGGGGCAGGTTCAATGGACTGACGTAAGACATGCGGTTGCTCCTTTCACAATCCAAAGGTGGGCTCAAGGCCAAAGCGCGTGCGAGAGAGGCCCGGCTCTTTGAAATCCTGCTCCAGCGAATGGCGAAAACCCTCCCGCAGGCGAGAGATCCAAGTCAGGCGGTTCTCCTTCACCAATGCCCAGAGACGAGGAGGTTTGAACTCAGGTTTATCTGAGAGGGGCGGTTCGAAGCGGCTGAGACGTGGGGCCAGATCCAAAGCAGAGGTGCGATCTCCCGAGCGAGGCAGCCGTTTGAGGAAGTGCGTTAGATCTGGAACAAAGACGCTGCAGCGCTCGCGGCCCCGCGAGCAAGCTACATAGGCCGCCTTGGCATCCACCTCCTCTGCGGCCAGGATCACGGACGTGTGCGTGCGCCCCTGGGACTTGTGGCTGGTAACGACATAGCCATGGCAGAAGTGACGAAACTGGGGTCCAATGACGGCTCCTTCACGAGTATGAATCGTGCCATCCGCGTCGAACTTGGAGACCGTAACGAGATCACCGTTGGTCAAGCCCATGCGGCGATCATTGCGTCGAATGAGAAGGCGGTCCCCTAGCGCAACTTCGATACTTCTTGGTTCGGACACGTCAATCCTGGCGGTGTGCCAGCGGGGCTCAAACGGTTTGTTGCTTCGCTGGAAATAGACACTGTCCCCCTCTACCTTCTCGATCACCATGCTTTGGCCTCGGGACATGCCTGCCGTTTTGCGGTTGAACGTCACCACAAACCCGGGACGGTAGTTGTTGGTGTCACCCATCTGCTGGCGCGTCCATTGAAGCGAGTGATGGGCGATAATCTCCTGGCCTTCGGTCAGAACACCTGCGTGCTTGAGGCGGCTGCGGATGGCGTCGGTAAAACGATGGTTCTCGGCCCAGGTGGGGGAAACGGCGAGAGTCCTGTCCAGCCGGGTGCCACCTTCGGTCTCGCCGAAAAAGGCCTCGGCAGCGGCTTCCAGGTAGGCGCCCTTGGCTTCCTGTACCCAACCGAGACGCTGCAGCCGCTCCATACCATCGATAGTCCTGCCGGCAGCCATCTCACGAATCGCCCGGTTGTATTCCTGGTCCACCTGGCGGCGAATGTCGCGAAGCTCGGCGACACGCATGCGAGAGTGCGATTCGAGGATGCGCAGGAAGTCTCCGGCTTCGACCGAGACATGCTGGCGAGTGTCCCCGACGAAGAGAACCCGGGCGCCGGTCTTCTCAGCCACTCGGAGCAGGCTCGCTCCCAGATTGTTCGACTGCAGACCGGCCTCATCGACAATCAGCACCGCGTTGCGCAGTCGCTCGACTTCGTTGCTGACCTGGTTGATCAGGAAGTCGCTGACAGTGGTAGCCGTTCCGAATCCGTCACCTTTGAGGACCTTGGCTGCCGAGGCGGTTGGAGCGAGGTAGTAGACGGGCTGCCCCAAGCTTTCCAGAGAACGGGAGATTTCGCGCAGGCTGGTGGTCTTGCCGGCGCCGGCGAGACCGCGGATTCCGCACACCTGATCGGTACAGGCAAGTGTCTGAAGCACGACCCGACGCTGCTCGTCAGACTGAAACTGGAAGGCAATCCCTTCGACCGGACCGAGGGCCTGCCTGTTATTCTGAGTGCCGTTGACAAAGCCAACGGCCCAGCGTTCGAGCGCCAGGCCTTCAGGGGTGGTGAAAGCCTGGTTGAGAGGCTCCACAAGCTTGGCGCCCACAGCGACAAAACCACTGCCTTCTTTTTCAACAGCGGTTTGAAGCTTCTGAGGATCGGTGGCCCCGAGGCTTTGATTCAAGGCCTCAGCCAGGACCGCGTGGGCAGGCAGGACAGACTGTCGCTCGAACAGATGTTTTCTGGCGTCGGTCAGGGCTTTCTCTGAGGCTACTAAGGTCGGTTCGAAGTGGGGCCGGGACAAAGCTTCATCGTGCAAACGCTCCAGGACGCGAAGCTCCTGCGGACTCAGTTGTGCTCGCTGAAGGGCCCGGACTTCAGGCGTGGTGATTTCCCTGAGCTTCTCTCCCCGCGTCTCGCGGGCCAGCTCGGCGATCTCGTCGGCTTTGGGCTGGCGGCCGCGCTCGGCTATGAATTGCTCGATGGCGGCTTCCACCTGGGTCCGGCGTTTGGAGAAGCGCTGCCGGATCTCGGTCGAAACGCCCTTGATCTCGAACCCTTCCACCAGTCCTTTCTCATTGCGGATGGACTCGATGTCATAGCCCAGACGCCGGCATTCGCGGGCCAGCTCGTTTTGATAGACCTTGCCGCAGTAGCGGATGGCTTTGAAGATGTCATGGGTCTCCAGGGCCAGCCAGCGCTTCCCATCCCAGGTGGCGTTAGCTACCACCAAGTGAGTGTGCAGCTGAGGATCGAGCTCGCGCGAGGCATCGTGGCGAAAAGCTGCCGCACAGATGTTCCCCGTCGTCTCCCGGCGCTTGCGGTGTCCCTGTCCAGACTGGATTGCAGCAAATCGCTCCAACTCGCCCAGAGCAAGGCGGCTGGCTCGATCATGAGCTTCGTAAAGCCGCTGGTCGCCGAGCGTCACGGCCATGATGGAGACGGATTTCTGAGCCGAGCATTGAAAGTCGTAAAACCGGATGGAGTCTCCAACGTTGCGGGGAGTGAGCTGGCCCGAGTCATCGGGATGCTGGTTGAGCCGCAGGGCTTCAAACGCTGCATCGTTTCCATCAATGGCGTGTCCAGCCATACCAAGGAGTTCAGCGCCCTTCCCAACCCAAGTGCCCATGACGTGTTCGCCTTCGCAGTAGTAGTCGTTAGCGGTCAGATGAGTACCCAGATAAGTGCTGCCGTTGCGGATTTTCTTGCAAGTGAACATGAGTCTCGGCGTTTCGTTCTGTCCTTTGATCTCAATACGTCAGCCGCGTGGAGCGGACCCACACGGTGCGCGGCGATGCCCACTGGCATCCGCGCTGAGAGAGAGTTGGGACTATGATGGTCAGCCACATCCTTGGCTGGGAAGAAATGGAAATACCTCTTGACGGTTTCGTTTGATCGCCATGTCCAAATACTCGCGTGAGGCGTCGATTCCGATGACGTGACAACCGGCCTTTCTACCTTCCACGCCAACTGTGCCACTGCCGATGAACGGATCGAGGACAACACAGGGTGATACTTCTTCTGAGTGACAGTGGCAGGCGGGCTTCCAGCCGATGGTGATTGGAGCGGGAAAGGGATGGTCGTGCTCGCGACCGGCAGCTCTCGCTGCAGCAATGTTTTCGATGAGCCGGCGTCCTGAGGATTGCGGATCGGTTCCAGACCACTTGGCTTTGCTGTTACGGTCGACACTCAACTGCTTCAGTTCAGGATTGGGTTGCCAGTCGTCATGGCGTTGCCGCTCGAGGATTCGCCGGTAAGGAGCACCACAGCGGGCGCAGCATCCTTTTTCACTGGTGCCGGCCAGGATGGGGGTACGGATCAACTCCTCAGGAAAGGTGGCGAAGTGTCCTTCAAAGTAAGGCTGGGTGGGGATGATCCAGACCGAACGCTTGTTGCGGAGGCTCACCAGATCTGCGACTGAGGCTGAAAAAGACTCATTTTGCCGTGGACTCTTGGACTGATGATTTGAATCGGGGTCGAGACTCTTGGCCTTAGGGTTGACGCCGTTGCCACGACTGTGGGCTGTACCAGCGACGCGTTCCATCACGGCGACATGGTCGTAGAAGTAACGCTTCCTCTTGGTAAGCAGAAAGAGATAGTCGTGAGCCTTGCTAGGTCGATCGGTCACCGATTCGGGCATCGCGTTGGGCTTGGCCCAAACGATATCGGATCGCAAATACCAGCCATCGGCTTGGAGAGCAAACGCGGTTCGCCAGGGGATGCCGACGAGATCTTTGGGTTTCAACTCTGAGGGCTGTGAAGGTCTTCTTTGTTTGACAGTGAGACTACCGGGGCTGCTTTCTTGCTTTGGGCTGACGGTGGAACCGTGATTCTCACGTCCGCCACTCGTATAGCTATCACCCAGGTTCAGCCAGAGTGTCCCGTCTCTTCTGAGAACGTGCCGCACTTCCCGGAAAACCAGGACCAGGTGCTGGATAAAAAGATCGACTGTGGGCTCCAGGCCAAGGGAGCCGAGCCAGGCGTTGCAGCACGTACAAAAGTCACCACCAGAACGATCTTTGACGGCGGCCTGGGCCTGAACGACAGAACGGCCTCCTTGGAGTAAGACCCCGTTTCCATGAGGCCCGCCTTTGCGAATGCGCGGGCTGACGGTCCACTGATGATCGCAGGCAGTGCTTCCTCCCCACACAAACGGCTCCAGACGATAATCGCGCAATCCCCAGTAAGGCGGAGAGGTCACGACAGTATGGACAGATTCTGCCGGCAATGTCTTCAGCACTGTTAGGCAGTTGCCGTTGTAGAGAGTCATGTTCCGGGAAACGAAATAAGGTGTCATGTCAGGTACTGTGCAAGGTTAGAGGCCTCGGGAACAAGCCAGCCATCTGCCGTAACACAGGTCTCCATTTGAGCGATGACCGTGGCTTCCAAACCAAAGTACTGGACAGTTGAGGCGGTACTAATCATGGCAAAGTCCTCCATCAACGGTGCATTGGGCACCGAGGGACCGCCGCCGCGCCAGCTCGGCAAGGGCTTTGTTAACGGTTCTGGCTGCGTAATCAGCAGGATTGTGTTTGTCCTGCCGTTGCTGCTCCAGCCTAGCCTGGACCGCGCCTGGATCGTGGCCGCGGCTTAAGTCGCGCATGACGCGCGCCCAGTCGATTTCAGACTGGGAAAGCCGGCCGTTGGATGGTCGATGGCTGGTCGTCGGTCTCGGCGCCGTGGCATTGGCTGGCTGGGGAAGCAAGTCGAGCTGGAGTCTAAAGTGGGATGGCTTGTAGGTCTGATCCGAGAGCTTCTCGGCAGTAACCTGGTTCGGCGGGTCGTATTTCCTATTTCTTAGACCAGGAATTCGGAGCACTCTGGCCGCGTCGATGACCGCCTGATCGGCGCCGAACTCCGCCGCCATAACCCGCTGTAGCCGTTCGGCCTGTTCCACCGTGAACTCTTCAACTTTCCAGATCGTTTGAAACTTGCCCGGCGAAGTGTTGAGCACATAGTTCGGTTGCGGGATTCTGCGATCGCTTATGATTTTGGCAAGGACGGCCGGTCCATCCTGATCGATGTCGAGGTAAACGTGACGGATGGTTTGGATCTGCGTGCGGGTCCTGCCGGTGGCCTCGGGCAGCAGGGCATTGACCGAGAGATAGATGCATCCCTTAACATTCTGGAATCTCAGCCACCGTTGGAAGTCGGGGGAAGCAATTTCGCGGGCACTCTCCAGGCGCTGAATGACCTGGCCGGTCATCTGGTTCTTGATGACGACGGCCAGGCGGTCGTCGGGATCGTAATTCTGTTTGATGTAATCCCAGGATGTAACGGTGTTCATAGGAATGCGGAACCCTCCAGGAGACGTGTAGAGGCGCCAAAGGCGACGGGACCACAGGGGCGCCGCGCTGAGAGAGAAAAGTCGTGTGGCTTCCGGGAGCCGGACGCGTCTTCCTTGCCAATCAGCCAAGCGGCGCTGCGAGCTTTGTTAGAGGCTGTGGTCGAGTTGCGAACCTGGCACTTTGAGTTCCGGCTCTGACAACGTCTTTTTCGAGTTGACCAGCTGTTGGGCTTGGGCCGCTACTTCCGGTTTGCTGTGATACCACTGCTTGGCCTCCGGATCCCAGCGGAGACCGAGTTCCTTGAGCTCGTTGGTGAGGTCGCGCGGTGCGTCCGTCACGTAGTGCTTCTGGTTGGCCTCATTGACGAGCTCTTGAGCCTTGGCAGCGGCTTGAGGATTGGTGTGATACCACTGGCTGCGCTGCGGGTCCCACTCGGCTCCGAGTTCCTTCAGTGTTTCCTTCTGACTGAAGGCAGAGCCTTCGATGTAGTACCGTTTGGGCCCCTGCTCGATGATGGCCTGTGCTTCGGCAGCCTTGAGACGGTCGGTGTGATACCACTTCTTGCTGTCGGGATCCCATTGGGCTCCCAGTTCCTTCAATTGCTCTTTGACGGCGAAGACCTGGCCGGAGTCGCCTTCGAGGAAGTACCTATGGTGAGCGGAGTCAACAAAGGCTTGCGCCTGACGAGCGATGTCGGGATCGGTGTGATACCAGCGACTGGACCCAGGATCCCAGCGGGCGCCGAGTTCTTTCAGCTTCTCCCGGTCTGAGAATGCAGCTCCTTCGACGTAGTGTTTCTGAGGTTCAG
>JAKEER010000826.1 GCA_022616615.1 Acidobacteriota bacterium
AACGCTATGACAATAAGACAAGGCAAAGCCCGGACCAGTGGAAGCGGTTGAAAATTCTCGCAGTCAGGATTGAGGGGCTGCCGAATTTTCAGCAATTGCTGAAAGTTCGGCGGAATAGGAAAGAGCGTCGGCCGTCGGTCGGGTATATATTCAGTCCAATAGCGCGGAAGGCGGCTTAAGCTGAAGAACAAACGACCGTTTGGGATCGGCCCGCCAAGCAACTTCGCGTTTTTGTATTTCAGTTAGGTGGATGGACCTGTGATACGGTGCCTGTTGATTCCCAGGCTCTTGATTTTCGACTGGAGCGTCTGCCGTGGAAGTCCCAGCTTCGCGGCTGCGCCGGTTGGGCCCGATACCTGGCCCCGTGACTGTGCCAAGGCGGCCTCAATTATTTCTCTCTCGCGCTCGGCGATCGAGGCTACGAAAGGAAGGGCTGGCGCAGCTTGCCGGGTCCGTTCACCTTTCAGCCAGGTCTCGTCGACGGAAAATGTTTCGCCGTCACACAGTACGACGGCCCGTTCGATGACATTCTGTAGCTCGCGAATGTTGCCGGGCCAGTCGTACGTCTGAAACAATTTTAGCGTCCGTTTCCGAATGCTTCTGAACCTCTTTCCAGTCTTTTTGGCGTGGCGTTCGAGCAGGTATTCGACGAGCAAGGGAATGTCATCCAGTCGTTCGCGGAGCGATGGTAGGTGGATTGGAAACACATTCAGCCTGTAAAAGAGATCCTGACGGAAACCACCTGCAGCAATAGCCGCGTTCAAATCACGGTTGGTTGCAGCCAGTACTCGCACATCCACAGAGATCGATTGGCTACCTCCGACTCGTTCAATTTCCCGCTCTTGGAGCACTCTCAACAGAGCGACTTGTGTTTCCGCGGGCAGCTCACCAACCTCATCCAGGAAAATCGTGCCGTTGTTGGCGGATTCAAAACGCCCTAGGCGCCGCTGTAGCGCGCCGGTGAAAGCACCTTTCTCGTGTCCGAAGAGCTCCGAGGCGATAAGCGAAGAAGGAATCGCCGCGCAATTCACGCGAATAAAAGGCCGAGACGAACGGTTCGACCGCTTGTGAATGGCGCGTGCGATCAGCTCTTTGCCTGTCCCAGTTTCTCCTAGAATAAGAACCGTTGAATCCACCCGCGCTACCTTCGCCACTTGGTGCAGAACGCTACGCAGCGCTTCTGAGGACCCGACGATCTCCTCGAACACGGAGGCACGATTGATGTCTTCGCACGCCGACAGGGTTTCGTTACGAATCCTCTCTTCAGCGTGCTTATGATCATCGATGTCTGTACCTATGGCGTACCAGCGAATGACGTGTCCCTGGTCATCATGCAGCGGGTTGTAGCGAAGTAAAACCCATCGATATCGCCCATCTTTGCGTCGCAATCTCATTTCTAAGTCAAAAGGAGCTCCAAGTTCGAACGCACCTTCGTGCTTGTCCCGTATCCTTTCGAAGTCATCCGGATGACAGATTTGCGTGAGCAAGTCCTCAGCCAGGATGTCTTCTAAAGCCAGCCCGCTGAATTCCAGGACGGATCGGTTCGCATCGAGCAGTTTTCCATCGGGTCCGAGGGCAACAATGTGTTGAGGTATGGCATCGGCAACACAGCGAAGCTCCCGTTCCTTTTGTCGGAGCAGCTCGTCCGGCCGCTTGGGCTCGATGCATTGTGCGATCACGTCCACAGCCGATCCAAGGCTATCGAGAACCGCCTGGTGAAGGGGATGGGGCGCCAACAGGGTCATTAGTCTCTCACTTCGGGCTGCCTTATCAGAGCGAGGTGAGCACGCTCTCAAGTCAGCGTTTCCACCTTGTGTCGACACTTCGTCCATTTTGTGAGAGTCTCGAGTAATTCGCGGATTTTCTGAATAGTTATCTGGTCTTTGAGATTGCCTTCCTCGTCAAACTTCTCTTCGGCATAAGCGATCATGACTTCGGGCTGGTTCAACGGGAACATGTTGAGAAAGACAAACATTTGGCGCAGGTGATATTGTGCCCGCGCCGTATCAAGCATTCCACTTGAAGCGCCCATCAGGCCAACCGTCTTCCCGTTTCATGCGTTGTCCCCATACGGACGGGAGGCCCAGTCAATTGCATTCTTCAGAACTCCTGGAACAGAATAGTTGTATTCGGGGGTCACTATGAGAATCGCGGCTGCTGCTTCGATAGCAGCCTTGAACGCACGCACCGTGAGAGGCGGTTCGCGCTCGTCATCCTGATTAAATGGCGGGATATTGTCGAGCTCGAAAGTGTCGAGTTGGGCTTCCGGGGGTAACAGTCTTGTTGCTGCTCGCAAGGCCAATCGGTTGTACGATTGTTTCCGCAAGCTACCGGCAAAACCTAATATTTTGATTGATGCTCCCATTACGATGCTCCTTCCTGGGTGTGAGACATAGGCGAGAACGTCCTGGGCTTCTTCCTCTTGGGCTGCTTGTTCCGGGGCCCAGCCACCAAGCGCCGCACCTACTTCATTCGTGATCGTCTGGGTCATGGTCACCATAGCACCTCCACAGGAAAGTTTAACGCTATAGGAAATCTTTCCCCTTCGCAAGTACGACATAATCATAGGCTTACAAGCGAATCTATTGGACGATGGTATCGTCGATACATTCGTATCAATCGGCCGAACTGCAACTAGGAATGCTTCAGCAAAGGCACCTGATTCAAAAAGGAGGTCTTGGAAAATTACTGAGTCCTTCGATGTCCTGATGGTGATTTGGATGACATGACGACTTTGCTCAATTCCAATGCCACTTAACGTGGCAGCAATGCCATGTTGCTTTGTATTCGCATTCACACTATCATAATTACCACCCTTTGCTGGTCTGTGCAGCTCTTCTAGTTCGCTGGATGGTTGCTCCAATCTGAAACATAAGAACAAGCCTGTTTGGCGCCTCCGATTCGTTCGGATGGGTTCCACAAAGCTACGTGCCGCAGGCCTACAGAGAAGCTATAGGAAATTCAGGGCCCGACACATGGAAGCATCCGCCTTATTCGGCGCTGGTTGGGAAAGCAACTGTGTAGACGTACTGTGGCAAAACGCCGATCGCCTCTTCTGCAGACTGAAATGCGAAGATACTGAAGGCACTAGGTACGCCTTCGTATCCCCCATCACCGACGAAGAACATCGGACGCTTGAGAGCATCAAGCGCCTCACGCACGAATACGGACTTAAGGACTACCTAGACTCTGCATGGGCATTAAGGCCGGTGGAGCTCGTGCGCGAGCGCGGGCGACTCATGCTCGTCGTACAGTACGTTGGCGGTGAACCCCTCGATCGTCTTATCGGCCAGCCCATAGAGATCGGGCAATTTCTACGACTCGCCATAGCTCTATCTGGGGCACTTAGCCAGCTTCATGGACGTGGGCTTGTCCACAAGGACATCAAGCCGGCAAATGTGCTTGTGCATTCCGCGACTGGGCAAGTGTGCCTCACCGGCTTCGGTATCGCATCTCGTCTGCCTCGTGAACGCCAGTCGCCTGAACCTCCAGAGTTCATCGCTGGAACGCTCGCTTATATGGCCCCCGAACAAACGGGACGAGCCAACCGGTCAGTCGACTCCCGGAGCGACCTGTACTCGCTCGGAATCACGTTCTACGAGATGCTGACCGGCTGTCTCCCGTACACAGCATCCGATCCGATGGAATGGGTGCATTGTCATATCGCGAGACAACCCGCGCCCCCGACCTCGGTACGGAGGGGCATACCGGCCCCAATCTCCACAATTATCATGAAACTGCTCTCCAAGACCGCCGAAGAGCGATATCAGACTGCGGCGGGCGTCGAGAGCGATCTTCGGCGCTGCCTGTTCGAGTTGGAAACCCGCGGACACATCGACGACTTCCTACCTGGTTCTCATGACGTTCCTGATCGCCTCATGATCCCCGAGAAGCTGTACGGCAGAGGGCGAGAGGTCGATACCTTGCTCGCCTCATTCGATCGCATCGTCAAAAGCGGCAGGCCGGAGATGGTGTTGGTGTCCGGTTATTCGGGAATCGGCAAATCCGCTGTGGTCAACGAACTGCACAAGCCGCTGGTTCCTCCGCGTGGCCTTTTTGCATCAGGCAAGTTCGACCAGTACAAGCGCGACATCCC
>JAKEER010000146.1 GCA_022616615.1 Acidobacteriota bacterium
GGGGTGCTGACCATCTCAGTCGACTCGTGGCCGGTAATGGCAGGTTTGGGATCCATGACCGTGGTGGCGCCGGCCAAACCGATGAGCCCAACAAGGAGAGCAACGCGAACCGGCCCGCGTCTCGATCTGCCGCCCCATAATCGCATCAGATGCATCATTAACAGGTACACAAGTAGCAGGACACTGTACGGGGCCTAATCAGCGCCCCTCACCCCCGATCCCCTCTCCCCGAGCGGGCGAGGGGAGAGGACAGGCAAAAGTCATGTCCTCCAATCACTGCTCGGACTAATAACTGTCTTTGACCGAGTTCCACCAGATGCCTCGCCTCACAAGACGATTACATTTGAACAGGCTTCCACCGGCTCTGGAGATTGGACATTTTGAAAGCCCGAAGCGCCAGCGAGGGACTCGACGATACCCGTCGCTTGCGCCCCGGGCTTTCCAGCGCCGGTCTCAGGGTACCAAACTCACGCTTTGTGCGATTTTAAGTCCTTTGCCAGGCGAAGCGCTGTTCTGACCATCTGTTGAATGCAAACGCACGTCTATCAACAAACTCGCAAGCGTTCAATACGCACGAGAACGTCCAATCTCCAGAACCGGCTTTCGCCGGCCAATCAATCCATGGTGACAATCGTGCGGATTCCGTCGGCAGATTCCGATCGTGCGAACGCCTTTGCTACATCGTTGAGCGGTAACTTCGAGGTAACGAGACTGTCGAGGTCCAGTAGACCTCGCCGATAGAGGCGGAAATAGCAGTCAAAGTCAATATTGGGACGCACACTGCCCGTGAGGCAGCCCAACATCTTGCGCTGCTTGACCACCCAGTCGAGCGATTGGATTGAAAACTTTTCCTGCGGCCCGGTTGCGCCAATAATGACGACAGTACCACCGATCCCAGTGACCCTTACCGCCATCTCCATTACGTCCGTCTGACCGACTGCTTCGAAAACATAGTCGTAGCCTTCGGGCTGAAGGGCCAGCAAATCGCCCTCCTGCGGGCCAATGGCATCCGTTGCACCCAGCCTAAGGGCGGTGCCCTGCCGAAGGCGGTTCGGATCGACAGCGACTATCCGCTCTGCCCCGGCGATCCTGGCGCCCATGATGATGCTGAGACCGATTCCGCCGCAACCGAACACGGCAACCGTGGAGCCAGGCCGTATCTCGGCCAGATTCCAGGCAGCTCCCAAGCCCGTAGCGACGGCGCAACCGCAGACGGCAGCGACTTCGAGGGGAACACCTTCGGGTATCTTGATGGGCGAAGACTCTTTTACGATGGTCGCGTCCGCAAAGCCGCCAGTGCCAAATCCTTGGATCAATGGTTTCCCACTACGAAAATAGTGGGGGCGAGTATTGGTCCTTTCCGGACAGAGCATGGGCCGGCCTGACTCGCACATCCTACAGTGCCCGCAATGAAAGGCCAGGGCAAGCACCACCGCATCCCCCTTTTTTACGCGGGTCACAGAGGAGCCGGCGTCTTCGACGACGCCCGCACTCTCGTGACCGACCACGACGGGGAACTCATCGGGAAACAGCTTCCCATCTCGCCAATAGAGGTCTGTGTGACAAACACCGGTCGCCTTGAGGCGAACCAAAACTTCATCGTGAGCGAGCCCGGCTAGCTCGATTTCTTGAACCTCAGGGTTCGCTCCCGGTTTGTCGATAACGGCGGCACGAATCTTCATTTCTCAAGTAGTGCGTTAGTTATGGGGGGGGGCACGCCAACCACTGGCGTGAGCGTGGCCTGGAGATTGGACGTTCTTGTGCGTCTGAACGCTTGCGAGTTCGTTGATAGACGTGCGTTCGCATTCGAACAGAAGGGTCAGAACAACGCTTCACCCGGCAAAGGACTTAAAATCGTACGAAGCGTGAGTTTGGTACCGTAAGGCGGGCGCTTGAAAGCCCGGAGCGCAACCGACGGGTGTCGCCGAGTCCCTCGCTGGCGCTTCGGGCTTTCAGAACGTCCAATCTCCAGAGAACTGGCTCACGCCAGCGGTTGGCCCTCGATAACGAGTTGCAATCTTCAGATTCCCCGCTTTCGCGGGAATGAACAAACTGGACTGAAGTTTGAACTTCGCTGGCACCCAGTGAACCTAGAAGAGCAGTTTCAAGGCGAACTGGATCTCCCGTGCCGGTCGGACTGAAGTGATGCGGCCAAACGCCTGGCTCGTCGGATCGAAAACGGGAATGTTGAACTGCGGGTGATTCCAGGCGTTGAAGAACTCCGTGCGGAACTGCAGCGTCGTTCCTTCGGAGAGCTGCGTATCTTTGAGGAGCGAGATGTCCCAATTGTTGGTTCCCCGCGAGGTAAGGATATCTCGGCCACAATTTCCGAATGTCCCAAGAGGCGCCACCTGGAAAGCACTGGTGTTGAAGTCACGCTCCACGGTTCGTTCACTGCTCGGCAACATACCTGGGCCGACACAATTGGCGAATTGCTTTCCACCGCCAAAGTTCCCGGTTTGAGTGCGATCGCCGCCGGCCTGTACCGGGAACGGTGTGCCACTGGCGAGGGTCACGATGGTGCTGAATTGCCACCCCTTCACGAGTGCGTTAAGACCGGTTGGCAGACTGTTGAGGTACTTTTGGCCGCCGCCGAACGGGAAGATGTAGATGGGACTTATTACAAACCGCTGCCGTTGGTCAGAGGAAGAAGGACCGTACTCCTTTGCCAGATTGTTTTGCAGGCCGTTGCAGCCACCGACGTCACAGAAAGAACCCGTGTCCAGAGCTTTCGAGTAGGTATAGGCGGCCAGGAAACTCAGGTTGTGCGAGAACCGCTTCTCGAACCTTGCCTGTAACGAGTTGTAGTTGGAGTTGGCGATGTCCTTCACCATGAGAATACTAGCCAGCGAGGGGTACGGACGTCGCGGCGCCAGAGGCTCACCCGGAAACGCAGGGAGGCGCGCCTGGTTGATATCGATCCGGATCATCTCTTTGTGGGTAACCTGTCCGACGTAACTCACCTCCAGCACCGCGTCAAAGGGGAGTTCTCGTTGTATTCCCAAGCTATACATTTGAGCGTAAGGATCGCGAGAGCGGGGATCATCCGAGAGGATTCCTGGGCTTCCCCCGGCCGCCGCGGGTGGAAACAGGTTGTCCCAGTTCACAGAAGGGGGGAGTCCGGCAAGAGGGTTGGTGTCTACAATCTGCTGCCATCCCAGCTCTGTTCCCAAACTGAAGTTTCGCTCGTTGATTACTTTCACACCGTTATAGACCCCGTAGCCGCCTCGGATGACGGTGTGCGGGTTGCTGAACGGTTGCCAGGAAAAGCCAAACCGTGGTTGAAAGCCCAGGTTGTCAGGGTTAATCAGGCCTGCTTGGTCCACAGCCACCCCCGGTCCAACGACCTTGCCCGTGGCTTCGTCGAACACCCCCAACCGTCCTCGATACCGGTCTGTAACCACCCCAACGCGCTCGTATCTTATCCCGAGATTGAGAGTCAAGCGGGGCGTGACCTTCCAGTCGTCCTGCACAAACCCATCGTAATTGTGGAAAGACATATAGGAGATGGGGCGCTTGCCTGCTCCAATGGCCAGAAACGGATTCCCCAGCAGGAAGTCTGCAACTGGGTTGCCGGTGGCGAACCCCTGAAAGACGAACTGGCCCCGGCCAAAGAGGAGTGGAACGTGAGGCTGCTGGACGTTGCGAAACCCTCCGCCGAACTTCAATGTGTGCCCCCCGCGGATCCAGGTCAGGTTGTCGCCGTATTGGTAAACGTTTGACCCTCGGATGGCTGGTAAGGTCAGCGGAGTTCCAAAGCCCGAAAATCCAGTCAAGGCAATAAAGGGTAAGCCGTGATTGATAGGATCCGCGACAATGTTCTTGAACTGCAGAATATTGGGACCATCTGCCCCATCTTGGATCACTGGGAAGAAGTCCCGATTGAAACCGAGGCGGAGCTCGTTCAATAGAGTCGGAGAGAAACTGCGAGTCCATTGAACAGTCGCATTATGAGGCGCATCTTGCCTGGTGGTTCCGGTTTGGGGAATCAGTCCGGGAGAGTAACTGTCGAGTGTCTTATAGAACGTATATCGCCCGAACAGATTGTCCTTGTCAGACAGGCGGTGGTCGATGCGAAAGGTCATTTGATCCGAGTCTTGCCTGAATCCCGGAGTGGTCACGAAGTTATTTGCCCCGCCCGTGGCAGGCCTGGGTAGAAAGGCCAGAATTCGCTGGCTCAAGGCAGAAAAACGATTCTGCGGAATCTGGTTGTTCGGGAATGGCGAGCCTGTTAACGGATCCCTGACAGGAGGCGTTCCCGCGAAATCCCCAGACAGTTGCCGGGCTGTAGGGAGTGTGCCAACCAATGTGTTCTGGCGCCGCCAGCGGAAGCCTTCATAGTTGGCGAAAAAGAAAGTCTTATCCTTTCGAATCGGGCCTCCCACCGAAGCGCCGAACTGATTCTGCCGGAAAGGAGGTGTCGAGGCGTCAAAGAACTGCCGCGCATCCAGTGCGTCGTTGCGCAGAAATTCATAGACGTTTCCATGAAGGCTATTGGATCCCGATTTGGTCGAAACGTTGATTTGTCCCGTCCCGTAGCCAGCCTCAGCGGTGAAGGTGTTGCGTTGGATTTTGAATTCCTGGATCGCGTCCACCGAGAGCGCGATGTTCAAGTCGTTGTAGGCCGTGGACCCGTTGTAGGCCCCGTCAATGGAGAATTGGTTGGACGTTGTACGGCCGCCCGAGATGCCAATGCCACCCCGGCCTTCGTTGGCGGTCCCCTGCGGGACCGTGTTGGTGCCAGGGGAGAGCAAGCCGAGTTGCAAGAAGTTCCGACCGTTCAGAGGCAGATCCACAACCATCTTACTGCCTACCACCTGGCCGATGGAGGAACTGCCAGTCTGGACCAATTCTCCTTGCGAGGTCACTTCGACCTGCTGGGTAACTTCACCAACCTTCAGAGTCAGATTCGCAGCCAGCCGCTGGTCCACGTGCAGTTGCAACGGCTCGACGATCGTCTTCTGGAAACCTTGGTGTTCGGCTTCCACTCGGTAGCGTCCCGGAAACAAGCCTGGCACCACGTAGTCGCCTTCGGAGTTCGTCGTAGCCGCGTAGGCAAATCCTTTGTCAATCTCCTTCACTGTAATCTGAGCTCCGGCGACGACGCCGCCCGTCTCATCCGTGACGTTACCGGTGATCGTGCCTCGGGTGGTCTGCGCGGGTGCAGAAGGTCCGAGCAGACAAACCGCCAGGAGCAAGCCGGCGCACATCGCGAGTTTAGAACTGTTTCTCTTCATAAGCCTCCTCCAGAAGCCGGGAACTGCGCGCGACCAGAGCCGGACGCGATCCGGTCTGGGTGGCCGCCTTCTCCCGAGCTGGGTTGATGTTGAGTGTCGCATGGTGCAAGCCTTTCGGGTAATGCGTGGAACTGACCCGAGCCAGGGTCCCGTCAAAGTCCCATAAGTCGTTAAGTCGAGGCAGAGGCCCTTGCTGACGCGCGGGCTACTGAGTTGAGCCTCGGATCTGTTCAGTAGCCCGACCGTAAGGGAGGGCTCGCGACTTTGACGGGGCCCTGCTGACCGAGCCTCGAAGCGCCTCTGCACTAAACTTGAGGCGGATGGTTTCGTGGAATTCCGCGAGCAAAAGCACAGGGAAGACCTATTGACGATTCGCTGCCCCTGCCGAGTTAAGAGATAATGTAAGACAGCTTGACATTAGGGCTTGCTTTATGTCAAGTTCATTTTTGTGAAAACAGCAATGCGTTTAGTTATGGGGGGGACCACTGGCGTAAGCCAGTGGCCAGGGCGTCCAACACAGGGTTCCGTCAAAGTCGTGAGCCCTCCCTTACGGTCGGGCTACTGAACAGGTCGGAGGCTCAAGTCAGTAGCCCGCGCGTCAGCAAGGGCTCTGCCGCA
>JAKEER010000147.1 GCA_022616615.1 Acidobacteriota bacterium
GGTGATTGCGGCGCTGGGGTGGAACCTGAAAAGCTGGTACGGGCTGATGGTTCCGGACCAGATCGTGGGCCATGCCATTGGCCGGATGGAGTTCAAGCGCTTTCTGCACAGCTTCATCCTGATTCCCTGTCAGATTCTGAAAACGGGCCGGCGGCTGGTGTTTCGAGTCCTGACTTACACGAAACATCTGCGGACGTTTTTCAAGACCTTTGAGCTTCTCAAACGTGTCCGCTTTGGCTGAAGCCGCAGGACTGAGCGCGGGCCCGGGCCGCCCTCGCCAGCCGTCAAAAACTCAAGCCCAGGAGAGACCCACACAGACGATGGCCACCACCCGCGCGGTGAAACTCAGCAGGGAGCAGTGTCTCGCTTTGGGACCGCAGTCACGGGGTCCGGCAAATCCGGCTCACCTACATGTGCTACATATGGACAACTCTCTCGTGGGCTCCGAACCCGCTTGTTTAAGGGCTAGTTGACCACGGCTCCAGTGGAAGCCCAGTTCTCAACATGGACGGACAAGTGGTAGGAGTGGCGACATATGTTTACAGAGGGAAGGGCGATGCTATGACATTAGGATTTGCCTTGCCTGCGGAAACGGTTATCAATCGCTTACACTTTGCCATCCTAAAGGGCAAGGGGCTTGGGCTTGCCCAATGGAACAAGGAACATGCATGGGACGAGGAAGATAGAATTCTTTTTGACGGGAATGGCTTTGAAGTGGCATTGAACCTCTACCAGGACCTTGTCTCACTACATCCCAACAATTCGAATTACCGTACCAAGCTAGCACGTCTGTTGGAGTTCGATGGAAAGCATCGAAGCGCCCTGAATGAGTACCTGACCATACTGGAACAGGATCGCAAGAATGCCCACGCAGCCCAAGAGGCGGGGAACATTTTTTTCGCGATTGGCGAGTATGAAAGAGCTTTAGGTATGTATCAGCTATCGGCTAAGTTCTCCGGGAAAAACGCTTCTTTGTTTGCTCAGATTGGCGAAGTCTACAACAAACAATCACAACACGATAAGGCTGTCGCTGCCTGTAGAAAAGCAATCCGACTAGACCCCAAAGACGAAAAGGCCCATTACCAATTGGGCCTCGCCTACGCAAAACTAAAGAAGAGGGATCTCGCATTAGAAGAATATTGGAAAACTCTAGGCACAGATTTGGAGGAGGTTTCTCCAACGACCCTGATTAAAGAGATCGCGGCAATCCGCGAGTGAATGTTCCGATCCTTCCAAACACAATACCCGCTCTTCCTTGCGCTTCCTGAAAAACAGCTAGCCGATGACCAGCGCCGCCAGCGCCAGAAACACAAGGAACCAGTTCATAATCAGGGGGAAGTCGGGTCACATCTTTCCTTTTTCTAAAAGTGCTAGCGAGCCAACCTGGAGGCATTTTGGGGCCAGCCCTTGAAACTTAAATTTTCGACGTGATCAACCGAACCAATCACCCGCCATTCGTTCAATTCTGCTAACTGCCCTTTTTCCCCTCCACGATTCGCTGCTGCTCTTTGACAACTTGCTGATCCCGTTCGCTGGGCGGCGAGCCGCAGCGCGGAAGTAGCCACCTACTCCCGCGATTCCTCCACCGGCCTCGATTACGCCATGAACCGGTACGACGGACGCTCGCTGGGACGGTTCCTGACGCCGGATCCAGCTTCTGTGCCTATTATGGCAAGGTGAATCGCGACTGACCCTCGCTAGTGCTTCGGGCTTTCAGGCATGACGAGTAAAGCCCCTGGCCCGGCTTGCCGAGAAGATTCTTGTTTTCTGTCACTCGCAATTTTGTCGTCGCTCTTACTGGCTGGATACAAAGTGCGCTCGTGCTACTTGGTGTGTTACGACGTCTCGAATGACAAGCGGCTACGGAAGGTGTTCCGCGTCCTGCGGGACTACGGCGATCATTTGCAGTACTCCATTTTCGAGTGCCAACTCAATGCGTCCGATCTGATCCGCCTGAGGACAGAACTTGCGGGCATCATCCATCACCTGGAAGACCAGGTTCTGTTCGTGAATCTGGGACCAGTGGAAGGCCGGGGAGAACGCGTCATCACGTCACTTGGCAAGCCGTATGCGTGGGTTGACAGTCCTTGCATTGTTGTTTGACTCGATGCCCTCGCTCGCGCTTCGGGCTCCCTTATTGGTGGAAGTAACCGACTATGGCTACCTTCAATCACATCGAAACACTCTCCGTTGAGCGGAAATTGCCCGACTATTTGCCAGCCCGCATGGCAAACGAATTTGTCTACTGCCCCCGCCTTTTTTTCTATGAGTGGGTGGAGGGAGTCTTTGTGCATAGCGCGGACACACTCGAAGGCGCTGCCCAGCACAAGCGAGTGGACCGGGAGGGCAAGGACCTGCCGGCGCCAGAGTCGTTAGGTGCTGAGGATCGAATTCACACCCGGTCGGTGACGCTCTCCAGCGAACGCTACCGGGTGATCGCCAAGTTGGACTTGCTGGAGGTCGAAGACGGATGCGTCACTCCGATCGACTACAAGCATGGCAAGCCAAAGCAGCGCGGCGACGCCCTGGAGCTCTGGCCTACGGATCGCGTCCAACTGGCCGTGCAGGCACTTGTCCTGCGGGAGAACGGGTACCGGTGCGACGAAGGCTTGGTCTACTATGCCTCGACTCGCCAGAGAGTTCGGGTCGAATTTACCGAAGCAGTTATGACCGAAGCACTAGCTGCAATCGCCTCGGCGTGGCAGACAGCCCGAGCAGGCCAAATACCCCCTCCTTTGATTGATTCCCCCAAGTGTCCTGCCTGTTCCCTCGCGCCTATTTGCCTTCCCGATGAAGTCAACCGGATCGCTGCTCTTGGGTCAGACACTCCGGCGGCTCAACTGCCCCTGTTTTCAGTGATTGAGGGTGGCAAAGATTCCAAACCGGCACTCGCTGAGGTGCGCCGTTTGGTGACCTCGCGTGACGATCATCGGCCCGTCTATCTCACGACTCAAGGACTGCGTGTGGGCAAGTCGGGCGGCGTCCTACAAGTAAAGGATCGAGAAACTCTGGTTCAGGAGATTCGTCTCGGTGAGATCTGTCAGTTAAATCTCATGGGGAATATTCAGGTCACGACCCAAGCCGTTCAATCATTGTGCGAGGCGGAGGTTCCGGTTTGCTACTTTTCTCAGGGTGGCTGGTTCTACGGAATCACTTCGGGGCTTTGCACCAAGAATGTGTTTCTACGGCGGACCCAATTTGCTTTGGCCGATCAACCCTGGTTCTGCCTTAAGCTCGCCTCTGCATTGGCTGCCGGGAAGATTCGCAATCAACGCACCCTGCTGCTGCGGAACCATGTTGAACCTGAAGCCCGCTTGATGCAGCAACTGAAGGAAATGGCTGACCGTGCTGAAGACTGTCGGTCACTTGAGGAGTTGTTGGGAGTGGAAGGCAATGCCGCTCGGCTCTACTTCAGTGCCTTTAACGGCATGATCAAAGCGGAACCTGGCGAAGAAAAGCCGGCGCTGTTCCGCTTTGATTTCACGGGACGGAATCGACGGCCGCCTCGCGATGCGGTCAATGCGTTGCTGTCTCTGGCGTACAGTCTTTTGGCAAAGGACTTGACTATCGCTTGCTATGCTGTGGGCTTCGACCCGATGCTGGGGTTCTACCACCAGCCTCGCTTCGGACGGCCCGCACTGGCACTGGACCTCATGGAACCGTTTCGCCCTTTGGTTGCCGACTCTTGTGTCATCCAGGCTATCAACAACCGCATGGTCGCTCCGGACGACTTCCTTATGGTTGGCCAAGCCGTCGCCCTAAGGCCTCAGGGAAGAAAAGCCTTCTACCGGGCTTACGAACTGCGCATGGATACGCTGGTGACCCACCCATTGTTCGATTATCGTGTGAGCTACAGGAGGCTATTGGAAATTCAAGCCCGATTGCTCGGCAAGATGCTCCAGGGAGAGATAGGAAAGTATCCCGTGTTCATCACACGCTAGTCTGCAATCCAGCCAGTCTTTGCCCACCCTCTCCGTTCTTGGACTACCTTCGCTAGGAATGCTTCCCAAATAGAGAA
>JAKEER010000827.1 GCA_022616615.1 Acidobacteriota bacterium
GACAAGTTCCATATTCACCACACATGCTATCAGCTGCACCGTCGAAATCAAGCAATTCCTTTCCGGATCACCCCCTACCGCGAAAGCGGTTTAGTCCAACACAGGATAACTCATTCTTACCGCCTCAAATTAGTTCGAATGAGGGCGACTTTCAAAATGGATGGGCAAACCGATTGAATTGGGATCATACCTTCAGTGCGAATCTTCTCAACCACTTCGGTCTTGGATACTCCACCATAGACTATTTTGGGGGTAGTGTTGCCGCTCCATTTGCAAACGAGTTACCTAAGATCCCGGGCGCCGCTAGTTTTAGTTACCCGCCGACCGTCCAATTCACTGGCGGTTTTACCGGTTTTGGAAACCCAAACGGCTCTGCAGAAGATAACGCCTGGCCCGCTCCGTCTTATATAGCAAGCGACTTAGTCACTTGGGTGAAAGGTGAGCACGTTTTCAAATTCGGGGCCGAGTATCGATACCTCCGCAATACCCGTCACATTTCCGCGGGTGAGGCTGGGGTATTCAATTTCAGCAACTTGCAGACAGGCCTGCTCGGCATTAATAGTGGCAATCCCGTCGCTAGTTTCCTTCTAGAACAGGTCAACAGCGCCAGTGTCTCATTTTTGCCGTTCGGCGTCAGCCGGGCACGCGCAGACGGTTTGATCACTCATTTCGCCGACACCTGGAAGGTCAGACCAAGGCTCACATTCAACTATGGCCTTCGCTGGGAAATGCATCGCCCCTACGTAGAGAAAGATGATGTCTTTTCCTTCTTTGATCCGGTTGGTCCAAATCCTGGCGCTGGAGGTAGGCGAGGGCGATTGGTCTTTGCCGGCGATGAATGGGGAGCTGCCAGTTTCGGGAAGCGGCATCCAGAGGAGACTTTCCTAGAGGCCTTTGGGCCGCGAATAGGCATCGCTTATGCCCCCAACGGCAATACTGTAATCCGGGCAGGCTATGGAATTTTTTATGATATGGGGAACATGCCTGGATTTGCGGGCGGCATTGGACAAGATGGGTTCTCCCTAACTCAAACTTTCTCCAGCACTCAGGGCGGACTTGTCGCACCCTTCACTTTGCGGGATGGATTCCCACAAGATTTTAGGAAGCCACCCTTTCTCGATCCATCTTTCCTCAACGGTCAAGCTGGACCATTGTACCGTCCCGTGGACAGTAACCGCCTTCCCTACGCCCAACATTGGAACTTGACTCTGGAGCGGCAGTTTGGTCAAAACCTTCATTTGAGTGCGGCCTATGTGGCGAATAAAAGCACTCGCCTCCTTTCTGCGGTCGCCCCTCTGAACGCGCTGGATCCAAGACTTCTATCCTTGGGGAGTAAACTCAACGATCAGTTCGGGCCCGGTCAAGTTGAATTGCACGGCGTTTCCCTCCCTTATCCTGGTTGGCGGGAACAAATGAAAGCCTGCGCACCTTCCCTGGCTCAGGCACTGCTGCCCTTTCCCCAGTATTGCGGTCCGTTAAGGGCCATTAATGAAAACCAAGGAAGCTCAAGTTATCACTCTTTTCAATTCAAGGCTGAGAAGCGTCATTCGAGCGGCCTGTGGGTGCTGGGCTCTTACACAGTGTCCAAGTTGCTCACCAATACCGATTTCCATCAGCCTGCTGGCGGCGGGTTGAGTACGCAGGTTGGCGTGATTTCGCCGTTTCAGCGGTACCGCACTAAAGGCTTGGCCCTAATGGACGTGCCGCAAATCCTTTCGATCGCATTCACGTACGAACTCCCGCTTGGAAAGGGTAAACGGTGGCTTGTAAGCCAAAGCGCCCTGGAAAAGCTGGTAGGGGGATGGACATTCGGAAGTACCTATCTCGCCCAATCGGGATCGCCATTCTTTCTCCGATCCGGGAGGTGCAACCTACCTAGCCAATTTCGTATGGGCTGTATTCCTGCGATATTACCTGGAGCTGAACCCTGGGCACAGGACAAGAATGACTTTGAACCCACGAAGCCGCTCTTCGCTTTGGGAGCCTTTGAACCAGTGAATGCCTTCGATTTTTATGGAGGCCAGGGCCCTCGTGTGAGCAATTTGAGGAATTTCGGCTATCACAATCATGACCTGATTTTGATGAAGAACACAAGAATCAGCGAGAGAATCTTATTTCAGTTGCGCTTCGAGTTCTTCAACTTATGGAATTGGCACACATTTACAGGGTTCAGCACGAATGTCTCCGCGCCCGATTTTGGCAGGTGGACCGGCGCAGTGACGAAGCCACGTCAGATCCAAGTGGGAGCAAGCGTAGCTTTCTAGGCTTCTTGCCAGGGCCAAACTGCGAAAAAGTGGCCCTGTGGGCAAAAATCAACATCATTGCCAGGCGCCGTCTGGGCTTCGGGGCAAGATGGGCGGCGCTTTGCTTTCTAAAGGGCGTTGCTGATTACAGAGAAAGAAAGGGAAGCCAAAATGATGGACAAATGTCAGATAACCGACCGCGCGTCACAGGCGAACGGCGAACAACGAAACCTCAAGAATACAACCATCAGTCACACGACCAGCCAAACCGATCGGCGCAGTTTCCTTCATCAGAGTGCCAGCTTGGGGGCAGCCCTTGCCTTGAACGCGTTGGCGACCCCGTCCGCTGCGCAACCCAACGCCAAAAAAATCAAAGTGGGCGTTATTGGCTGCGGCAGTGTCTCTACGAAGTACCTTCCCCACCTCGCCAACTGTCCATTCGTGGAGTTGGTCAGCGCTTGCGACATTATCCCGGAGCGGGCACAAAGTGCCGCCACCAAGCACCAAGTTCCCCATCACTATCCGCACATTGACCAAATGCTCACGGGCGCGCCATTTGATCTGTTCGTGGACCTGACGGACATGCAGGCTCACGAGCGCTTGAACAGGCAGGCCCTCGAAGCGGGCAAACATGTCTGGAGCGAGAAACCGATCGCCGACTCTGTTGCTGCGGGGCAAAAGCTGCTGGAACTCGCGCGGAAGAAGGGCGTGCGTGTATGGGGCGCACCCACGGCAGTGCAAAGCCCACAGTTCGCCTTCATGGCGAAGACGCTGGCCGCGGGCTCTCTTGGGCGGCTTTCGGCGGCGCAAGCCAGTTATGGCTGGCGTGGTCCGGATTGGGCTGCGTTCTTCTACACCAAGGGCGGCGGCAGCCTTCCGGACTTGGGTGTTTACAACCTCACTACACTTACGGGTCTGCTGGGGCCCGCACTCGCCGTCGTGGCGATGACCAGCATCGTTACGCCCAGGCGCGGGATTAAAGATAAAGGCGAGATCGACGTAACTGCCGAGGACAACGCGATGGTTATGATGGATCATGGCAACGGTGTGTTCTCTCATGTCCAGTGCGGCTTTAACTACTTCACGCCGCACGAACATGACCGCACGGACCAGGGCCACCACACCATCACGATCACCGGCAGCGGTGGCACTATGACCTTGGCTGGCTACGACTGGGCGCCTCACGCTGTGGACTTGGCCACTCGCGAGCAACCGAAATTCAAACGTCACGCCGATGCCAAACACGATTACGTCTGGCAGAACGGAGCGTCTTTAGTTGCCGAGTGTCTCGTCACTGGACGCGAGCCACTGTTCACGCCCGAGCACGCCTTGCACGTTGTTGAGATCATGACCGCCGCACGCCAGTCGCAGGAAACCGGTCGCCGCATCCCGCTGCGTTCCACCTTCAAATGGCCAGTCGTCTCCTGATTGGTCCTAGTGTGATTGATGACGCGCGGGCCTGCTTGCCCGACTTCGCAGCAAGAATCGGGTGGGTCGGTGGACTGAGTATTGTGAGACTTGGTTGCGTGAAACAATTACGAACGCACCGGTCCGTAGTTTCGGCCGTCCCCGCGGCGTACTGAATAGCCGAGGATTTCAGGCAAGGTAGAGGTATTTCCTATCGAACCAGATCGAAGCAGGGGAGAGTACAATCATGAAAAACAGACACGTGGAAGGAGCAGGAAGCCGGCTATCCATAAGAACCGTCGGTTGTCTGCTGGCGCTGGTTCTTACAGTGGCGGCGGGATCGGGCCAGTTGTGGGCGCAGGTCACTAGCACCATTCAGGGACACATCGCTGATGGCACAGGGGCCAGTGTACCCAAAGCCCTGGTCAAGGCCACCAATGAAAGCACGGGAGTACCTCGGACAGTCTATTCGGCGGAGGATGGCTTCTACCGCATTGCTGATCTACTGCCGGGGAAGTATGAAGTCAGAGTGGAACTGAGCGGTTTTAAGGCATTGGTCAAAAGCGGAATCGAACTCAATGCTCAATCTCGATTGAACCTAAATTTGACCTTAGAAGTTGGAGAGATAACCCAGACGGTGGACGTAAGGTCGGAGGAGACCCAGATTGAAACAACCAACGCCCGCATTTCTGAAGTCGTTGGCGAAACCCAACTCAAATCTCTGCCAGCTCAGGGCCGAGGGATTTTAACCTTAGTGACGATGAGTCCTGGAATTACCGGAAAGGCTGAAAATGATCTAGACATTTTTTCCTCGTTCACGGCGCCTCAGATTTCCTCCGGAGGCAGGGAGGAAAAGCAGAACTTTCTGTTAGACGGAATCAATCTTCGCGACGGAGAAGGCAGCCGATTTGCTGCCGGTTTTTCTCCCAACCCGGATGCCGTCGCTGAGGTTCGTGTTTCCACCAATCCGACCTCAGCCGAGTCAGGAATTATGAGCGGTCCTGAGGTTCAAATCGTCACTAAAGGCGGGACGAATCAGTTCCATGGGACCGGTCATGGCACCTTTCAGGACTTTAAATTCAATGCCGTACCTTTTGGGAGCCGGCGTGAAGACATCCCTAAGAGCTACCGGCGGTATTTTGGAGGCACGGTTGGGGGGCCCATTATCAAAGAGCGGCTCTTTTTCTTTGGCGCCTATGAAGGCCTGCGGGCACAAACGGGAAACAGTTCCATCGGGCTCGCGGAGACCAGGGCTTTCAGGGATCTTGTGGTAAGCACCCGGCCCAGTTCGGTTGCAGCCAGGCTCTTCCAGGATTTTCCTCCCTTCCGCTATCCGACTTCAGGATTTAGTGATCTGAACGGAGACGGGATTCCAGAATTGGGGGAACTGGTCAACAACAGGGTGTTTCCGGAGTCAGGTAAACAGTTCAACGGACGGATTGACTACCAGTCTGCCAGCGGTCGAGACCGGCTTTTTGGAAGTTACTGGTACACTCGACCGGACTCTTCGTATCCCACCACTCGCGAGCTCTTTGATAACCGGGTCTTCAATGAAATCGACTATGTCAGTGTCCAACATACTCACACTTTCTCTCCCAATGCCTTGAATGAAATACGATTCGGCTATATCCGTCACGGTTACCTGTCCACACCATCAGAACTCGATCAGGTTCAACATGTGCCCGAAATTTTTACCGATGACGGGTTCGGTATTGGCAACGGCGCGTTCAGCTATCAGCGCTATCCCACATTTCATCCACAGTTTGGGGACAGCTTCTCACTCAATCGTGGCCGTCATGGAATCAACGTAGGTGGCAACTTTGGTCATCACACCACCGATGACAACTATCTCGATTTTGGAGATAATCCTAGCTACAGCTTTGCCAGCATCCTGGACTTCGCCGCCGATAACCCCTATTCCGAGCTGAGGAAGCTGGATGCCCAGACGGGCAAATCTCGACTTTCCCAACTGAAAACCATCGGGAAGGAACTCAGTTTTTTTGTTCAGAACACCTGGCAGATTAGCCCTAATCTGACATTGAATTACGGTCTGCGTTGGGATTCTTACTTCAGCATCTGGATTGGGGCGGACCGGAACAATTGGGAAGCCATTCTAACCTCGGCTCAGGCCACCCCGGCTGGAATCGCCAAAGCGATCAATCAGAAGGTAGACCGTTTTTATAACACAGACTGGAACAACTTTGGCCCCAGAGTCAGTCTGGCTTGGGATCCTAACGGGCAGGGCAAGATTTCAATCCGCGGAGGATTTTCGGTCCTTTATGATGAGATCAACAATCATGTGTTGTATTCGTCGCCTAGCGGCAATCCACCCGTCACGGCGCTGGTCTCCGCCGGGCCGCAGGTAGGTATTCCTATCGTCTACGGACTGGCGCCCAAGGGTACCCGCGACTTCCCGGCGAATCCCAACCTTAGGACGCCGCCGGTCAATGCCGCGGGAGCTTTCGACGGAACTCGCCCTGCGCTTGGGAGTATCGTCCAGGACATAAAAATCCCTATGTTTCTTGATATGAACGTGGGGATTCAATACCAGCTTTTCAAGGACATGGTTATCCATGGGACCTATCGGTACCGGGA
>JAKEER010000828.1 GCA_022616615.1 Acidobacteriota bacterium
AACCCTTACCGGATTTTCAGTGTTGGTCTTTCCAAGGTTACGCACAAAGCCGAACCGCGACTCCATAAGCAAGGACGAAGACCAGGAAGAGAGCAGCCTGACTGGAATACGACTGGATAGTGTCACCAGGTGCCGATCCAAGTCTGATCCAGCTCGCCTTCGAGGGTTCCGAGACAATTCGCATCGACGCCGATGGTGAGCTTGTCTTGGGGACTGGCGTTGGAGAAATCCGCCACCGGAAACCGCTTATTTACCAGCTGACTGGCGAAAACCGCAGGCTTACGCAGGGACGCTATGTCATTCAGCGTGACAAGCGTGTGCAGTTTCAGGTCGAGAGCTACGACAGAAGTCGCACACTGGTGATTGACCCGGTACTGAGCTACTCCAGCCCTTTTGGCGGTTCGGCCCTGGACTTTGCTAGCGGCATTACTACGGATTCTGAGGGAAACATCTACCTGGCCGGAGCAACTCTTTCGACGGATTTTCCAACAACCGCAGGTTCTCTCCGAACCACCGGCGTGCAGGGAGCCGACGATGTTTTCGTCAGAAAACTAAGCGCCTCGGGTGAGTTGATTTTTTCGACCTATTTCGGAGGCAGCTTTGGTGAGGGAGGGACAGCAGGAGCCGTTTTCCCCAGAGTTGCTGTTGATTCTACGGGCTCAGTTTATGTTGCCGGCGGCACTTTCTCGCTGGATCTCCCTGTAACCGCTGGAGCGTTTCGGCGGACCAAGGGCGACGACAATGCCGGCTTTACAGACGCCTTCGTGGCCAAATTGAATGCTTTCGGCAATCAACTGCTGTACTCCACCTATCTCGGTGGAAATGGTAGGGACATTCTTGGCGGGATCGCTGTGGATGCTGACGGCAGTGTTTACCTGACTGGAATCACGGAATCGACCAATTTTCCAGTTTCTTCCGGTGCCTACAAGGCGATGGCTCAGGGACGGGATGTTTTTGTTACCAAGCTCAATCCTTCGGGCTCCCAGTTGGTCTATTCTACGTTGCTCGGCGGAAGCGGCGAAGATTGGCAGGCCAGGATTGCCATCGACGCCGCGGGGAATGTCTATGTAACTGGATTCACCACGTCCAGTGACTTTCCAGTGACGCCTGGCGCCTTTCAAAGAACGCTAAAAGGAAGCGATGCCTTTGTAACCAAGCTAAACCCCGCAGGGAGCGGGCTTGTGTACTCAACCTATCTAGGAGGAACCGACGGTCTCTCTCGTGGAGAGGCGGGCGAGGGAATCGCCGTCGACTCTGCGGGCAGCGCTTACGTGACGGGAAGTACAACTTCTCCTGATTTTCCGATCACTCCGGGCGCTTTTCAGCCTCAGCTCAAGATGTCTGGCACCTCAGCTGTCACACCGGATGCTTTTGTCGCCAAACTCAATCCATCGGGAACGTCACTGCTTTATTCCACCTTTCTCGGCGGCCTGAGAACTGAGTTCAGTCAGGCCATCGTTGTCGATTCATCAGGTAGCGCCCACGTAACCGGATATACCAACTCGTCTGATTTTCCTTTGACCCCGGGAGCGATCCCTTCCTTAAACAGTTCACAGTGCGGTAACTCAACGAGCGATCTTTGCAATGACGCGTTCGTCACGAAACTGACTCCTACGGGAGATGAGCTGGCTTACAGCACTTTGCTCGGTGGTAGCGGTGACGACTTTGGATTTGCCGTCGCTCTCGACAAACAGGGAACAGCTTACGTAACTGGTCTCACACGTTCCACTGATTTTCGAGTTGCCGCCGGTGGCCAAGCGGCTCGCGGAGGAGGAGACGCGTTCGTTGTCGTTCTCGCCGGGAGGCTCGAATTGTTTGTACCCATCATCATTAGCGCGGCCGGCCTGAATAACTCCTTCTTCACTTCCGAAATGACATTGACGAACCGAAGCAACAGGGAAGCGACCTTGAATTTCACCTACACTCCTACTTCCGGGGAGCCCAGTCTCACTGCCTCGACTACGTTGCCGGCAGGTCAGCAACGGATTGTTGCCAATGCTATCGAATACCTGCGGTCGTTGGGCATGAGCATACCCGGTTCAGGAAATCGGCTTGGCACTCTTCGAGTGAGGATTCCGGAGGCTACCTTTGCCGGAGACGTGAGTGTCACCGTGCGTACCACGACTCCCACCGCAGAAGGTCGCGCTGGCTTGGCGTACAGTGGCGTTGATGTCACCAAGGGTTTGACAGCTCCTGCCTATCTTTGCGGGCTGCGACAAACCAGCAATGAACGGTCCAATGTCGCCTTGCAGAATATGGGTCAAGCAGGAGACGGTGATATTACTCTTCGGGTCACAGTCTTCTCGGGAAACCGCAGCCCGCAGATCCAGCAGGTGCTGCCCGATGAAATCCTTGCTCCAGGAGGGTTTCGACAGCTTTCTGGTATTCTGGCAAGTCAAGGTGTGTTACTGGACGCCGGCTATGTTCGAGTTGAGCGAGTTAACGGTTCTGCTCCTTACTATACCTATGCGGTGATCAACGACAATGCCAACTCCGATGGATCTTTTGTTCCGCCCATCACCGAAAACGCACTTGCGGGGCGCACGGGCTTGACCGTGCCAGTTATCGTCGAGACAGGTTCGTTTGCCAGCGAACTGGTGCTCACCAACTTCTCCACCCTTTCCAAGATTGTCTCATTTCAATTTGTGGCGGATTCTATCCAAGCATCCAATTCCACGGCTCAGTTCAACTACCCAATGGAGCCGGGCCAGCAGCTGATTGTGACAAACCTTGTACAAGCTCTGAGAACCCGCTCGATCGCAGGCATCGGCCCGCCCGACGTGCCCTATGTGGGAGCTCTATTTGCCACGGTTCAGGACGAGACTGGACGGCCGCTGGATGCTAGTGGAATTTTTCTGGGAGTGCGTACTTACGCCCCGGGAGGTGGTGGGGCCTATGGCCTCTTTTACACGGCGGTGCCCTATGGAGCTGCCTCAACCAGCAGCGTGTGGGTCTATGGTTTGCAGCAGAATGAGGAAAATCGAAGTAACGTTGCCATTGTGAATACCGGAGAGGCCGACCAGACTGCTGATACCTTCCTGATTGAGGTTTTTGATGGGAACACTGGCACCAAAGCTGCGACAGTCGAAGGGATTTCCCTGGAAGCCCGACGGTGGAAGCAATTGAGCACGATCCTGGGCGAATTCGCTCCTGGTGTGAGTCAAGGCTATGCGCGCATCACACGGCTTTCTGGCACGAATCCCTTCATTGCCTACGGCGTGATCAATGATGGCGGCCAACCGCGTCAGCGTAGCGACGACGGAGCGTTCATCCTGAGCTCGCCGTGAACATCCTGGGAGTCGTCCTCGTCGTCGTTCTCGTCCTCGGCTTTGCATTGGCACAGTCTCCAAGGATCCCCCGCTTTCGTGTCCACGATGTTGTGACTACTGTCAGTTAAGCATTTACTCACCTAAACTCCTTGGGGCACAATTCGAAATCGCGCAGGTGCTGCCTTTGGCGCCGAGTCGCATGACTGCACGCATCCGAGCTGTGTTTGAAGTAGCAAGCTGGAGTTTGGAAGGACACACGAACCTATTGGCAGTGGATCTCTGCCACGGTGACGGCTGAGTGAACCTCACGGTACCGAAAACGGGCCGAAGGATCTTGGGTGCGCAGCGCGTGGCGAAGTTTTCGGAGGTTGCGAACTTAGGTTTTTAGCCCAAAGATTCTACAAGTTCCCCTAAAGCAGCAATAAAACAGAGAGGAGTGAAAAACCGCAGGCTTCCTGGCCTATTTTCCCGATCGGAGCAACCTTCCACTGGTTTTTTGTCTTGTATCCGAGCCTCACCGCAGAGTGGCGAATCGTACTTGCTGGGTGAGACAGCGCCGACGCTTTATCTCAATGTATGAAACCGGTCGTCGTTTATGTTTCGTTGATTCGGGGGAGTTGCCCTCGGAAGGGCATGGATTTTTGTCCTGTCAAGCTTTTCAACATCCTGATTAAACTTTTTCCCTAACTCTTGCGTCATCGCATAAGAGGAGACAAATTGGGGCTTGTCCGGCTTACTGACAAAGACTTGGCGGAAAGCGTGGCTCGCGGGGACGGAGAAGCCTTCAATGTTCTGGTGGGACGCTGGGAACAGAAGCTCTTCAATTATGCCCTGCGTTTGACCAGTGACCGCGAAGATGCGTTTGACGTTTGCCAGGACACCTTTGTTAAAGCCTACGAGCAAATTGGCCAGCTTCAGAATCATGACAAGTTCTCTCACTGGCTGTTCAAGATCGCGCGCAACTTCTGCATTTCGCTTTACCGGGAGAAGAAGAATTTTCCTCGGCTCGAGCCCAGTGCAGGCTCTGAGGATGGAACAGAACTTGAAAATCTGTTGTCAGAGGATCTTCAGGTGCGTATCGATCATGCCCAACGCTATGAGCCGGCGGAACTTCGCTTGATCGTGGAGCGGGCCTTGGAGCACCTCTCCTTTGAGCAGCGTGAAACCGTCGTGCTAAAGGTCTACGAAGGGTTGAAATTCACCGAGATTGCCGAAATTGTCAACTGTCCGGTGAGCACTGTGAAATCAAGATTGTATTTGGGATTAAGCGAGCTGAAAAAGTTCTTGAGTAGGAATGAGCGAGGGGCGTCATGAATTGCGAAAGATCACGTGAGCTGTTTGCAGATTTTCTGGGCGAGGAGCTTGCCAAGGGGGAAGCGGGCGAATTGCAGTTGCACCTGAAAGCTTGCGCAAGCTGCCGCCAGGAGCTGGCATTGTTGAGCCGCACGAAGTCTACGCTGAAGCTGGCCTTGCATGAAGAGCCGGTGCCTCAGCACCTGGCATTCACCTTCTCCAAACCTCCCGCCCAACCGCAGGGGTGGATGCCGTGGCTGCGGACGCCGCGGTTTGCGGCGCTGGGCGCGGTGACGGCCTGCTTTGTGATCTGTGTCGCGAGCTTGGCGCTGTTTCGCGCGCAAGTGCAAGTGGGGTCTCGCGGCCTGCAAATCTCTTTTGGCCCCTCGGCCCTTCCCACAGCTGATGCTCCTGCGCCAGCTACTTCTCAGGTCGTTGGCGCCGGACTCAAGATGGAAGAGGTTCAGCGCTTGATCGAGGAAGGTCTGGTGCAACTGGAGCAGGCTCAGAAGGTGCGTTTTGAGCGTACGCTCCTGGAAACGAAGAAACAGTGGCAGATGCAACGCAGCCAGGACTTGCAGCAGGTGCAAGCCGGGTTGCGCTATCTCGAAGCCAACCAGAAGTCGCTGGTCCAGGATGCAGCGAGAAACAGCATCAACGTCCAATCGCTTGCGCGGAATTTGTATGCCAAGGCAGAGGCGCCGGCGGCGCTGCCGTAGTTGGTCAGGTCAAGTCTTTAGCTGATATCAACGAAGGGTGTCTAAGATGAAAGTCAATCATTTAATGGTCATGGTATGTCTTGTGGCTCTATTTCCGTCCTCGCCGACAGTTTGGGCGCAGCCCGCCCAATCGGCTACGCCCGATTTCTCGGCTTTGAAGCAGGAACTCGAGGGCTTTCAGGAGATTATTCAGCGAACGCTGGTGCAGAATCTTCAGGGACCTGTCCCAATCCTCAGCACCCCTAAAGGGACCTACCTAGCCGATTACGGAGCGGTCTTCAACGTCGAAGGCAATCTGTATGAAACTCGAACCATCTCGCCTTTCAATCCCGCGCCGCTGAGCCAAAAGGAGCTGGACGATGCTTACAACGTGATGTTGAAGCGCGTCGAAGTCTTGCGCGAACGCATACTGCATATGATCGGTGAGTATGGCGCCTCGTTGCAGCACGTGAAGCCTGAGGACAAAGTGGCGGTGGTTGTTCATCTCTTCAACGGATATGCCGATCCCAAGCGCCCCTGTCCATCGCAGCTCATTTTCAGGGTGAGCAAAGCCGCCGTGAATGACTACCGCGACAAGAAAATCAGCTTTGAAGATCTCGCAAAAAGAATCGAGATTACTCGATTCTAGTTCGGTCAGGGCAGTGATGCCTGAGGCGGCCACCGATGTTTGTTCCCCTGATGCGAAGCGGGACGTGAGTTACTACTGAGCATCGCAGAATATAGTGACGAAACTCGTGGCTTGTCGAGAAACTCAATCGACCTCGGTTCCCCTCGCCCCAACGCGGGAAGAGGATGAAGGCTTGAGAAGCCTTCATGGGGTGAGGGGGCGAACAACGGCTGATTGATGCTGCAGGGCTCCAGAATCCTCATCCAGCGCTGGATTCCGCGTACTGATTCACTCTATCGGATTCCCCCTCACCCCCAACCCCTCTCCCGCGTTGGGGCGAGGGGAGCCGAATCCAGCCTACGAACGCAGCGAACAAGCACACACGGGAGTTGTCACTATAATTTGCGATGTTCAGTAAGCAACTCGCAGTGAACAATTGAGGAAGTGTCTTGGCTAGGAAACTCATTGGCCAGCTCTTGGTCGAAAAGAACCTGATATCTCCGCAGGAACTGCAGAATGGGTTGGCCCTGCAGCGGGAGCGAAAGGAGAAAATTGGACGAATCCTGCTGGATTTGGGATACCTGGCGGAAAGGGATCTGATTGCAGCCCTCTCTGAGCAGCATGGCACGCCTCTGATCTTAGCGGCGGATTTCCCTGCCATGCCTTTGGAAATCGAGAAGCTGTCCCCGAAGTTCCTCAAGCAGTTTGGCGTCATCCCCTTAGACCTGAATGAGAATGTGCTGACCGTTGCCATGTCTGACCCCTCAGACACCGACACCCTGGAATCGTTACGCTTGTTCACGGGCTTTACCTGTAAGGTACGTCTCGGTCAGGAGAACGAGATCGGCGAGGCCCTCGAACGGTTTTATGGCGGTGCAAACGGTGCGTCTGGCAAGGTTTTGGAAGACACCGGCGAGGGGGTGGGCGAGTATGCCGAAGCCGGGGAAGATATCGAGCACTTGCGCGACATGGCGTCGGAAGTGCCAGTCATCCGGCTAGTCAACAACATGGTTTCTCGCGCTGTCGAGCGCCGCGCCAGCGATATTCACATCGAGCCCTTTGAAAAAGAGTTCCGAGTACGTTACCGCATCGATGGCATCTTGCAGACCGTAGATTCACCGCCTATTGATCTCAAACCGGCCATCATTTCGCGGGTCAAGTTGATGGCGAAGCTGAATATTGCAGAGCGGCGCCTCCCGCAGGACGGGCGAATCAAGCTGAAAGTATTGGGCAAGGAAATCGATCTCCGAGTCTCCACGCTGCCCACGCTGTATGGCGAGAGCGTGGTGATGCGCATCCTCGACAAGAGCGATTCAAGCGCTTTTGACCTCCGACGTCTCGGTTTTCCATCTAATTTGCTTTCGAAGATAGAGAGCCTGACTTCCATGCCGCACGGCATTCTCCTGGTAACGGGACCAACCGGAAGCGGCAAGTCGACGACGCTGTACAGCGCAATGAAGCGCATCAATCTTCCGGACAAGAAGATCATCACGATCGAAGATCCCGTGGAATACCAGATGGACGGCATCAACCAGATTCATGTCAACGCGCAAATCGGGCTGACCTTTGCCGCCGGCTTGCGCCACATTGTGCGTCAGGACCCGGACGTAATCATGGTTGGTGAGATCCGTGATCTGGAGACTGCCGAAATTGCCATCCGTTCAGCGTTGACAGGTCACCTGGTTTTCAGCACCTTGCACACCAACGACGCGCCCAGTGCCATCACCCGTCTGGTCGATATGGGCGTGCAAAACTACCTGCTGGCCTCCTGTCTCATCGGCGTCCTGGCGCAACGGCTGGTCCGCATCATTTGCAAAGAGTGCCGTGTGGAGTACTGGGAAGAGGCTGAAAGGCTCAAGGTTCTTGGTCTGGACGTGCGGGGTTCCTCGCGGGCGAAGGTTCATCGCGGCAAGGGGTGCGAACAATGTGGGCTTACGGGCTATGAGTCACGAAAGGGGATTTTCGAGCTCATGGAGCCTGACGACGAGATCCGCAAGATGATTGTCGCCAACGAGTCCGCAAACATCATTGCGAACTATGCACGACAAAAAGGAATGAAGACGTTGCGAGAAGACGGTGTGGAGAAAGTGCTGGAGGGGGTGACCACTGTCGATGAAGTCTTGCGCGTCACCCAAGATATCTAATCAATCTGTAATTCTAGAATTGGGCCCAAGCGGATCGGCAATTGAAGTTCAGTGCTGGGGGCAAGGATATGATGAAGAGGGTTTCGCATCCCGCCTTCATACCGAATCGGCTCCTCCTCCTTGCCCCAAGCAGTTGACTTCAGGCTAAGCGGATCGTTTGTAGCGTGGCAGGCGAAATTTGCGCTGTTTTGAGGGCTATGGCGACATTCTTTTACAAAGCCATCGGGAAGACGGGCAGCATGGTTGAAGGGACCGTCGACGATGTCACGGACAAGGCGGTGGCGTTCAAGCTGCAGGGAATGGGATTAATTCCAATCGAGATTGCTTCCCGAAAGACCAGCCAGCAGTGGACGCCTGACTGGGGCTGGAGGTTCGGCGGCATCAGCGCCAAAGAAGTGATGTTCTTCACTCAGGAGCTGTCCACCCTGGTGAATGCCGGCCTGCCGCTTGACCGCAGCCTTGCTATCTGCAAGCAGCTCTCTGACCGGCCAAGAGTGCAGGCGATGGTGGACGAAGTCCTGCAGGGAATTAAACAAGGGAAGACATTCGCCGACAGTCTGGCGTCCCATCCCAAGGTATTTTCAAAGCTTTACATCAATATGGTGAGAGCGGGGGAGGCGAGTGGCTCGTTGCCACTGGTGCTGGAACGGTTAGTGGAATTTCAACAATCGGCTGACGAGTTAAAAAGTTATCTCATTTCTTCCCTCATTTATCCCGCCTTGCTCACCCTGGTAGGCGGTGCTTCCATTGTCATCCTATTGAATTACGTCGTTCCAAAATTTGCCACCATTTTTGAAGATGCCGGTCGGGCACTGCCATTGCCGACGCAGATCCTATTGTCGGTGAGTGACTTCACGAAAAGCTACTGGTGGGTATTCCTCCTTGCGTTGGGCGGGATATGGGCCGCTTTCACCAGTTATACGAGGACGGAGAAGGGCAGACTCGCATGGGACAAAACAAAACTGAGGGTGGCGCTGTTGGGGCAGGTGCTGCAAAAGTTCGAAGTAGCGAGAATGTCGCGGACGCTGGGCACGCTGGTGCACAACGCCGTTCCGCTGATCCAGGCGTTGAATATCGTACGCGACATCAGCGGTAATCGCGTGATCTCGAAGGCCATCAGTGACATCGCCGATGGCGTCAAGAAAGGCGAGGGCGTGGGCAAGCCCATGCAGAAGACCGGCGTCTTTCCTCCACTGGCGGTTCACCTCATTGAGGTCGGCGAGGAAACCGGACGGCTAGATGCCATGCTGCTGGAGCTTTCCAAGGTGTATGACAGAGAAGTGCGGGCTGCGATCAAGAACCTGATTGCTCTTTTTGAGCCTTCAATGATTCTGGTGATGGGCCTTTTGGTGGGCCTCATCGTGGTTTCCATGATGTTAGCAATCGTCAGCATTAATGATGTACCTTTGTGACGCGAAGAATCCGCTTTGCGACAGACATTCATGGAAGGAGGAAACACACATGATGAAACGCCCCACGCAACGAAGGGTTTCTGCTGCAGGCCAGCGCGTCGTGGCGCGCTCCAGAATAGAGCGCGGTTTTACGCTGATTGAGCTCTTGGTCGTGATGGTGATCATCGGCTTGCTGGGAGCGCTAGTCGGGCCGAGGCTTTTCCGGAACGTTGCCAAGAGTAAAATCACCGCAGCCAAAGCCCAGATTGTCAACTTCCAAACCGCTCTAGGCGCGTATAAGCTGGATGTTGGCTTTTTTCCCGCTACGGATGAGGGACTTCAGGCACTAAGGGTTAAGCCAAGCACCGCGAACAACTGGGACGGTCCTTATCTCCCCAAAGAGATTCCTCCAGATCCGTGGGGCAATCCCTACTTGTACAAGTTTCCGGGCGAGCATGGCGACGAACCCGATATTGTGTCTCTCGGAGCCGACGGTCGAGAAGGTGGCGATAGTGAGAATGCGGACGTCCTCAGTTGGAAGTAGGGCAGTGCGCAGGACGAAGCGCGAAGGACTAAGCGCGAGAAATTTAGACTTTGAACTTCGGACCTCGAACTTCGAACTTCGTCCGGGTTTCACGCTGCTGGAAATGCTGGTGGTTTTGGTGCTCCTCAGTGTGCTTGCGGCCCTCGCGTTTCCTGCGGTCAACCGGGGCTTGGCCACTCAGCGCCTGCGCAGCGACTCAAGAGAAATCGCGGCCGTCATCCGATGGGCGCGAATCAAAGCCGTCCGGGAGCAACAGATCTACCAGGTCGGTTTCGAGGTTAAGGCAAACCAGGTTGATATTTGCAGCGCGGACTCGAGCTACCAGAAAGTAGTTGCTCTATCTCCTGGGATTTCACTCGAAAGAGCCGTCCGCCTCAACCAGCGGCAGGAGCAGATGAGTGATGAAACCGCTTATTATTTTTTCTCTCCTAACGGCATGAGTGAAAGCTTTGAAGTGATTCTGAGAAACGAACGCGGTCGGCGTTACCGCATTGTTTCCGACGGATTTTCGCGTTATCCACGGATCGAGGAAACGGAACATGGCAGCGCCGAATAAGCCAGGCCTTGAAATGGCGGAGCACGGGTTCAGTCTCATGGAGGTTCTGGTCGCCGTAGCCGTGTTCGGAATCCTGTTTGTGACTCTCTTTGGCTTGGTTTCGACTACTTTGCGGAACATTGCGCGAATTGAAGAACGAGAGAGAATGGTGCGGTTGAGTCAGATGAAGCTCAATGAAATCGCTCTGGCGGTCTATCGCGGCGATCCCTCTCCTCTTCAAGCCGGGCAGTTTGATGAGAAGTATCGCTGGGAATCAAACGTCTCGACACTCGACAATGGTGAGGAATCCGACAGGAAACCGCCTTTTCAGATCGTGAGGATTCGCCTTTCAGTGCTTTGGCCAACGGCTTCCGGTTCTGGCAGATATTCTTTGGAGACTGTGACTTGGGCGCCAAATTAGATTGCGGGTGAGGGAATGTGCAAAGACTGTGTGTTTACAGGTCCGGCGTTTCCGACGTCATCAACGCCGGTGCTGGACAGGAGTGTGCCGTTGAAATCACTGGGTGGTTCTGTAACGAGCCCCTATTGGCCGGAGCATTCTAAGCGCGCTGGCTTCACGCTGCTCGAACTCTTGATCAGCATGACTTTGATGGGGTTACTGACTTTCGCAATTCATTACGGGTTTCGCCTTGGCCTCAGCGCGTATGAAAAGGGAGAGCAACACCTGCAATTGGCTCATCAGCGGCAGACTGTGTTGAATCTTATCAGCCGCCAACTGGGGTCCCTGGCTGCTTACTATTCTATCCAGCGGCTCGAGGAGCAACCTGTAGACGTTTTGGTTTTTCAAGGCACAGAAAGTGGAATGCGGTTTGTAACGACTTGTTCTTCTCAAGGTCTGCATGCGGATGGCATGCTTCTCGTAGAGTATTTTCTCGCTCCCTCCAGGGCGGATTCTGGGACAGCTTTAGTGGCTAATGAGGCGCCTCTACCAGAGGACAAGGCCCTCACAGGGTCTGTCCTTACGGGCCTAACGAAGGGGCCCGACGACATTGTGCTCGCGGAGTTTGCCGAGTTCAAACCTGATTCCAAGTCGATTTATCTGTTTGAAGGTTTGTCAGAGGCTCGTTTTCGCTATCTTCAGCATCCTTCTTTGGAGCCGGCTACGCCCGGTTTTCAGCCCCTGGGGAAGAAAAGAGCCGGCCTTCCGGCTGGGGTCGAGATCCAACTACGGTTCAGAGAGGCATCGTTCGGCAAGGATATGTCCATTGTGATTCCATTCCATGGCGCCAACTCGTAGAACCCACACTTCCAGCCAACAAGGCATGGTCTTGATTGCGTTGCTCTGGATCTTGGCAGCGCTGGCTTTGCTGGCAGGACAGCTCGCCTCCAGCGTGAGAAAAGAAGTCACTCTGGCGGGAGCGGCAGGCCAAGCTGAAAGATCCTATTTCTTCGCCCGCGGCGCTCTGGAGACGGCTCTCTACCGTTTGGTGTTTGCTGATGCTGATAAGGATGCCGAGAGGCAGGGGAAGCGATTTCCATATGAAGGAGGTATGAATCACTTCTGGCTGCAGGACGAAGAAATGATGTGTCACGTGGCTGTGCTTGATGAAGCCGGCAAGATGGATCTGAATGCTGCGCCGAAGGAGTGTTTAGAAAAGCTATTCAAGATTGCCGGTGTGCCGGAGACCCTGGACACGCAGCTGGCGGAAGCCATCATCACAAGGCGAGGGAATCCCTTGTCGCCCAGCTTTCCCGAGGATAGGGAAAAAGCGCGCCCTTTCCGAGCCGTCGAGGAATTGTTGCAGGTGGAAGGCATTACCCGGGCGATGCTTTATGGAGCTCCTGAGAGGACTCCAGAAGGCAAGATCTCAGAAAAAAGGGGCCTCATAGATTTTCTTACCGTCTTTTCACCCAGAAATCAGATCAATATTAATTATGCGGCGCCGGAGGTGATTGCGGCTTTGCCCGGATTAGATTTGTCGGCGGCGGATTCGATTGTGCAGGCCCGGGAACGCGAGGCCATCAAGAGCAGTGAGGTGTCGCAAAAATTGGCAGGCCTGCTTTCAGGCGAGGCGTTGTCAATGGTGACCACGACGTTCTCGGGCACGTATTCGATCGTGGCGACCGCCAGAGTCAAAGGGACGAGGACACAGAGGAGCATCCGAATGGTGGCAAGAATCGATAGGGCTCGGAAAGCCGGACACGAAAGGCTTATCTGGTACGACGAGTATTGGCCCTCGCAGCCAGGTCTTAAGTGGCTTGGACACCGAATGGATGGAATTGACCAAGAATCATGATTGGAAACTATTCCTTGGGCGTGACGTTTGAGGGAGAAGATGCCAGGTTTTCTCTGGTCGCCCGTTCTTTTAGACAAGTGAAGTTGATGGGCCTCCTGAATGTGGCGGATGTTAGCTCAAAGGTCCCGGGTGAGGTGCGCAAACAACTGGCCACCTTCTTGTCGAAACACCGGGCAAGTCGTCTTGAGACGATTCTGGCAGTCCCGCGTGGTGATGTGATCGTGCGGCATCTGACACTTCCAGTCGAGGCCGAGGGGAATTTGGCGAAGGTTGTGGAATATCAGGTTGCCAGTTTCTTGCCCTCAGAAGAGGTATCCGTTTGCTACGATTTTCATGCTGCACGTAGTTCAGATCCCAAACTGCTGCACGTGAGCATTTTCTTGATTCCCGCTCCCGTCTTGGACTCTCGTCTAAAGATGTGTGAGAGCTTTGGGATCAAGTTAGACCGAGTAGTTCCCGTTGGGGCGGCCTGGGCTAATTATCACGCGACTTTATCGAACAAGTTTAAGGGGGCTGCCGCTTTATGGGTGACGTCAAACGGTGAGGGCTACGAGGTTGTCGGTGTTAGGAACCAATCGTTGGTATGGTGGCGCGAAGTGCAAGGCGCGGATGCCTCGGCCAGCGGCGCCCTGAGAGACCAGGCGGATGCCTTTCGAGCTGAAGTTCAGTTGCCTCTCGAAACGGTTGTGGATGTCGTAGCGGTTGGCGAGGTACGCGGTTTTCCCCGAGAAGGTGAGTGGCCTAGTTGCCGTCTCCACACTCTAGTTCGCGCCGCGGATTTCGGCTTGCAGATCGCAAGTCCAGATCTTGCGGGGAAGATTTTGCCGGATTATTTTCTGGCCACCGCCACCGCGCTTGTCAGCAGCGCTAGAAGACCTCCGATCCCCGTAAACCTGATCCCGCCGGAACGCAGAGTTAAGACATCCAAATGGGTCAAGGTGCCGGTTGGAGTTTTGGCTGCAACGAACGTTCTACTTGGCTTGGCGTTGCTCTTGCAACCACCGGTACAGCAACGTGCTTACTCGAGCGCCCTGGATCGGGAGGTCTCTCGCCTTGAGCCCGAAGTTAAGCGAATCCGAACCGTGGAAGCTCAGATTGCTGATTCACAGCAGAGGTCCAATGTCTTGAGGGAGATTAGGAAGTCCAACTCCCTTGCCCTGGAGATTCTTCGAGAGCTATCAAACGTTCTTCCAAAAACCACCTTCTTGACTGATCTGAATCTCAAGAACGAAATCGTCGAGTTCAGCGGCGTGTCGGAGTCTGCGACCGCACTTCCCCAGATGCTGGATAACTCTCCTTATTTCAAAGATGTTGAATTTGTCGCTCCCATCACTCGGGATGTCACGGGAAGGGAATTTTGCCGGGTTCGTGTGAAACTTGAGCAGAAGACTCTGTTCCACTTACCCGAGCCCCAAGTCCTGAACAAGAAGACCAAGTAGGCAACGGAGATTGTCGATCGTGAAACTGACCCAGCTTTCGAAGCGAGACCGCCGGCTCCTAGGCGTTGCAGGCATTGCGTTATTGCTTTACTTCCCACTGCAATACTTCATCCTCCCCTACTGGGACGCGCAGGGGAGGGCCTCAGAGAACATCGAAGCAAAGACTCGCCAGGTTCTGAAGTATCGGAAAGTGCTTCTGGGTCAGGATAGCGTGAAGGAAGCCCTGAAGGCTGCGCAACAACAGACGGCACAGCAGGAGTCTGGTTTGTTGTCCAGCCCGACGGATGCGCTCGCGGGTGCTGAGGTACAGGGAATCCTTCGCGAGATGGTTTTGTCAAAAGGGCTGACTCTGCGGCGAAGCGACGCCTTGCCGGTGCGAGGGCTTACGCCTGAATATTCGAAAGTCTCCACGCGGATGGAAGTTTTCGGGAACATGGATCAGTTCGTGAATCTTCTGGTAGGCATGGAGATAGCCCCGAGGATCCTCTATGTAGAAGAAATGCGGCTTACACCAGTTCAGCTCAATAATCCGAGGAACAAGCAAGTCATGGCCACATTGATGGTGTCGGCGCTCAAACCCAGAGTTCAAGGATCATGAAGAAGCAATACCTTGTACTAAGCCTGGTCTTAGCCGGAGTGGCACTTTGCCAGACGTATCTGCTCAAGAAGCAGTGGCAGAGGTATCGGGACGGGCACAACCTTGCCTCGTTGCGGCCACAGACAGCCGGTCAAGGAGGAGCGCCGAAATCGGGCGACAAGCAGCCGGAACCACCGAACTACTCTGCAATTGTAGACAATCACTTGTTTGTTGCTGATCGAAATAGTGTTATCCCTCCCGAACTGGTTGCTCCCGAAGCCAGGACGCTAGGGCCCAAGCCGTTCCTGATGGGCATCATGACCCTATCCGGCGAAGAAGTGGCATTGATGATCTCCGCAGATCCCAGAGACGGGCGCGACTATCGGCGGCTCAAAGTCGGAGAGTCCATCAACGAGTACAGGCTGATGAAGATTCTCGATCAAAGGGTCGTCATGAAGGCGAACGGAAAAGATGTGGAGGTCCGCTTGAATGAACCAGCCAAACTAGTGGCCCGAGACTTGACGCCAAGTGCTCCCACTCCGTCGGGTGGACCCCAGGTAACGACGGTTGGCACAACTGGCGCCTCCTCGGGGGCCTCGTCGGGTGCACCAACTCAATCCGTTGCCGTACCTGCAGGAACCATCGTCGGGGGAAAGAAAAAGGTTGTTGTCGCTTCCCCGTTCGGTCCTATGGAAACTTGGGTAGACGCCAAATAAGGGGAGCGCCGGCGAGACCTTCTCTGATTTAGTTAAAGACAAGTCCTTGCTCTTGCGTCTTGCGAAGACTTTTTAATCTGCAGTAGTACCAGTGGGCTTTGGTTGGTCATTGGATCGTGCCTTTGCGCTAAAGACTGAAATCAATTCTCTTGAGGAAATCCTGATACCTATGTTAGCAAGCCAATGCCGATCTTTTGCTCTACTCGTTCTAGTCTGGGCTGCAGTCCTTCCGTTTATCGTTGGTGCACAAGCACAAGATAGTCAGAGGAGAGACGAGAAGGCGAAAGAGGCCGCGCCTGTTCAAACCCAACCGGCAGCGGGCCAAAACGTTCCACCGAAGACTGAGGAAACTGAGTATGAAGAAGTGATGACGCCGTTCGGCCCGCAGCGACGTCCCCGGCAACGAGGCGCGACTCGCCCGCCTGCCACAGCGGCCCCAGTGGCCAGTCCTGCGGCTTCTCCAGCCGGCGCTGCGCCGGTTCAGCCGCCTGTGGCTCCAGCTGCTCAGGCGGCCCCTCAGGCTCCGCCGCAAAACACTCCAGCGGCGGCGACCCCTGCCCAACAACCGCAGCAACCGCCTGTTCAATCCGCTGCGGCAACCGGCTCAACCGAAGGATCTGCACCGATTAAGTTCACGCTCGACCACATTGACTTACAACAGTTCATTAACATCATTGGTACGGAGCTTAAGATCAACTACGTCATCGACCCTGCAGTGAAAGGAGTGGCCACCATTTTTTCGGCCGGAGAGTTCAGCCGGGAAGATTTGTTGCCGTTGCTGGAGACTGTTCTAAAGATCAACGGAGTAGCCATCGCTAGGACCGGAAACTTTTATCAGATTGTGCCTGCCGCAAAAGCAAGGCAGCTTCCAATCCCGATTCGGACTGAATTCTCGCCCGCGCCGGGCGAGACCCTGGTGACGCACATCTTGCCTATGCGCTTTGTTTCGGCGTCCGACATGGCCAAGGTCCTCACGCCGTATCTTTCAGAAACGGCTCATTTGGTGGCTCACGAGAAAGGCAACATCCTCATCATTACTGAGAGCCCAGTTCAGCTTAAGAAGCTGCTCGACCTAATCGATATCTTTGATGCGAATGTCTTCGAGAACAAGCGAGTCCAGCTCTACCCGATCAAGAATAACCGGGCAAGGAGTCTCCTGCCTGACCTTGAGGGTGTATTCGCCGCGTATGGTCTGTCGAGCAAAGATTCGGCCGTTCGTTTTATTGCAGTCGATCGAATCAATGCGATCTTGGCAATGAGTCCGAACCCCAACTCGTTTACCGAGGTTCAAAAATGGATCGACCGGCTGGACAAGCCGGTGGAGAGCATGGGAGTCAGGAACTACATATTCAAGATCAACAACGCGGAAGCTAAGAACATTGCGGGATTGCTGCTCAAGATTTACGGACGAGAAGCAGCACGACGGGAACCGGTGACTCCGGAGCCAACCGCCCCGACTCCAGGCGCGCCTGGAGAACCGGCCAAGATGAAAGAAGAGAATGAACTCGCAGGTTACCTGCAGGGGGAAATCAAGATCGTTGGCGATGAGATCAACAATGCCTTGATCATTCAATGCAGTCCGCAGGATTATGAGACCATTAGCGAAACGATCAGGGCGCTTGACATCGTTCCCAGGCAGGTCTTGATCGAAGCCAAGATTTATGAGGTGAATCTGACCGGGGCCTTGTCCATGGGAGTATCGGCTTTCCTTGAGCAGCGCGCTGCCAACCAGCCTCCCACGACCGCCTCTTTTTCGGCCACAGCATCGGGAGGCCGCCCCGCAGGACTAAACATCAGCACCTTTGCCCGAATCGGGGCCACGCGAGACCTGGTGGCCTTCCTGAACGCCCAGGAGTCGCGAAGCCGGACTCGTGTCTTATCGTCTCCCACTATCATTGCTTCAGACAATATAGACGCGAGGATCCAAGTGGGTTCCGAAGTGCCAATCTTGACTTCACAGGGGCTGGTTCCCGGATCACAACAGGGAGGTACCAACCTGTTTGCAAATACGATTCAGAATCGCAACACCGGCGTGATTCTCAATGTGACGCCCAGAATCGGCGCAGGCGGCTGGGTGACATTAAAGGTTACCCAGGAGGTCAGCAGCCCGCAGGCGCCTGATGCCGGCAGTGCCATCCAGTCACCGTCGATCAGCGTGCGCTCGGTGAACACTCAGGTCACCATTCGAGATGGCGAAACCATCGCGATCGGCGGAATCATCGCCGAGAACAAACTGCTTTCAAAAAGCCGCGTCCCGTTGTTGGGCGATATCCCAGGATTAGGCTTGATTTTCGGAAATACCTCCTACACGAGTACCCGCACTGAACTGATTGCCCTCATCACTCCCCGCATCATTGAAGACAGCGAAACAGCAGCTGATCTTACCGATGAGCTCAGATCCAAACTGAAAAACGTGAAAAAGATTTTGAGACTCTCTGACGGTAGCCAGAACTGAGCTTACGAAAATAGTTAAAGTTCGTGTTCTGTGTTTCCGAAAACTCTTCGGAGTGGATTGAGAGCCTTCTGACCTGCAGTCTTCAATGTCAGGCTCGGCATGAGCAATCTGTTTTCCAGACTGATTATTCTTATTGCAAACCTTGGGTTGCTTGCCTATAGTCACATCTCACATGACCGACTTATGTGTTAAGACTTTCGACGGTGATCGCAAACGTTGTGTTGCAGCCGATTGTGATTTGCTTTCGGGGGCTTCTGGTTCTGTGCAAAAAGAGGCTTTGCGCAACGAAAAAAATCTTGACATGCAGAAATGAGGGTGTTAACGTTGCGGCGATTTTTTAATGTTTCTAACAAGTTAGCGAGTCGGCCACGTTCAAATCTGAAACTGCAAAGTAAAGTTGTGAAGATGGCCAGCGAGAGTTTGACGCTTGAAGTTTGCTGTCACGACTCGTGCCGTCGCCAACAATTTCGGTGAGGAGGTGAATGCGCGCGAGAAAATAACCACTCTTTTCGTAAACACACCGGAAGATGTTTACCAGCAACAACCAGTTTTCTAAGCTTGGCTCTCTGGCTGCGGCGGATGCCGAAAGGCCAGGCGAGTTTTGCTCCGTAAGACCAGTAGTCAGTTTTTGCAGTACTTTACAATTCAAGTGCTTAAGTGAGGAGAGAAAATGCGAGAAAAACACAAAGCAGTGTCGTTTCTGCTCGTGGCGGCGTTTATGCTTTGCCTGTCTCTGACAGCCAATGCGCAGACCGTTTTCCACACAGTCAGCTCGACACCCACTGACGTGATTCAGACCGGTTTGTCTGAAGTGCTAGGCGCCGTCAGATTGACCAAGCCAGCGGCTCCTGCGTCTGGCACGACAGTAGCAAGCACGATCAGCTTTCAGTACGATGTGCCGATTACCAACCTTCCAGCAGCCACGCAGCCGCTGGGAATCAATGTAACGAGCGGTATCGTTTCAGACATCCGCGGCATCACGGTTACCGTGACCGGAGGCTACAAGAATGCCCTTGTGACAGTAACCGTTTCTAATAACTCTGCCAGCGCAGGACAGTTGACGGTTTCTATCCCAGCGGGGTTGACTATTGCGGACGGTGACTACATTGAAGTTTCCGGCGTGCGGGGCAGAATCACAGGGAAGACGGTGGGCGTTGATGTCAATGTGACCATTCAAGCCAACCCCAGCACCTCTCATTCGTTTGTCAACGTCTCGGTTGTGCGTGTGTCGCGGGCGAACGAAGGCTTGACGACGATTGTGACCGGAGTGGCGGAACCGATTTGTAATCCTTCAGCCGAGCCGACGGTTACCATCACCGAAGGATTCCCGGGGGCTTTCGTTCAGCATATCAC
>JAKEER010000829.1 GCA_022616615.1 Acidobacteriota bacterium
TCAGCGATCAACCCAACTTATACTCTCCTTCTTTCAACTCGCTGAGACTAAGTACGCTGCGGACGCCACTTAGTGCCGGTATTTTCGCAACTATTGATAGTTGGCTTCGAGACGGGGTTTCCAGACAAAAGCTCATCCAACGCTGCCTGGAGATGAAGGGCATTCACCTTAGAGGGATTCGCGGTGGGAGCATCGGTATTGCCGATAGGGCCTCGATAACGGACTGTTCGTTGGCGATCGAGCACAAAGACCTCAGGTGTGTACTGGGCTCCGAGCTCATCTGCTAGCGCGTGCCCGTTGTCTTTCAAGGTCATTAATTTGATGCCATCTCGTTGAACAGCCCGCCGAATTTTATCGAGGCTCTCAGACTCATTCGAATTGATGGCCAGAATTCGGACGCCGCGTTTTTCATAGTGGGACTGTACCTCAGAAAGGACGCTCGAATAAGCTCTGGAAATGGGACATCGAGCGCCGGTGAAAACCACTATCAGTACCTCTGAGTTGATTTGATCCAGCCGGACGGGTCGCCCCGTCTGGACATCCGTCAAGGTAAAGGTCAACGACATGAGAAGGGCTAACATGAGGCGATTATAGAGAGTCTAGTGGACGCCAGCAATTTGATTTCTTGAGATCGGTAATGGCCTCGTTAGAACTAGTATTCTGTCAGAATGTTTTGGGCCAGCTTTCAGTGATGCGATTTTGATCTGATCCGAATGCCAATAACACGTTCTTACAATCGGACCTTGAAAGCTAAAGGAGTCTCAATTGTTTCACTGCTGATCCTCGTCATGTTTTCTTATCCTCAACAGCTCGATAAGCTGGAGCAAGCAAAACCAAAACTGGGCTCTGGAGACCTCGAAGGCGCCTTGAACCTTCTCAACACCCTACAGACATCAGACCCAAACAACCTTGAAATTCACCTGCTTCTCTCTCAGGCTTACCAGCAGAAGAACGATCTAACTCAAATGAAGGCGCATCTATTGAAGGTGCTTGAAATTCAGCCTGAGAGTGTTCGCGGGCACTTCGGAATGGTTCAATATCACCACGCCCTACGCGAATTCGACGAGGCCGAACAACATAGTCTGAAAGTCATTAGGGCGAAGCCAAAGTTCTACGAGGATCAGTTGATTCGTGGACTTTTTCTCTCCGACTGGAATCCAGTGGACTGGGAAGAAACAATTAACGCGCTTCAAGCAGCTCTCAAGAATGGCAGGGACCCCGATGTCGCTCATTTTTGGTTGGGCAAGAGCTACCAGTGGCAAGGTAAATTCGCTGAGTCGATTCCTTTCCTTAGGAAGACCGCCAGCCTCGCCGGGTATGAGGATTCCAGTCACTTTCTTCTCGGCATCAGTCTTTATCGAATGTCCCGCTTCCAGGAGGCGATTAAGGAGTTCATGACGACCTTACAGATTAATCCGGGTTACATTGAAGCGTTATGGGCTTTGAGGTTGAGTTATCAAGCATTGGGAGGATATCCAAAAGATCTGGATCCCAAATATCTCTTCCAAGTCAATGCTCCGGGTTCGACCGAATTACTGAAATTTACGGAGGTTGGTCATAAGGCCGGGGTCGATCGTAAGAATTGGGGGCGTGCCAGCGGCTGGGCTGATATCGATGGAGACGGCGACCTGGATCTCATTACTGGCAGTGTCTATGGCGGAGTGGGAGTGTATCGCAACGACAACCGAAAATTTACAGAGATAACCCAGCAGTCAGGGATTACATCCCCCAGTGCCTGGAGCATACTGCTTTTTGATTATGATAACGACGGCGATCCCGATCTCTACATTGCCCGTGACGGTTGGAATGGCCCGGCCCCTAACTTCCTATATCAGAACGACGGGAAAGGACACTTCACCGATGTGACCCAAAAGGCCGGTGTTGCCAATGCTGAGGGATCGAGCTTCTGCGCTTCTGTAGCCGACTACGACCGAGACGGGTTTCTGGATATTTACGTGGCGAATGGTGTGGTTGGGCGAGGTGTAGAAGGTGTGCTGTTTCATAACAATCGCGACGGCACCTTTACCAATGTTGCGGCCAAGGCGGGGGTCAATTTTCGAGGACGGACCATTGGATCCGCGTGGGGAGATTACAACAATGACAATAACCCGGACCTGCTCATCACGGGGGAGTTTAATATTCTCTACCGAAATAACGGGGATGGCACTTTCACCGATGTGAGCCAGGCTGCTGGAATCGAGTCAACCGGTTTGTCCTATGTCTGCTGGTTCTTTGACTGCAATGCTGACGGGAAGCTTGACATCTTTGTTTCGGCCTACGGTGATTTCGACAATGCGCTCTGGAGCCTGAAAGTTGGGCAGTCTTTTGTGCAGGAAGAGCAGCCGCTATTGTTTCGCAATAATGGAGATGGGACTTTTACTAAGGTTACCCAGGGGACGGGGCTGAACCAGACCTTTGGCTCGATGGGCGCCAATTTTGGCGACCTGGACTACGATGCCTATCCCGAGATTTATCTGGCTAACGGAGGCGCCGACATGGGCAGGATGGACCCTGACGCGCTCTTCTACAATCATCAAGGAAAGTCATTCACCAATCTAGCTTTTGCCTTGAATACGGCTGAGTTTGGGAAATCGCACGGTGTCACCTTTGCGGACTATGATGGCGATGGAGACTTGGATGTCTATGTCCCGGTCGGAGGCTTTGCCATTGGAGATGCATGGACGAACCGCTTGTTTCGTAATGATAGCAAGATGGGAAATTCCTTGATCCTTCAGCTCCAGGGAACTCCCAGCAATCGAGATGCGGTCGGCGCTCGCGCTGAGGTTGCGGCTGGAACTCTTCACTATGCACAGGAAGTTGCGGTAGGAGGAGGCTTTGGAAGCACAAATTCTCTGGAGTTGGAACTCGGGCTAGGCGCCAACACAAAAGCCGACCTCATCAGAATTCGTTGGCCCTCCGGCTCAATTCAGGAGTGGGTTGCTCTGGAGGGTGGTTTTCGCTACCTGATTCAGGAGGGAACAAAGCAGTGGCGACGTCAGCCTTATGGCAAGAGGAATCCTTCTTGAGACTACAGAATACAGAATATAGTGGCGATACTCATCGTGCGTCGAAACACTCAATAGGCTTCAGTTCCCCTCGCCCCAACGCGGGAGGGGTCAGGGGTGAGGGGGCGAGCGCGCGTTGGATGATCTGGCGAGAGCCGCGGGACCCAGCATTCGCAACTGGTTTTCAGCAGTGGATTCAACCGAGGAGGTATCCCCCTCACCCCCAGCCCCTCTCCCGCGTTGGGGCGAGGGGAGCCGATTCGAGCAACCATGACCTCATCAGAACCAAGCGCGCCGAGGTGTCACCATAATTTGCAATTCTCAAATAATTCTGGCTGCCTAGCGCTTTCAGGTTTCCGCCAGTGAGCTAGAACGCCCAGAGAGGAGAGTATTTGTCGACGACAATATCGTTGAGCTTTGTGATTTCAGAGGCAGTCAAACTGAGGTCTACTTGCCGTTCGAGTTGCGCCAACTCTTCCTTGCGGCCCAACAGCTGCCACAGGCGCCACTCGGTTGGATACTGATGGTGAAGGTTGACGTCAAAGATGATGAGTTCTTCTGCTCCAGCGTCGTAGAAACTGCGAGACAGCGGCATCACTTGTGAGACCTTCAGCCAGCTGGGACGAAGCGTAGGGCTCAGCCGGCATCGAGTGCCGCGCGTGAGGCGCCCAAAGTATTCGATATCAACATCTGCCTGGCTTCGGATGGTGCTGAACGGAGAGGGAGAGAGTCGGTCGATAATCCCCTCCTTTGCCCAAGTCTCGGCGTCGATGGCGTGAAACCTATTTGTATCTTCATTAGCCAGCACCATGGTTGAGAACTGGATAGATTTGGTTGCACCCTGGACCATTTCAATCTCTCGCCGGGCTTTCCGCATGAAATCGGTGAGAAAGTCTGCACGGACTTTCAGCAGACGGGGGTCTCGCTCATCAACCTGCCGAGGTTCCAATCCATGGTGTTTCTTGAAAGCCTCTGCCACAGGGCGCTCGTAAAGGACATAGGGTTGAGCTCGGGGAAAGATCAGCATGATACCGTCAGGTCGGTATTGGGCCAACTCACGAATCAGTTTGAGGAGATGTTGCTGGCTTTCCGGAAAGGCGTAGCTCAAACGGGCGATGGTGCGTCCATCATGGTCAATGCACCAGAGTTCGGGGTGATCGTAGAAAAACTTTGACCGAAAGACACCATCCCAGGGTGGCTCGGCAGTGAATGACTCTACCCGCATACACAAATGAAACTCCATTCCCAGTCCTCGCGTGAACTCCAGAGCTGTCTGGACTGAGTCGATGCCTTTAGAAATCAGAATACGATTGCTTTCGGCCAAATAGCGATCGCCAATTCTGGGAAAGTCTTCACTGTCTGCTCCAAGGATGGTCCCGACCTTGGTAGGGTAAAGACAATTGTCACCTCTCGCTGCAGTCCAGTAGATCGCTTTGTAGTCGGTATCCTTGTATGGGTAGATCTCTTCCCAGATCTCTTCTTTGGTGGTTGGCTGCCGAAAGTGCATGAAGGTTAGAGTATCGTTCAGGCAGGCCAAGCGTCGGTTGGCCTTTTTCTGTCGAGCTTGCTTGAGAGACTCTATCTCTGACGCAGAGAGAGGAACCAACCGAACATAGGCAATGGCGCCTTGTTGGGCAAGACCTGTGGTCAGAGCACTCACTTGCAGCTCCTCGTTCGTTAGATCAGCAAACTTGTAGAAGCAGTCTTGGATCTGGCGGCGCCGCAAACGGGCGCGTTCGACCTCTCCAGCCCCAGACAGGCCGATGTCTTCTCCAACTACTCCTCCTCGCACGGTTTCGACTGAGGCCAGAACATAGCAAGGATCACTCTTAAGCTTAAGCTTGATGGTGTTGGGCTCACCGATCCCCAGATAGGTCTTGAGTCCCACGTAGACTGCGTGCCACCCTTTCGCCTTGAGAGGAATCGAAACTGGAGGTGCCTGCGTCTCAGGGCCACACATAAGCATTGAACCCTTCTTTGAGTTAGGGCCCACTTTGGCCTCGTAGTTGACTAACCGCCATTGGCCCTTCCTGCTCTCTTTGGAGATGGCAGTACCGGGCTGAGCGACCCCGAGGTCAGTCACCCACTGACTTCGATGGTCAAAGACGGTAGATCTGAAAGTCCCCTCAGGATAGACCACCTTTCCTTGCTGAACTTCGGCGCTCGCTCTGGAAGCTTGACCTGATCCTCTGGCGAGAGATTGCTTGGTGACCGGTGAAGCCGATTGGGCAACGGATCTAGCACCGAACAGCAGTCCACCTCCCATTTGCACAAGCCAGGTGCGACGGCTGAAAGCATTGCCGGAGTTCCTTACCCTCTGATCAGTGTTTGTGACTTTCATGAGTGGCTCCTTGTTGCGCCAACAGGTCTCGCAAATAGACTGAGAAAAGACATCCTACTTGCGATGACATGCCAAACTTACCGACTTCAAAATTGCCGAGTTGCCCGCCTGCAATCCTGCAAAAACCACGCGGTACTGAACCCACGGTTGTCCGGCGCTCAAGCTCTCAAGGGGCCCTCCTTGGGTTTCGTAAAAGCTATTCTCGCCTTTAGGGCCATGCCATTCAGTCGTTGATAACCGCTCTCGGGTTGCCGCTGTCCTCAGTTGAAGTTTTACCTGGGTGCCTGGTGCGGTGATGCTTTCCCATGTTAGTTTCCGCACCTCATATCCGTTGGGAACCTCCATGGGACGAGAGATGTAGTACTCTTCGGGCTTTCGATCGTAAAGATTGCCGATGTCAACACCCATCGAATAGTGCGGCCCGGCGCTGGGAAGTAGGGTTCGGCGTTTCACTGAGAACCCCTCCTTGCTTCCCCAATAGATCCAAGAACCAAAACTGTGATCGCCGTCTTTGACGTGGTTCCAGGCAAAGAGATCCGGGTAGCCGTCCTGGTTGAGGTCAGCCGCCACTAATCCGCATCCGCCGTGACTGGGGAGCTGGGTGCGGCGCGAATCCAGAAAAGTTCGGTCCGGACCCCCCCAATAGATGAAGGTTGGAACATTACGGTTGGCATCGCCTTGGTAATTGGTGCAGGCGATATCCAAGTAGCCATCGAGGTTGAAGTCTGCCACGGCAGCTTCGTGAGCCGAAATGGACTCGACCTCGATGCGGCGAGTCGCCGAGAATCCAGCCGGCCCGCCCAGATAAATGTAGGACCGGGTGTGTCGTGTCATCGTCTTCATGTCGTGTCCGTTAGGGCAGATCACATCCAGCCAGCCATCAGCATTGACATCAGCGACCTCAAGGCTCGGCGTCGAGTTGGCCGGAAGCGAGGTGGAGATCTTCACATCAAAGCCATTCTTGCTGCCCCACACGATTTGAATATGGTCACTGTTTCTGTCTGGAAATAACAAATCGAGATAGCCGTCCTTGTTCAAATCCGCAACGACATTGCTGAAAGGAAAGCGTATGTTGATGGCTAGGTTCTGGCGTCGATCAAGGCTGTAGCCCTTCGGACCTCCCCAGAGAATCGAAGCGTATCCATGATCCTTTACAATGCCCTGGGCAGCGAGTCCCATTCCTGTCTCCCCTCGTGGTCCTACACTAAGAAGGAGGTCGAGATAGCCGTCGCGGTTGAAATCCGCCACGCTTGATCCGTAGGCGTCTCGAAGAGGAATCTCCGTCCGGCGTTCGGGGCTGTAACCTTGTGGACCACCCCAGTAGAGGTAAGCGGGAACATCTTTGTAAGGGTTGGTGATGATCAAATCAGCGTAGCCGTCGTCATTGAGGTCAGCTGCTGACGATTCATCTGCCGAGACGGTCGGCAGCCGGGTCATACTGGCGGCGGAATAAGAATGCTGGGGGTTCCCCCAAAACAGATAGGAGTCCAATGCCTCGCCGGCTTTGCCACTGCTTTGATTGATGAAGACAACATCATTCCGGCCATCATGGTTGAGATCGGCTACCTGTGTGCTCACTGCGCCCAAGGTCTGCAACTCGGTTCGATCGAACGATGCAAAGCCCAACGCACTTCCCCAGTAAATGTAAGAGTTGACGTCGTTCGTATCGCCTGATGATGAGTTCGCAAAAACCAGATCCGGCCAATTGTCGGCGTTGAGATCTCCAGCAGTCACTCCCCAAGCCTGAAGTGTAGGAAGCTCTGTGCGCCGCGAGGCGCTATACCCAGCGGCATCGCTCCAGTAAACATAAGAAGTCTGGCCTCTTGTGTTTGCAATGGCTAGGTCGGAGATACCGTCTCGGTTCAAATCAGTGACGATCGTTGCATTGGCGGCCTCGGTGGGTAGGGAGTAACGGGGCTTTTCCTCAATGCCTGTCTTGCTGCCATAAAAAATGCCGGAGGTTTCGCCTCCCCCGGTGATGACTAGATCGAAGTAACCATCCTTGTTGATGTCTGCGCTGGTGACACTTTTGGGATCATCCACGCTAAGAATCGTGCGTCGTGACGCAGAATACTGCCTTCCGTCTCCCCAGTAGATGTATGCATTCCTGACTTCATTGTTGTTGTTCAGGAACACCAGATCAGCATTGCCATCACCGTTAATGTCTGCCACCGCGCAGTCCACCGCGCTGATTGTGGGTAGGATCGATCGCCGCCTCGGATCATAACCTGTCGAACTTCCCCAATAGATGTATGACTCAAGGTTATCTCGATAACCAAATACCTGTCCCAACTCTAGACCAAAATTGGCAAAGACTAGGTCGATGTAGCCATCACGATTTAGATCAGCAGCCTCCAGCCCACTGGCCAGCAAAGTAGGAAGCATTGTTCGGCGATTGATGTCATATCCAGTAACGCTTCCCCAGTAGATGTAAGCGTCCATCTCAGTCTTTTCAGCATGCAGGAAATTGCAGAAGACTAGATCGAGGTAGCCATCTCCATTCAGGTCCAAAACCCGAGAACGCCCGCCACCGAACGCAGGCAGCCGGGTTACCCAATGGCGGCTCTCCTCCAGATAGTTAAGTAGATGGGCCAGGGGTTGTTTTTGCCAAGCAGCAGGGGTTAGAGACCGGAAGCCTTCAGGGTGGCCCCAATAAATGAACAAGTCAGGCGCCCAATTGAAATCATGCTTGTTGTTGACGAGAAGGTCAATTTCGCCATCATTGTTGAAATCCAGACGGTTGATGGTCTGGAGCCGTCCTGCATGCGACAAGTATAGGTTGGCGCCACTATTGCCGAACTCTCCCTGGATGAAATCCTGAAATGAATTATCACCCACCGTGACGTTCTGAGTTTTCTGAAAGGAGAAGGTGAGTAGACAGGTGGTTGTCACCAGAAGACCCAGCGAGAAAACGAGACTGAAACGCAGATGACGCCCCATAGAACGATACTCCTTGACTCGGATTGCAGTTCTACGATAATAACTGTATTATAATACAAGTATACAAGAAACAGTCAGGTTACACTAGCATTCTTGGCGATTATCGAAAAGTGTTTTTTGTGAACCGTCCGCGACTACCGAAAACTTCCACACTAGACGCGACTTGATTTATTAGTCCGAAGAGCCGCCGGTGTTGTGCCAAGTGAATCGTCCTCTCATCATAGAGCCAAAGGAAGGAACCATGCCTTTTTACCCGTTCAGTTCAGCTCCTGGAAAGGTCGCGAAAGGTTCTGGCACCTGGAGCCAGTGAATACAGCAAGACACTGGGACATCCGTCTGGAAGATTAACTCCGTGTTGCGGGCTGCCGGCCCTGAAGACTCCTTCAACTTTCCATGGAACCTGTGAGTCAGCCAATGAAACGAGTCGGCATTGCGGGTTTCTTGCACGAATCGAACACCTTCCTCTCTGTTGCCACTACTCGGGAACACTTTGAACAGGCCAGCCTGACGAAAGGCCCCGGCCTGCTGGAACGCTGGGAAGGAAGCAGCCATGAGCTCGGCGGTTTCCTGGAGGGAGCCAGGCGTTTTGGTTTTGCTCCAGTTCCCACTCTGGCTACCTATGCGATCCCCAGTGGCGCCATCCAGAGCGTGGCATTCGACGAGTTGCTCGATGAAATGGTTGAGGAACTAAGAAAGGCACTTCCACTGGATGGCTTGCTAGTGGCACTGCATGGAGCAACTGTGGCCGAGAACTTTCCCGATGCCGATGGAGAGATCCTCCGACGTCTTCGCCAGGTCGTTGGCAGCGATATTCCCATCATTGCGACTTTGGATCTACACGCCAATGTTTCCCCCAAGATGGTTGCCCACACGAATGCTACCGTGATCTACCGCAGCAACCCGCACCTCGACCAGAAGGAACGAGGGCTGGAAGCTGCTGAACTGATGGCACGGACGTTGACTGGGCAGATTCAGCCGGTGCAGGCTTTGAAGTGTCCGCCCCTGCTGATCAGCATCTCCAAACAGGATACGTCGCAGTCTCCCGCCTTGGGACTCTATGAAGACGCCCTCGAGGTGATGACTTGGCCGGGCATCCTCTCCGCCAGCGTGGCGATGGGGTTTTACTACGCGGACGTGGAGGAGATGGGAGCCTCGTTCTTGGCAGTGGCTGACAAAAACCGCGAGCTGGCGGTCAAGGCCGCGCGCTGGATGGTCCAGCGCGCCTGGGAACGTCGCCAGGATTTCGTTGGCCAACTGCTTTCTCCCGCGGAAGCCGTGCGTCGGGCCGCTCAGTCTGCAGCGGCGCCGATTGTGTTGATGGATGTCGGCGACAATGTGGGCGGAGGCAGTGCGGGCGATTCAACGATTCTGCTGCACGAAATCTTGAAACATGGAGTTTCCAACGCCTTGGTGGTGCTGTACGACCCTGAGAGTGTGACCCGTTGTGTTGCGGCCGGAGTTCGGCAGCCAGTGGCGTTACAGGCAGGCGCCAAGACAGACCAGCTTCATGGCAAGCCGGTGCCGATTCAAGGGAAGGTCCGGTTGATCTCAGATGGAGTGTTTGTGGAGACTCAGGTCCGACATGGCGGCTGGGGACTCAACGACCAGGGCATAACCGCCGTCGTCGAAACGGAGCAACAGCACACTATGGTCTTCACTAGCCGGCGCATGGCTCCCATGAGCTTGGAACAGTTGCTGAGTCTGGGGCTCAAACCGGAACGAAAGAAGATTTTGATTGTCAAAGGGGTGATCGCGCCGCGAGCTGCCTACGAGCCTGTAGCAGCAGAAATCATCCTGGTGGACACTCCCGGCTCGACCAGCGCGAACCCGTCAAGCTTCACCTTTCACTACCGTCGACATCCGCTCTATCCACTCGAACCCGACGCAGAGTATCAAGCCTGAGATTCCCCAGCAGTTGCCTTTGACAAATGAAAGACGAGGATTCCATCCGCATGAACATAGATTCTAAGGACCACCAAGTCGCGCTGATAACCGGCTCCGCGATCCCTCTATATACAGGAAGACACTTGATAATTACTCGTTAGGGAAAGGGAAAACTTAGAAGGAGGGAATGTTGTTGATTGAACCTATACTCCCCAAATGACCGATGGCGTATGGACCCAGTGCGGGACGACGACCACGTCCTATTTGGCTAGCAACATCGTCCAGGAGAATTCGGTTACCTCCATTGCTTCGACGTGAGGAAAGTGCAGAACTCAGGATGAGAGCTGATCCAGACGCTCTAATCTGGCAAGAAGCGCTGTTGGAGAAGTTGGCCGATGTCCACGGAAGGAATTGCGCCATTCTGGTTGGCTCTCGCCACTGACTCTGGGTCTTTGAAACCGTGGCCAGTAATGACGCAGACAATTCGTTCTTCTGGATCCACGCCTCTCTCTCGCTGAGCTTGTATCAGTCCCGCCACCGAGGCCGCTCCAATCGGTTCAGCATAGATGCCCTCTTTTCGGGCCAGCATCCTTTGGGCCGAATAAATCTCCTCATCGGTCGGATCGTATCCCCAACCTCCCGATTCGACAATGGATTGCACAGCTAGCGGGCCATCAGGGGCGAATGGGGCTGCCAAGGCCCCAATCGAAGTGGTTGATGGCTGCGCTGAGGGGGCTCGCCCTTCCTGAACGGCCTGGACGATGGTGGGGCAGCCCGCCGATTGGACACCGTTCATGCGAGGTAGACGGTCTATTTTGCCAAGGCGACTGAAGGTCTGGAATCCCTTCCAGGTTGCGCTGAGCAACCCTCCTCCCGCAATGGGCAGAAAAACAGAGCCAGGTATGTCTTGCAACTGTTCACAGATTTCAAAGGATATTGTTTTGATCGCCTCCATCCCAAGAGCATTGTATTTGAAGGCCGAACATACCAGGTGCGCTCCATTCTCGTCTGCGACCTGCTTGAGTGCCGCGAACACCTCTTCAGTGTACTGAGACGAGACGCCGAAGCCTTTGATGCGCTGAACCTGTGCGCCGTGGAAAAGCATCTGCTGGAGTTTGCCGGCATCCGCGTTCTCGGTAGCGAAGATGTAGCAGCGAATTCCGAAGCGGGCGGCATAGGCAGCCAGAGCCGCTCCGGCATTTCCCGTAGACGGACCCAGACAAACGCGACAACCTCTCTGCCGCATCAGCGAAATCTCACAGGCCATGATGCGATCCTTGAACGAACCGGTCGGATTCGTGTTTTCGAGCTTGAAATAGAGTTCGGGAACACCAAGCTCTCGGGAAAAGTACCCGCTTCGGATCAAAGGGGTGTTTCCCTCTCCCAAGGTGCTGAGCATCGCGGTGTCCTGCACTGGGAGCAGTGACGAATAGCGTTCACCGGGTGAGGCAAAACGAGAGAAGGAGGCAATCTCTTCCCACATATTCGATGCCTTCCAGCTGACAACGGACTGGGTCAGGTTTCTCTTCATTTGGTCAGAGCTGAGTAGTCTCTACGCCTCGTTCCCCGACGCCTCTCTGTACTTGCTCAGCACTTCTTGCAGACGAGCTCTCATCAGACTCATTTCCGAGGCAATGACCAGGAAGCGTGCGCCCAATGAGATCGCCTTCTTCGCATCCTCAGGGGATCCCACGGCAAGAGCAACTCCTTTACCTTGGTTTTTGCAGGCAGCGGCGACTTTGACAGTTGCCTCGTCCACCAGAGGATGGGTCATCTGACCGGGTTGACCGAAGCTTTGGGACAAATCCATCCTGCCTACGAACAACAGATCGATTCCATCGATGGACGCAATCTTCTCTGCTTGCTGGACGGCGTCCTTGTGTTCGATCTGAGCGACGAGCAGGGTTTGATTATTGGTCTGCGCCATATAGGTCTTGAGATCAACGAGACCGTAGCGGCTCTTTATGTCGGAACCTGCCAGACCTCTCATTCCCAAAGGAAAGAACTTGGCAGCCTGGACGATTTTGCCGGCTTCCTCAGCATTTCGAACGTCCGGTATGACCAGCCCGTCGGCACCGCATTCCAGGCTTTTCATGATCCGTTTCGGATCATTTTCAGCGATCCGCACAAGCGGGCTAATCCCTACCGAACGAGCGGCACAAGTGAGGGCGGACAGGTCGCGGAAGCTGAAGTCGCTGTGCTCCATGTCGATCCAGACAAAATCGAGACCCATCATGCCGTAGAGCTCCACGATTGGAGCAGCAGGGACCCGCGTGACTGAAGCGCCCCAGAGGACTTTCTTTCTCTCGATCTTGGCTTTCATTGACGTCCAATTGCCGAATGGGACCACGGCCTCAGTTCCCCGTCCGGCACCACCCGCGTCGTATCACCAAGACGCTTTGAGGTACTAGCGCGCTGCGTTGCGGGTAGGTCTACTTGGGAAAATGCTCGGTTGTGCCCGTAGCTTAGGTATCCTAGCCTGTAATTCATTGATAGTCCCAAGACTGTGCGCCCAAGGGACGGGGGCTCTAGGTTTGTCCCCCAGGCTGAGCAAGGCTCTCCCAGACAGAGAACGCGAGAGGTGTCTTGACTACCCGAGCCCCACAAAAAAACTTCAGGGCCTGCGGTTCTGGCACCTTTCTAAGGGAATCGGAAAATCAAAGTTCTTTGATCCTTCGGATATCAGCAGGTCTTGACTGGGGTCAAACGCCATTGCTACCAGAGACTCCAGCCTCCGTCGACGGCTAGGTTTTGCCCTGTCACATACCTGGAGGCATCCGAAGCCAGGAAGAGGACCGCTCCTTTAAGATCATCGGGATCACCCATCCGCCCCAAAGGAGTCTTTTCGGCCCACATCTTCATAAAGCGCTCACGATCTGGCCCGAGTCGACGAGCCAGTCGTTCGACCAGAAAACCACCTGGACTGATACAATTAACCCGGACGCCATGGCGAGCCCAAGCGCCAGCGAGAGAACGGGTGAGTTGAATGAGTCCCCCCTTGGAGGCGGCAAAAGCTGGGTTTTCCAGGGGAGCTTGACCCGGATCGCCATAAAGACGTCCGTCAGTCGCAAGAAAACCATAGATCGAGGCAATGGTGACGATGTTGCCTGAGCGCCGTGGAATCATTGAAGCTGCTGCAGCTTGGGCACACCAGAAGGCTCCTGCCAGGTTTGTGTCGATCGTCGCATTCCACTCTTCTGGCGATAAGGAAACGGCCTCTCCGACGCCGGCAGTTCCGGCGTTGACCACCAAAATGTCCAGTTTTTCAAACTTTGAAAGAACAATCTCAAATGCGTTTCTGATCTCCTCACGCGAGACGACATCCATACGAACACCCAGCGTTGAGGCCCCTGTAGCCTGGGCAAGTTCTTGGGCTTTTTGCTTACACAGATCATCTCGACGGGACGCGATCGCAACGGAGGCTCCAGCTTCAGCCAAGGCTCTGGCCATTGCCAACCCTAGTCCTGTGGCACCTCCTGTCACTAGCGCGGTGCGGCCCCTCAAATCAAAGAGTTCTCGAACCGTTAGGCTCATCTAACTCCAGTTTTCTTCGACGCTGTCTGTAATACTTGTTGTATTATAAAAGTATTTAACGTAAAGTAAAGAGTAAATTTGGAACCCGTTCGGGATACCTTTTCGGTGAACCTATCCCTGTTCTCTTTTCTTTGAGCCAATTGACATGAAGCCCAATCCGGTAAAAGAGAAACTCCGAAGCAATCGGCCTAGTGTGGGTGCGACCTTAGCTTGGCCATCACCGCAACTGGTCGAGTTTTGCGGCTTGGCTGGGTTTGAATGGGTACTGATGGATGCCGAGCACGGGCCCATCGACGTTCGGATTTGTGAAGAGATGGTCCGAGCCGCAGAAAATGTTGGCATCGTACCGATCGTGCGAGTTCCTTTCAACGATCGAATCACCATCATGGGTTACTTGCAGGTTGGCGTGATAGGAATTGCTGTACCGCACGTGAACAGCCGCCAGGATGCCGAGCGGGTTGTCCAGGCAGTCAAGTATGCACCATTGGGAAGCCGCTATGCAGACACGGGTGCGCGCGCAGCAGACTATGGCCTCCTCAAGTCCAATTCGGAGCTCTATGCAGAAGCGAACCAGGAAACGATGATTATCATCTGGGTGGAAGAAGTCCAGGCCATGGAGAACCTGGATGAGATTTTGAAGGTCGAGGGAATCGATGCGGTCAATATTGGTCCTTCTGATCTGGCAATCAGCATGGGGCATCCCGGAAAACCGGATCACCCTGAGGTCCAGCAAGCTATTGCCACGGCCAGGCGAAAGATTCTCAGCTCAGGAAAGACCCTTGTCGGAGAGACACGAGATGCGGAAGCCTTGCCCGGTCTGCTCAGACTCGGAGCACGTCTGATCTCGACAAGCGCAAAACACCTTTGGTTTTATGCGATGCAGGAATATCTGGCCAAATTTGAGAAGCACAGTAAACAATACCAGAGCTAAGGGACGGCAAAACGAGGAGTCCGCTTGAACGACCCATTCCCCTTCAACGCTCCCGGACTAGCTATAGAAGGCGCTGTCGGTTTAAACGCCGTTCAAGGCTGGCTCGACTCACAGCGTGCCGGCCTCCTCGACTTTTGCTATCGGCTCATCGAAACGCCGAGTCCCAATCCTCCCGGTGACGAACGCGCGGTCATGGCAGTGATTTGTGAGGAACTCTCCCGACTGAAGCTCACCGGCCACGAAATCATTGCCTCTGACCCGTGCCGTCCCAATCTCTTGTTGTGGCTGCGTGGGAAGCAAGCCGGGCCGCTTTTACTTTACAACGCTCACGTCGACACGAAACCGGTCGGAGACCAGCGGGACCGATGGGAAACTGACCCCCTGAGAGCTACCGTGAAGGAAGGCCGAATTTACGGGCTGGGTGCGGCGGATATGAAGGGGGCTGTAGCTGCTTTCGTTTATGCGCTCGCAGCTTTGAAAGAGAACACCACGCTCCAAGGGACAGTCTGTTTGGCCTTGACCGCAGATGAGGAAGCAGGCAGTCGATTCGGTGCCGGATACCTCGTGAGCCGGGGAAAGATAAAGGCTGACATGGCCTTAATCGGCGAGCCATCGGGAATCGAGCGCGAGTGGGAATTTCTGCACCTGGGCCACCGAGGATCGTCCTGCTTTAAGGTCAAGGTTCATGGAACACAAGGACACAGCAGCATTTCCAACCTGATCCCCACAGTGAACGCGAGCCTTAAGATGGCGGAGGTCATGCTGGCCATGCGGAGTGACTTTCACCTCCGGGTGACCCCTCACGCGTTCTGCCAGGCCGGGATCACTCTGAACATCGGCGTTCATGCGCGTGGCGGAGTTTTTTACGGTGTGACTCCTGGATATGCTGAATTTGGTTGTGATATCCGGGTCTTACCGGGAGTGTCGCGGCAGGGCTTAGAAAGAGACCTGCATGCCTTTCTGGAGCAGCTGCGCCAGAATGACCCCTCTTTGGATGTGAGGTTGGAATTTGAGGAAGGTCCCTTGGGTTGGACAGAGCCGACGGAAGTCAATCCGGATCTCCCAATAGTCCGTGCGCTGCAGTCGGCCTCACAGGTTGTCCTTGGGCATGTACCTCCATTTAGCCTGTACCCCGCAACGACGGACTCAGCTCATTTTCAGACGAAAGCTGGAATCCCAACAGTGCCTTCCTTTGGGCCTGGAATGATCTCGTTGGCACATGGTCCCAATGAATGGGTGGGCATTGAAAGTACGGTTCAGGCAGCCAAGATCTATGCATTGGCTGCCTATGACGTGTTGAACTAACCTACTTGGCGTCCCCAATCCGCTAGGTTCTGTAGTTTGACTGAAAACCTCTAGGCATCCTCGTTCAGTTGGCCTTCAAGAAATATTGGTAATTGTTTACCGCATCCCACCGCATCCGTCGGCGGGCACTGGCGCGGCGGCACGACCGACCCGGTTGGCGAGCTTTGGCTGAGGTTGGATCGGTGGGA
>JAKEER010000830.1 GCA_022616615.1 Acidobacteriota bacterium
GGCTAGCAGGGAACCCCAGGGAAGTCCTCGAGTTGCACTTCGATCCCAGCAGTTAACGGCGAAACCGGACACTGACGAGCATAGCAACAGTAAGCCCATGACCGTCCCGCGACAGCAATACTTTGGGGGCTGGCCCCAACTCACCCCCCAATGCTGGAAGAGGGCGGCCTGCCGGACCTGACGCAGGAAATGATTGACCAGGTGAACTCCTATCTCGATCTGCACTTGCTCGAGGAAAAATTGGTGTCACCCTTGCCAGTGATCGCGCCTTTTAGTTGTGCAAAATGGCAATCCTTCTAGATATTGAGTGCCTGACATTTTGCACAACTCGGGATTGCGTCAAAATTGCCAGCTTCACCGGCGATTTTGCGTAATCCAGCGGACGCGCCAGCAAGCGAGAATTACAGTCAAGGATTCAGCAGTGGCTGGACGGTCTCTCGAACGAAGAGGGCATTATCTTTACGTTGAAGGATTTCTGAAACGAGGAGCTCGCAAAACCGGGTTGCCGATTTCGGGGAGCATGGCAGAGCGGCGTGTCGCCTTAAGCCGGCTTTCGGCAAATGTCAACCAATTGACATCTCCGAACTTTCTCAAAGCATCGCGGGAGCCCTAAGCTTGCCGTGAAACCACTATTTTCTGCTAGTTATCAAAGCGACGAGAAATCTCAACATGCCTAACGGAATGCCGACTAAATTGCAATACAGAAGCCCAGAGGATCGGGCTTATGTTAAAACAGGTTCAAATCCTGAACATGAGAGAAAACAAGCAGCTCGGCACCCAATACTTTGAAATCCACGAAGTCGACCCAACCTACAAGATCGATCGCATCGTTTATCGGGAAAAGTCACGAGCCGGCTGGTTCAAAGAGTTGAGCGCCGAAGTCTTCAAGGAAAAGACCCAGCATCTTCAGTAAAACCTGTTTCTCTCTGTTTCGTGGGTGCGCCTTCCCAGCCGCGAGCATCCAGCGGTTTGCCAGGTCGTTCAGTCCCTTGCGGAGACCGCCACGCAAAGAATCCGCTGACCGTGCTTGTGTTTCACTTCGTCTCCATCTCCGCCGACACCGTCAGGTCGCTGCTCTTCAGCACGACAAACTGGCGCTCATAGTCCTTGAAACCTTTCTTGCGGAAAACCACCTTGTGAGATCCGGCAGCTACGGTAAGGCGCGAGGGCGTCATGCCGACTAACTGATTATCGAGAAGAATCTCTGCACCTTCTGGAACCGAGCTGAGAACCAGGCTGCTGAAGCCTTGCCGACTGGTGGCCTCGCTGATCGGCGGTGCCACAGGCGCCACCGCTTCAGGCGGCGGCCCCTGAATCACTTCGGGGGGATTCATCGCTCCTTCCTTCCGCAGCCCGGTAGCGACTTCGTTAAAAAGCTCAAATTCAAATTTGCCATTGGAAGTACACTGCCGCCATTCTCCGGTTATTCCTGAATCGTCCGTGAGAGTTGAAGCAAAGCCGTAGATATCGGGCCGCAGCACCACCTCAGTGCTATTCTGAGAAAGCCCGCGAACTTGGGCGAAAATCTTGATCCGCCCATCCAGCCACTTCCTCAGAAACAGTCGCGGTGTCCTTGCCAAAGACTTGACACTGTTGCTCAGCTTTGAAAACTCGGGATGCCGGGAGAAAACAATATAAGTGGTCTCAATGCGCCCCAGGCTCTTGTCCTTAATCAAGAATTCAAAGCCATGATCAGACAGTATCTTGACCACTAAAGGCCAAACCCGGTGCTGATTGGCCTGAAAGGTCGAACGCTCGAAAGACCTTTCCGTATCCACCGGGCGAGCAATCTTGCCCTTGTCCTGAGCTCGGACCTCATCGTGGAGACAACAGCCCGCAAGAAAAATTGCCAGCAGCTTTCCGTTCGAGAATCCACTCATCAAATCCTTAGCCTCCACTCACAATCATGTTCCCGGGAGCGCGGACGTCCGTCTGCTTCCTGCCGAGCAGCGGCTGGCGTCGCGGTATCTAAAGTCCTTGCGGACGGGACGTCCGCGCTCCCAGGAAAGACCATACCTGTAGCTACTAAGCGCCTAAGCAAAACTAATTTGGAATTTTGGACTCGTCCTCGTCCTCCTCGTACTCGCCCTTCAGCATTGAATGTCACCCCCCAGTTCCTTCTCGGCCATGCGAAGCCGAGGACGAGAACAACGACGAGGACGAGTGAAGGCCTCCCAGCATTCTGTTACCATCAATTACAAGACTGCCAACTTAATCTTGCGCAAGCCCTAAGCCTGAAAGTTCCCTTCCCTCAAAACCTGCACCACGCGAAATCCATAGTCAGTGTAAGCGAAACTTGGAGACAGGCTGCTGCGCGCTGCGCAGCGGCTCACCTTGATCCGATGCCGCCACGACCCCCCGCGCGAGGCGCGGCGGGCAGTGGGCGTCAGATTAACCGGATTGCGCAAGGGAGAATTTTGATAGTACTGCGGAGCGTACCAATCGAGGCACCACTCGTGGACGTTGTCCCCCAGGTCGTAAAGCCCGAAACGATTGGGCGGCTGGAGCCCAACCCGGTGCGGGCGCTCGTCCTGCCAGCCCGTGCGATAGAGTTTAAATGTTTCTGGGGGCTCGTCACCCCAGGCATAGAGCGCCTTCTCGCGCCTATCGCGAACAGCCCATTCCCACTCCGCCTCGGTCGGCAGACGAAAGGTGAGGCCAGTTTCTTGGGTAAGCCAGCGGCAGTAGGCCATAGCACCAAACCAAGTGACAGCCACAACCGGCTGAGACGGATCGCTGAAGGAGGCATTGGTAGATGTCGGCGGCATCACTTCGTTTGTCGCCTTTGCAAACAGTTGGTACTGCAGGTTGGTCACGGTCGTAGCACCGATCGCAAAAGCATCCACCAAAACGCGGTGCACCGGATTTTCGTCTGTCCGGCCCGTTCCACATCCCATCCAAAATTCTCCCGCCGGAATTTCGACCAGTTTCGGAAGCGGCTGCGTACGGCACTCACAAGCACCGGAATGGGTCAGAATTGAGTTCATCAGAATCTTTGGTTTAGTGCTGGCTCGCGGCTCGTCACGAGCAAGGCTCTTGATTCTAGCACGAACGTCAGCCTTCCGCTGCAGGTCTATACCTACACGGGTGCAAGTGAAAGTGGCGTGCAGAATGGTGGGACGCGCGCTCCCGCGCGCGTTTCGTCTCCGGAAGAAAGCAAGCGTGCGCAGGAGCGCCCGCTCCGCCCCTCCGGTCTACGAACCTGCCAAGACAACCCCCAAGGCCTGCGGCCTTTGCCCTCTTTGTTGAGTTGATCTTTACCCATAAGTCGCGTTGCTGGACACCGGGGTGTGGTGTCTGCGTCCAACGGTAGGTCCCCGGAGGGGACCACTGGAGATTGGACGTTCTCCGGTGTGTTCGAAGCCTGCAGAATGCGGGTTTCAGCCCACCAAGAGAGCAAATCAATACTTCGTGCGTCAAGCGCTCAAGGGTTGCAACGAAGCGGGGGCCTGCTTCGGGTGCCCTGGAGGGGCGCGGGAGAGTAGCCTGGGGCAAAGCGTCAGCGACGCCCCAGGTTGGCGTCCATCCAATTCGGTTGCACCCTGCAGGGGCGCCGGACGCTGATCCCACGCCCCTGCCGGGGCAGTAGAGGTTCACGATGGCCCTGGTGTCCCTGGGGCGTCGGTTCGCTCTGCCCCAGGCTACCGTCCATCGCCCCCTCCGGGGCAAGAACGTCCAATCTCCAGAGGTCCCCGGAGGGGACCAATATGAATAGCCCCGGGTGGCGCGGACGCCGCGCCACCCGGGGTAAATGCCGCCAAAGGCACCGACCCTGAAGGGGGTCGAACAGGAACGGTAACGTGGGGATTGCCGAGGCCTGGTTCAGCCCTTTCAGGGTTGGATCTGAAACGTTCTTGCTACCGTGGGTTTCGCTCCGCGCTGCCTCGCGCTGCTGCGCTCAACCCCCGGCTACTCATATTAGTCCCCTCCGGGGGCGACAGAGAACGAACCTCTGTGTCCAGCAAAAAACTTGTGGGGCACTCGCACTTGCTAAGGCAACTTGCTCGCCTGCCCGCCGTTTACGGGATGACTCCTGACTCTGACGGGACCGTGGGCTTAGCTAAGCTAGGCTCCGCGAAAGTTCCCTAACAAAGGGGACGGCACGGGTGGTCAACCCTTTCTGGCCGTTCATGACTGTCCGATGTCAGCCAGGGGAAATGCCTTTGAAAAGAAATATGAATTTGGTATAAGGCAAACCGCTTTACGGAGACCTACCCAAGACACACTGCGGTTTCAGGCCGGTTTCCAGGCAGCCTTTGATTCGTCCCTGACCCATGCGAAGACCAGCAATAGCCGTCATCGTTGGCATCGTCCTCCTAGCAGCTATCCTGCTGTTTCTGCGGACATCACAATCCAAGCCTGTCGTCCGGCAACCGGTCGCCTTTCCCCACCGGACGCATCTCGCCAACGAGATTGAGTGCGTTTTCTGTCACTCCGGTGTCGAGGTCTCAGAGTCTGCCGGACTGCCCTCCGTCACGCAGTGCATGGTTTGCCATCAGTCGACCAAGACGGAGGACCCCGAGATTCAGAAATTGGCCGCTTTCGCGAACCGGGGCGAGGACGTCCCCTGGGTGCGCATCTATGAGTTCGAAAGAAGTGCAGCCGTGCGCTTTTCGCACAAGCGTCACCTAAAGGCGGGAGTGGAGTGCAGCCTCTGCCATGGAAACCTTGCCGAAGCCGTCGAGACGCGGCGCGAGATTCACTGGACGATGGGAAAATGCATTGACTGCCACCGTTCGCGGCAGGCCAGTATCGATTGCCTGGTGTGTCACAAGTAGGAATTGCGATTGCCGGTTGTCGATTGGGATTTCAATTTGGGATTTTCCTGCCCTCTGAAACCTGGATGGGGATAACTGACAACCGACAGCGGACCACGGACAACTGACCTGATCTGCCATGAAACGTCGTGACTTTTTGAAAACCAGCGGAACACTTGGAGCCACCAGCCTCCTTCTCGATAACTGCGGAAGGCCGGACGAAAAGCTCATTCCCTTGTTGGTTCCTGAAGAGGAGTTTATTCCTGGAGTCGAAGGATGGATTCAGTCTCTCTGTCAGCAATGTTCGGCTGGTTGTGGCATTTCGGTGCGCGTGATGCCTGGAGAGTCGGTGCGCAAGGTGGAGGGCCAGCCTAGACGTCAGACCGTCTGGCAGGCAAAGAAGATCGAAGGTAATCCGAACCATCCTCTTAACAAGGGAAAGATCTGTGCACGCGGACAGGCTGGGCTTCAGGTACTTTACAACCCGGACCGCATCCAGGGACCGCTGAAATTGAATGGGCCGCGCGGTTCTGGAAAGCACGTGCCGCTCTCCTGGCCTGAAGCGATCCGTCTGTTGACCGCTCGGTTGAGGTCATTGCTAGACGGCAAGACACCTGAGCGACTGGCACTACTGGCTGGAGAAGTCCGTCGTAGCAGCATGAATTTTCTGCTGGAGCACTTCTGCCAAACCTTCGGAACACCGCATCTGGAGCATTTCGACCTTACCTATCGGCAAGCTTTGCGCCCCGCGTTGGCCACCGCCACTGGCTTGGATCGACTGCCGGTTTACGACATTGCCAACACCCGCTATCTGCTTTCGTTGGGAGCCGGATTTCTGGAAACGCACCTGTCTCCAGTCCACTATGGCAATGCCTATGGCCACATGCGACAAGGCCGGCCGGGGATTCGCGGCAAGTTCGTCCACGCGGAGCCCAGACTTTCGCTAACGGCTGCCAACGCCGACGAATGGTTACCCGTGCAAGCTGGCATGCAGGAACTGCTCGCGCAGTCTCTCTGCCACGTGATCGTGCGGGAGGGGCTTTACGACCGCGACTTCGTCGCTCGCCACACCGAAGGGTTCGCAGTTTGGTCGGACTCACTCGACGAAAGTGCGCCGGCTACGGTTGCCGACGGGTTGGGACTCTCTGCGGACATGATCACCCGGGTTGCTCGGGAGTTCGCCACCCAAAAGCCGAGTGTAGCTATCGGCGACGGCCTCAATTCCACGATTCTTTCGCTCAACGCATTGGTAGGCGCGTGGGGCCGTCATGGCGGCGTTCAGATCGGCGCCAGCCTCCCGGAACCCAGCCTGTTTTCTGCTGTGGCGAAGTCTAGGAAGCGTGCCGCCAAGCCGGAGGGCAGCCGGCCACTCCGCGAACTTTCTGGCAGCTTCCCCTCTCCGGCGCCAGGCGGCGTGGCAGGCGTCGACGTGCTTCTCATTTTAGACGCCAATCCACTGTTCGGATCGCCCGATCCCAAACTCGCTCGCGAGCGTCTCCACCAGATTCCCTTCATCGCCAGCTTTGCGTCTTTCATGGATGAGACGGCGGCGATGGCCGATCTGATCTTGCCCAGCCACACATATCTGGAACGCTGGGACGACGACCTCCCAGAACCTGGATTGACCGTTGCCGTTCGAACCCTGGGTCAGCCGGTTTTAAAGCCTCGCTTCGATACGAGGCACAGCGGCGATGTGTTGCTGGAAGTCGCGCGTGCGCTAGGCCGGCCATTCAGTGACGCGCTGCCGTGGGAGGATTTCTCTTTCCTGGTCCAGGAAGCCTTTCGTCCGTTGCATGAACTGCAGCGCGGTTCGACAAAAGCAGAGACGTTTGAGAATTTCTGGGAAAAGGTGAAGACGGATGGTGGCTGGTGGGATGCGGATGCGCCGCAGGCATCCTCCGGAGTACCGCCGGACTTCCGCTTTCGATTCCCTCGTCCTGCCGGGAGCGCCGGGTTGCAGGAAGATAAAGAAGGTTATCCATTCTCACTCCACATTTATCCTTCGATCGCGCTGTTTGATGGACGCGGCGCCAACCAACCCTGGTTGCAGGAGATGCCGGACCCGATGACGACGGTGATGTGGGAGAGTTGCGTCGAGATTAATCCTCAAACCGCGGCTCGCATGGACATTCAAGAAGGAGACGTGCTGCGTGTCGAATCCATGAACGGAGCCAGCCTGGAGCTTCCAGCCTATCTCTATCCGGGGTTGCGGCCCGACGTCGTGGCCATCGCTATGGGTCAGGGACACGAGGGCTATGGCCGCTACGCCGAGCGCCGGGGCCAGAACCCGCTGAGCTTGGCCGAAGCAGGACCTGGACAGCCACGTCTGAGTGGAACTCGCGTGAAAATCTCCTTGGCCGGACGAGGGGTGGCGCTGACGAAGTTTGGCAGCAACGTTCGCGCGCACGCTCAGTATCCGGTGAAGCGGTAGCAAGCTACGAAACGGAGAAACGGAGAATCGGCGAAACGGAGACAAGACCCTCGCCAGTGGTGGTTCTTCTTGGCTGGATCCCAGCATCCCCGGATCTCCGTTTCGCCGTCTCGCCGTTTCTGAAGGAAAGGCATCAACATTGGCTGACAGATGGAACGTGGACAAAAAAGGAAAGCGTGGAGGGAACGAAACATGCCGCAATGGGGAATGACAATCGACTTAGACCGCTGCACGGGCTGCGAAGCGTGCGTTGTCGCCTGCCACGCTGAGAATAATCTGCCAGTCGTGGGCCAGGCCGAAGCTGCCAAGGGGCGCGCGCATCATTGGATTCGCGTTGAGCGTTCCTGGGAAGGCGAGTTTCCGAACGTCAAAGCGCGATTCATGCCAGTGCTCTGCCAGCACTGCGACGCCGCGCCCTGTGAGCCGGTCTGCCCAACCTACGCGACTTACCACACGCCCGAAGGACTGAATGCACAAGTCTACAACCGCTGTGTGGGAACCCGCTTCTGCGCGAACAACTGTCCGTACACAGTCCGTTTTTTCACGTGGTTTGACCCAGAATGGCCGCCGCCTCTCGACGAGCAGCTCAACCCGGACGTCTCCGTTCGCAGCAGCGGGGTGATGGAAAAATGCACCTTCTGCGTGCAGCGCATTCACAAAGTTCAGGACACAGCCAAGGATGAAGAGCGGGAAGTGAGGGATGGAGAAATCCAAACTGCTTGCCAGCAGACCTGCCCGGCTGAAGCAATTGTCTTTGGCGACCTCAGCGACCACAACAGCAGAGTTTCGAAGCTTGCGCGCAGTAATCGCGCGTTCCGGTTGCTGGAAGAACTGGGAACCAAGCCAAGAGTGGTTTATCTGAAGCAAGAGGATTCGTGAAGAGTGAAACGTGAGGCGTGAACGACACCGGTGCCGTCCTGCACATCCTGCTGCGGCGCCGGCGATTCGTGAAGAATGAAACGTGAGGCGTGAACGACACTTCACGTTTCACGCTTCAAGTTTCACTTCTTTGATCCAACATAACATAAGTCATGTCACACCCTGTAACTTCGCTTTCCGACGCGGAGATCAACCGAGACTTGCTGACACCGCTGTTCCGAACAGGTTGGAAATACTATTGCGCCATCGCGGTCTTCGGGGGCATTGCACTCTTTGTCTTTGCAACTTGGGCTTATCAAATCCACAAAGGCATCGGCGTTGTGGGCAAGAACCGCCCGGCTTTCTGGGGGTTCTACATCACCAGCTTTGTGTTCTGGATCGGCATCAGCCATGCCGGGACGCTGATCTCGGCCATCCTCCGCGTGGTTCAAGCAGAATGGCGCCGTCCCATCACCCGTTGTGCGGAAGCCATTACGGCTTTCGCACTTTTCACCGGCTCCCTGTTCCCCATCATCCATCTGGGGCGTGCCTGGCTGTTTTATTGGCTGATTCCCTACCCAAACGACCGCTATCTGTGGCCAAACTTTCGCTCGCCCCTGATGTGGGACTTCATGGCCATCAACACCTATTTGATTGGTAGCTTGGTCTATCTCTACCTGCCCATGATTCCCGACATGGCGCTGGTGCGCGACAAAACCGCGGGAACGAGAAAGTCTCTTTATCGCCTTCTGGCTCTGGGCTGGCGCGGCACGGCGGACGAGTGGCTGCGGCTCGACAAGGCCATCTCCGTCATGGCGTTGCTCATCATTCCCGTGGCGGTTTCCGTGCACACCATCGTCTCGTGGGACTTCGCAATGACCGTTCTGCCCATGTGGCACAGCACCATCTTTGGGCCCTACTTCGTCGTCGGCGCCATCTTCTCAGGCATTGCAGCTTTGTTGATTGCTATGGTCCTGATCCGCCAGCTGATGCATTTGGAGAAGTACTTGCAGCCAGTGCATTTCGACAACCTCGCCAAGCTGCTGTTGACGCTGAGCCTGCTCTGGTTCTACTTCACGTTTACCGAATACCTCACGACTTGGTACGGCAACGAGGCGGCGGAAATGCCCGTGTTCTGGTCGAAGATCTCCGGCGCATACGCACCGCTGTTCTGGGCCATGATGTGCTGCAATTTCCTAATCCCTTTTCCCATTCTCGCTCTCAAGCGCCTGCGCACCGTGCCAGGAATCTTTGTCTGTTCTGTTCTCGTGTTGATTGGCATGTGGCTGGAGCGATTTCTCATTATCGTTCCCACGCTGGTTCACCCATTTCTGCCCTTCAACGAATGGCATTACCGGCCCTCCTGGGTTGAAGTCTCGATTGCGTCTGGCGCCTTTGGCATCTTCACTCTCTTCTACTTGCTGTTTGCCAAACTCAGCCCGATGATTTCGGTGTGGGAAGTGAAGGAAGGACAGCACAGTCACAAGAGTGCTTAGACGTGCTGCGGGACTCTACGACAGTTCTTGCTCTCGTTTTGGCCTCTCGTTGAAGGAGCACGGTAGCCGCCGGCGTAAGGAGGCGGACCACAGTGGATTCCGCCTCCTTACTTCGGCGGCTACCCAAATCCGGATTTGAACAGGTCTTATGCCCCAACATTCGATTCAAGCGATCTTGGCCGACCCGCAGGATCTCCCGCAGATTCTAGACAAGCTCGAAGCTGCCGGAATCCTTTCCAGCCAGATCGAGATCATCTCGCACGTCCCTGTACCTGGGTGCGGTGCCGTAGCGGGGAAAAAGTCGCGCCTCGGCTGGTTTGCGCTAAGCGGCGCCCTGTTGGGAGCAGTTGGAGGCCTTCTTCTTGCATCACTGACTGCGCTGGCTTACCCACTCCCAACGGGCGGCATGCCGATTCTGGCCTGGTGGCCCATCGGCATCGTCACCTACGAAACGACGATGCTTGGCGCCATCCTGTCCACGTTGGTCGGATTTCTTGTCGAACTGCGGCTTCCCCGCTTCAAACCAATGCCTTATGATGGCGCCATTGCGGATGGCGGTGTACTACTCTCGATTACGAACCTGGAGGACCAAACTTGCAGCCAGTGCCGGTCAATTCTTGCTGCTGCCCAGGCACGCATGAGCGACGCGGGTTAAAATCGTCTGGCGCGGACCAGCTTGCATTCTTGATCTCAGTCAATATCTAATTATTGAGGATGGCAGAATATAGTGACGAAACTCGTTGTCTCGGGAAACTCAATCGACTTCGGTCCCCCTCGCCCCAACGCGGGAAGAGGATGAAGGCTTGAGAAGCCTTCATGGGGTGAAGGGGCGAGCACACGGCTGATTGATCCGGCAGGGCTCCAAAATCCTCATCCAGCGCTGGGTTCCGCGTGCTGATCCACTCTATCGGATTCCCCCTCACCCCAACCCCTCTCCCGCGTTGGGGCGAGGGGAGCTGAATTTAGCCTGCGGCCGCAGCGAATAGGCACAGACGGGACTTGTCACTATGATTCGCGATGTTCAGTATAAGGAGAACTCATCATGACAACTCCCTCAGGCTTGCGAACTATGCTCTCTGGGCTGCTGGGCGCTGCCTTGCTTCTCAGTACGCTGGCTTTCGCGCAGAAGGTGGAGCCGACCCCAGAGAACCTCAGCAAAGGCCAAGCGATTTACAAAAAGCACTGTCAAATGTGCCACGGCGTAAACGGCGTGGGCGACGGGCCTGCTGGGAAACGTCTGAATCCCAAACCGTACAACTTGACGGACAAGGAAAAGATGGCCGGCGAGACCGACGAGCACCTTTTCAAAAACATTACCAAGGGCAAAGGTCCCATGCCCGCCTTCCAGCGCAAACTGAAGGAGCCTGAGCGCTGGATGGTGCTTCACTACGTTCGCACGTTTTCGAAGTAGCTCATCGCCGAGGGATGAGTTTGATAGCGGTGGAAAACCTGAATCACGACCGGCAGCCGCCGCTGTCGCTTCGGGCCACCCCTTTGTTAAGGACGACTCATTCCATCCGTCGTGTCGCAGCAGTGGCATGAAGGGAAAATCCCCCTTAAAAAAGGGGGAAGGAAGGCGAAGCGACGGCGGTCGCGGAGCCTTCAGGGGGTTGTCTTGATGGGTTCGGGAAAGCCGAACGGACAACCCCCGGACGCTCCGCGCCGTCCCCTTTGCTAGGAGGCTGTTTAAGAAGGTGCTCTTGGTTCGTAGTCCCGCCTTTAGGCGGAAGGGAGCGCCGCTTTTCCGGCTAGAGCCGGGACAAACGACGCTGGCCCCTTGGACGACACCTTTCTGAATACCCTCTAAGGGGGAATATTTTCATCGAACGTGGCGGCACAGCGCGGCCTCAAGAAATCTGTGTCTTTGGGCCAACTCGCAGACGAAAAGCCGCAGACCGCAGAAAGCACGGTCTGCGCTACACGATTTTCATCGCGTCGCGCCGCAGCAGCATCAAGGTTTAATGGCGGTGTCCAGCATCTCGATCCCTGCAGGCACGTGCAGGCACGAGGGGACGCGGGATCGGATCGTTACGCTCCATTTTTTTGCTGATCGCGCTTCCAATCTGTCCTAGAATCCTACCGAAAAGGAGGCCAGCGACACCGCTAGCTTCCACCGAATCCGAGATTCAAGGGATACCGGTTCTCTCCGAGTTGAAGCCGAGTGGCGGCAGTAACGCCACAAACAGGCTTTAATTTCCAATTCATATTGATTTAACACCAGAGCCCTATCCTAGGCCTGAAGTGAAGAGTTGCCAGTTCAGCGACAAACCGGTCCTCAACGGAGCGCCATTGCTGCGCAATAGTTTTCGGCAGCCGAACTTCTTCAAGCAGGACTTGCGGGTTAGCAAGAACCTCAAGGTCCGCGAAGGGCACAATTTGGCCTTGATCTTCGAAATGTTCAACCTTTGGAACACTGATAACTTGTCCTACGATGTGAATATCAATGAACAAGGCGGTTCGACGAGTCTAGGTTCACTTTGGGGAGCAGGGCAAACGCCAGTCTCCACGTTCAGAACGCTTCGTTTCCCGGACGGAACCCTAAATATTCGCGGGATCAACGTAGGTTTGCCATTCCAGCTGCAGGTTGCGGCCAAGTATACGTTTTGAACCGAGAAGCAAAACCGAGCGTAAGAACGGTAGCCCCCATTTCTGTCAGAATTCGCCTTGATGTCAATCCATTCAATCGTTCCGCTGAAGGAGAATCCAATGATTCAGATTCAGAGGATTATTGCCGCACTGCTTTTGCTGCTTGCGTCGTCAACGGTCTCGCTAGTCTATTCCCAGTCGCAAGCCACCACTGGAACAATTCAGGGATTCGTCAAGGATGAGAGCGGTGCCGTCGTTCCTGGCGCGCGCATCACGATTCGGCACGCCCAGACTGGCTTGACGCGAGAACTTATTACCGACGCGTCGGGCTTTTATCGCGGGATCTCCTTGCCATCGGGCACTTACGAAGTGGCCGCTAGTCTGGATGGATTCACGACACTGCGCCAGAGCAACATTCAACTTTCTATCGGCCAGGCTCTCGATGTCGATGCCGTGTTGAAATTGGCTGCCGTGGCCGCGGAGGTCCTGGTGGAGGCAACCAGCCCTGCGCTCGAGCTCACCAAGACCGAGGTCAGCAGTACGGTGAACGAACGCGCTATCCAGGAGCTGCCCATCAACGGCCGCCGCTTCACCGATTTTGTTCTGCTCACGCCCGGTGTTACCCAGGACCCGCGAGGCCTGTCTGGCTCGCAGAACGGCGATCTTTCGTTCGGCGGCCTGCGCGGGATCAACAACAACGTTCAGATCGATGGTGTGGACAACAACAACGCTTTCTTTGCCCAGTCACGCGGCCGCTATCGGGCGCCCTACAATTTCAGCCAGGCAGCGGTCAAGGAATTCCAGGTGGTTAATAGCAATTTTTCCGCAGAGTTCGGGAAAGCGGCCGGGGCGGTAGTGAACGTCATCACCAAGTCGGGAACGAATGACTTGCACGGCGAAGGTTTCTATTTCCTGCGGGACAGCGGCGTCGCCGCTCGCAATCCTTTCGCTAACCGTCTCAACAAGAGCCGCCAGCAGCAGTTCGGGGGCTCCGTCGGAGGGCCAATCCAACGCGACAAGCTGTTCTTTTTCGGCAACTACGACCAGCAAGTGTTCCGCGTCCCCAACAACGTTCGGCTTCTGAGAGACATTAGCGCTGAACTCAACAGTTCGGACCCTGCGATTCGAAACGCAGCCCAGTTTCTCCAGGCGCTTGAAGGGGATTTCAGATCGGAGCTGCTCGCCAATGTTTTCCTGGTAAAGAGCGATTGGATTGTCAGCCCCCAACACACGCTCTCGGCACGTTACAACTTCCAGCACTTGGGCGGTTCGAACAACGTGTTCTTCGACCTAACAAACCCGATTACCTTTTTCGCCATAGACACCAATGCGACCGGCAAGGTGCGAACCGGCAGCCTGGTGACTTCGTTGACATCGATCCTCGGCTCGCAATCGCTGAACGAATTTCGGTTTCAGTTTGCGTACGACAACCAGGATAACGTCGCCAACAGCGACTCAACTGGCGCTCGGGTGACGGGAGTCATCAGCGGCTTCGGACGCGGCACCACCGAACCACGCTACACCCGAGAGAAGCGGTTCCAGTTTGTCGACAATTTCAGTCTTAACCGGGGACGCCATGAGTTCAAGACCGGCGTCGATCTCAGTGTCATCAAAATTGAGAACTTCTTTCCCGGCACGTTTGGGGGCCGCTTCACATTCGCCAGCATCGCGGACTTTGCCAACAATCGCGTCCAAACTTTCGAACAAAACTTCGGCGACCCCACAACGAATCCAAACACCTTGCAGTACGCTGGGTTCGTCCAGGACAACTGGCGCGTCCTAAGCAATCTGAACCTGTCCTTCGGCCTGCGCTATGAGTTGGAGACCTACGATACATCACAACTCGTGGCGAATCCCCTCTATCCCAATACGGGCCAAATTCCTCTCGACAAGAACAACTGGGCGCCACGCTTTGGATTTTCTTGGTCCCCCGAAAGGTTTAACAAGACGGTCGTCCGAGGCGGATACGGACTCTTCTACGGACGAACGGCTCAGGTCATCACCTCGACGGCGATTTCCGGAAACGGCTTGCGGACCCAGCGGTTTACTCTCAGCGGCTCCAATGCTGCCCAGGCGCCTTTCATTCCGACCTACCCAAATCGCTTGAGCGCGCCTCCGAATGTCGCGGCTTTGCGTTCCGACATCTTTGTGTTTGCTCCGGATTTCGTGAATCCCTATGTCCAGCAAGGCAGTTTGGCGATTGAGCGCCGGCTCGCAAATAACTTCCAAGTGGCAGGAACTTACATTGTTGTCAAGGGCACGCGGCTGAATCGATCGCGAGACGTGAATCTGGCCCCCCCAGTGGCGGTGGCGGTCCCCGTTCTGAGCGGCGCTAGTCAGGTCGGCACAGGCATTGTGCAGCAGTTCCCCACAGCCCGGCCGCTGGCGGCCATCGGTGCGATTAATACTTTCGAAAGTGCGGCCAGTTCGATCTACCATGGGATGATCGTTTCCATGAACAAGCGTTGGAGCCAGAACTATCAGTTCCAATTGTCGTACACGCTTTCGAAGACCATCGACGACGGCCCGGATGCGCTGATCGTCACCCGGACTGGCAGGATTCAAAACGCCTATAACGCCCACGATGAGCGCGCGCTTTCAGTCACAGACCAGCGCCATCGGTTCGTCTTTAGCTGGACCTATTCACCCCAGTTTGGCTCGCTAGATGGGGCTGCCAGCCATCTCTTCAACGGGTGGAAGTTCGGAGCCATCTCCACCCTCGGTTCAGGACGGCCGCTCGATGCGCAAACGACGAACGATCCGAACCGCGATGCGAACTTTCAGAATGACCGCACGCCGGGCCTGGGCAGGAATGTGTTTAAGGGCCTTGGATTCAACAGCCATGATTTCCGCATCACGCGGGTGTTCAGACTCAAGGAACGTTCGAGAATCGAATTCCTCACGGAGTTTTTCAATGTCTTTAACCACCCCAACTTGCTGTTTGGCCGGGACGACGACGGATACTTTCGGACGCACTCCACCTATAGCGCCACTGACCGCACCTTTGCTCTGACCACTCCTTTCCCGCTGGCCAATCAGGCTTTCAATTCCCGCCAAATCCAGTTCGCGCTGAAGTATATCTTCTGAAAACGCTTCGGGACGGCCCGACACCTCTGAAATCCCTGGGAGCGCGGGCGTCCCCGTCCGCATTCTCAACAGCGGGTTGCGTACACGCTCGCCATTCAGGTTGTACTTGATATAGCAGAAGCTCATCCAAAATCTCTGCCCCAGAACAAGGCGGCTGCCATGCAACCAGCCCTTGACGATCAGTGTGTTCATCTCTTTGCCTCTGCTGCGGTTCAGGGTAACGCTCCCGTGGATCCGGGAAAGTTCATTGGTGGGAATGGTGCTGTTGGCGCCGAGCGGATCGACGTAGACATAAGTACGGTCGGAAGGCAGGTTGCGAATCTCTTTCGACCACTCGATGCCGAGGGCCAAGTAGATGGTGGCGACCACGTTCTCGATGCGCGGCTGCTCCTTCTGGTTCCAGCCGGGACGCAGCGCGCGCCGTCGGAGTCGGACGCGCCAATCACCAGTCCGCCGCCCGCAAGAGCACACGCAACCTTCTGGTTAGTCACCTATCCATTCGGCTAGAAGCTTCCGCCTGTTGTCTGAGGGATTTGAGCCTGAGCGGGCTGTGTTCTGCGAAGCTGATCTTCATTGCACCCAACCGGATTCGCTTACGACACTGGCTGAAGCGCAGGACTTCTAGCGGCACGGCAGTCGAGTTGCCTCTGGGTGCCGAGAGCGGAAGGATGGTGCGCCTATGAAACTTGCAGGAACCATGGCTGTGGAGTGGTGCTTCCTGATGGGTGTGAAACCGACGCTAGCGGACAAGCTTGCCTGGAAAAGCGAGATGGATGCTGGAACCCTGCTGCTGAAGCAGGGACGGCATGTGGAAGCCGAAGAACACCTGGGAAAGGCGATGCGAGAAGCGGAAAACTTTGGCAGTAACGACCTACGCCTCGCAATGACGCTGAACAACCTCGGCTCGGTGCATCACAC
>JAKEER010000831.1 GCA_022616615.1 Acidobacteriota bacterium
GGTTTGTAGTCATCCCCTCGTGCTTTCAGATTCTCGAACCTTCGACCTTCTGGTTCGGGACCAGGAGGTCGGTGGTTCAAATCCACTCGCCCCGACCATTCCTTTCAATGACATGCGCTGTACTTCTGGCTTTTCGTCTGCGCCACTGTGGGCAATTTTGTAGACACAGTCGACGTTGTGCCTTACATTCTGGTGCCATGAACGCTTTTGAAGCGGGGTGCCCTCGTCCGCGCCCGCGCTGAATTCCCACGAGGCGCGCTGAGGCATGAAGGTCGATAACGGATACGTGCGATTGTCGGCGAGTGACCTGAGCGGCCACCTTGAGTGTCGTCACCTGACTAGTTTGGATCTTGCGGTTGCCCTTGGCAGAAGAGAAAGGGCGCCGTGGCAAGCGCCGCACCTGTGGGTACTTCAAGAGCGCGGAGCGCAACACGAAAAGGCGTACCTGAGACATTTAGAGGGCCAAGGACTCTCCGTACTCCATCTGGGCAATATCGACGACGAGAAACTCGCTTTTGAGGCGACCCGCGCCGCGATGGCGCGAGGTGTGCCAGTGATTGCTCAAGCCACTTTGGCAAGTGGACGGTGGTTTGGACGCGCAGACGTGCTGCAGCGAGTGGAGCGCAGGAGCAAGCTCGGAGGCTGGTCGTACGAAGTGTACGACTGCAAATTGGCCCGAGAAACGAAGGCTGCCACGATCTTGCAATTGTCGCTGTATTCGGACCTTCTCCAAACGCTTCAAGGACTTTTGCCAGAGTGGATGTATGTTGTGCCTCCGTCTGAACACTTCTCGGTCGAAGTTCACCGCGTCCTGGACTTTGCGGCCTATTACCGGTATGTGAAGAGGCGCTTGGAAGGTGTGGCGACTTTGGACGGAGACCAGGTGCGGACGTACCCCGAGCCGACGCCTCACTGCCCCGTGTGCCGTTGGTGGCCGGAATGCGACAAGCAGTGGCGAAACGATGATCATTTGTCGCTGGTTGCGGGCATAAGCAAACTCCAGCGCAAACAGCTTGGTATTTGGAAAACCAGTACCGTCCGGCGCTTGGCTGAACTTCCCCTGCCACTTCAGAAAGTGCCCGAGCATGGTTCAAAGGAAGGATACGTTAGAGTCCGCGAGCAGGCGCGCGTCCAAGTAGCCGGTCAAAGCCTCGGCCAGCCTATGCACGAAATGCTCACACGCGTCGAAGGTCAAGGACTCTTCCGTTTGCCGGAACCCTCCCAGGGCGACATCTTCTTTGACCTCGAGGGTGACCCATTCGTTGGATTCTCAGGGAGAGAGTATCTCTGGGGCGTTGTGGTTGAGGGTGAGCACGGAGAGGCAGGGTATGAATGCCGGTGGGCTCTCACGGGCGAACAGGAAAAACAGATGTTCGAATGGTTCGTTGATTTGGTGATGGCGCGATGGACTCAGCATCCAGCGATGCACGTTTATCACTTTGGCGCATACGAACCATCAGCCCTGAAGAGAGCAATGGGAAGATATGCGACCCGGGAAAACGAAATTGACGGCATGCTGCGCGCTGGCTTGCTCGTCGATCTGCACACCGTTTTCAAGCAAGCAGTCCGGGCGAGTGTCGAGGAGTACTCACTCAAAGCGATTGAGGTTTTTCACGGCTTCCAACGCGCGGTTCCACTCGAAGAATCGCGTAAGGCAATGCGTCACGTCGAACATCATCTGGAACTGGGAAATACGGCTGACCTGCGCGAAGCAGCTTGCAAAACGGTGGAAACGTACAACGCCGATGACTGCTTTTCCACTCGGTCATTGCGCACCTGGCTGGAGAACAGACGAAGGGAGTTGGTGGAAGCGGGTGAGAAGATCGCTAGACCGGTCATTTCGGCCGGTGTTGCTCCCGAGACGGTTGATGAGCGGCAGCAGCGCGTGGCGAGTCTAGTAGCGGAATTGACAGAGGATATTCCGCTGGATCCGAAGCAACGGACGGAGTGTGAGGCAGCTCAGCGCCTCTTGGCCGATCTCCTCGACTGGCATCGCCGGGAGGATAAAGCCGATTGGTGGGAGTTTTTCCGGCTCAAGGATTTGCCAGACGACGACCTATTGCACGAAAAGTCTGCGCTCGCGGGGCTGACCTTCGTGAAGCGAGTCGGTCTGAGTGGAAGGCTTCCAGTCGATCGATATTCATTCGAGAGGCAAGATACCGATATTCGCGACGGCGATACCGTTTACGAAAGCGGGGAACGATTCGGGACAGTAGTGAATGTCGACTTGTCGGATCGCACCGTGGACATCAAGAAAGCTGGAAAGACTGCGGACCTACATCCGAGCGCGGTATTTGCGTTTGACCACGTTGACCCCAAGGCTTTGGCGGAATCGTTGTATCGGTTGGGAGTGTCGGTCAATGCGCACGGGATGGATGGGGAGGGGCCTTATCGCGCTGCGCGGGACTTGCTACTCGGTAGAGCGCCTCGCCTTGTAGCCGAGGAAACACTCATCCAGCCGGGCGAATCGGTTCTTGACGCTGCGAAGAGGATCGTTCGTTCGCTCGATCACTCGGTACTGGCCATACAGGGGCCGCCCGGCGCAGGTAAGACCTACACAGGAGCCCGAATAATTTGTGATTTGGTTCGGCAAGGAAAGCGGGTCGGCGTAACAGCCGTAAGTCATAAGGTAATCCAAAGGCTTCTCGAAGAAGTTCTGATCGCAGCTCGCGAAGCGGGGCTGGCGAATGTGAGCTGCCTGCAAAAGGTGAGCGAGAAGTCCGAAGATGCTCCGCGCGAAGGCATCACCGAAACAACTAAGAATGACGTGGTCTTGTCAGCTTTGCAGGATGTTAGTTCCCAAATTGTTGCTGGCACGGCATGGTTGTGGTCGCGAGAGGAATTCTTCCAATCGGTCGATGTGCTCTTTGTTGACGAGGCAGGCCAAATGTCCTTGGCCAACGTTCTTGCCGTGGGACAAGCTGCGAAGAGCATTGTCCTCTTAGGAGACCCGCAACAGTTGGATCAGCCTCTGCGTGGAAGTCACCCAGAGGGCGCGGCGGCTTCGGCGCTCGAACATCTCCTGGCTGGAGCGAAAACGATCCCGGATGGTAAGGGCCTATTTCTTGGGAAGACATGGCGCTTGCATCCCAACATCGGCAGATTCACCTCCGAGGTATTCTACGAAGAGCGATTGCAGTCTCACGAGGGTCTGGAAAAGCAGCGGATTGAAGGCCATCCGTCATTAAGTGATGCCGGCCTATGGTTTGCCCCGGTCAATCACGAAGGAAACCAGAACGCATCACCGGAAGAGGTCGAGAGGGTTGCTTCCATTGTCCAGAGCTTGCTGAAGCCCGCAGTAAAGTGGACCGACCACAAGGGCAAGAGCCGCGGACTTCAGATGGAAGACATCCTGATTGTAGCGCCTTACAATGCTCAGGTTTCTGACCTCTCAAGCCGCATCAAGAAAGCTAGAGTTGGAACGGTCGATAAGTTCCAGGGGCAGGAAGCCCCTTTGGTGATTTACTCGCTGACGACCTCGTCAGCAGAAGAAGCGCCGCATGGCATGGAATTCCTCTACAGTCTGAACCGGCTTAATGTTGCGACTTCGCGGGCACGGGCGGCGGTGGTGATCGTCGGTAGCCTGCGTCTTCTCGAACCGGAATGTCGCAGCCCACGCCAGATGCAGCTAGCGAATGCCCTCTGTCGTTACGTGGAGCTCGCCCGGATTCTAGATTAGTCCTGGGATAGCGAATGTTCGACGAAGTTATAATTTGGCCCCACTTACCAGCCTCCCTGCTCGGCGATCTCCCAGCAGCACCCATCGCAAAGGAGTCGGCCTCCGCAACTGTAGAAAGTTTCCGCGTCAGATTCCGGTTTCGCGCAATAGGAACACAGTCGGAGTTGGCATTCTTTTGCAGGACAGACATCGGTTACGAAGCTGAACTCGATTTGCTCCGCGCGGGGTTTCGTGTCAGGTCTGGACAGCACGATGTGTAATGGCATACCTGCTGAATTATCCGAGCCGTCGTTTACCAAGCGACGCGCGATTTGGCGCAAGTTTCTCGGACGTGTCGTTTCGGATCGAATCTCTTTCTGCGGAACGCTCACGTTGTCCTCCATGATGGGCTCGACCCTTGCAAATCGGTTGTTCTCGAAGAATCGGTACGCGTGGGAGAGAAAGTCAGCCGGGTACTTACTAGCTCGCCGAGTCGGTCAATCTCGCGCCGGGCATTGCCCGACGTCTTGCTGAGTCCCGACCGGTTCGTTACGCCGAGGCAAACATGCTTGACGGAACCGTTGCACCTCTGGGTGACTATGAGCAATTCACTTGGAAGGCTTCGGTGCGAAAAGGCCGGCTTGCTATGGAAGGTGGTGGTCTTACGATTCGGAGGCTCCGAGTACAGGGCAAGCACATCCAGACCCGGTCGCTTGACAGCGCGCGAAGCAGGGTGTTCAATGAAAAAGGTCCGTAACTTCCTGGGGCTCGTCATTGAATCCTCCGGGAAGATGAGGCGGGATGGGAGCTCCTACTCCACATCCCGCCATTTTCTTATAGCGAAGCAAGATTTGGCCGAGGCGCGATTGGCGTTCGGGCCTCGGCTGCCGTCTTCCTCCGCTTAGTTCTCATTGCCTCTCCTTGCCAATCTGGGGACAAAAAAAACCGCACGCGGATCGCGTGCGGCGTGGTCGTCGGCTGCCGCCCGGTCAAACTCTCCAGGGCGGCGTAAGAATCGTCGATGACGGTGACCAGGACTTTCGCCATCTAAGAAACTGCGGCTACATCTCGCTATGGCATTTCGTTCCATGATCTGTGTTTAAGAATAGTGGCACTATTCCCGTGCGTCAGGCAAAAACTTCCATATCTCGCCCCGTAACATCCGTTTGCGTAGTGCGCCTGCCGTTGCGCCCTTTCACTCTAGGATTTGTTCGGCGCGCGATCTAGAATTGAAATTGACGCAGACGAGGGTAAATCTGCGTCTACCTTTCACTCTAGGATTTGTTCGGCGCGCGATCTAGAATTAAATACCACGGCAACTCCACGCCGGCAATTTCCCACCTTTCACTCTAGGATTTGTTCGGCGCGCGATCTAGAATGGGCGCGCGGCGCGGGCGGGAAACGAGGCAACGATCTTTCACTCTAGGATTTGGTCGGCGCGCGATCTAGAATTTTGCGCCCGGCTTCGTTCAGCGGGATCTCCTCGCCCTTTCACTCTAGGATTTGGTCGGCGCGCGATCTAGAATGAAGTGGACGGTGTTGACCAGCATCTCCAGCGCATGCTTGGCGTGGACGCCGACCTGCGCCGCCGGCCCGGTCAGCGGGTAC
>JAKEER010000832.1 GCA_022616615.1 Acidobacteriota bacterium
AAATGCTCTCCAGATCAGGGTCTCCGGCTTTCGATTTCTGAATTTAGCTCTCTCAAGAAAAACCACTTCTCGAATCGACTTAAGTCGCTGAGAATGAACAGTGTGGAGGCTAAAATCGGCGTCCTTAACTTAACAGCTATGCCCCCCACCCCCAGCCCCTCTCTTACGTTGCGGAGAAGGGAGCCGAAGGCGAGCTTCGGAAGCAACAGACGGAACATTGTCGGTTGGGCAGATTAGCGTATCCGCGACCGTCAACGTCTCATTCTTGATCGAATGAAACCTACCCATCGCTTGCGGTCGACGCCGTTAGGTTTATTGAGGATTGGATAACTTAGTACCGAGTTTCAGCGCAGGAGTCGGGTGGCGGTTGAAGTCTGGTAAAATCCTTTTATGGACGAGGATATGTGCGCGGCAGCCGCCGGAAGCGATGACTGGCCGCCGCCTGAGACGGCGACGCCGAAGAGCCTTTCTCATTCAAACAAATTTTCAGGAGCTTGAATGAACCTGTCCAACCTGATTTTCAGTGCCAGTAAGTGCAATGCCTTTTCTCGCCGTCTGCTGCTTGGCGGCTTGATTGGGATTCTTGGCCAGCCTGTGTCGCTGCCAGCGCAGAGCCCGGAAACCAAGCCAACGGTTCCATATCAGACGCGTTTTCGGTTCGAACCGGTCAGTGAAAAGTCCTTAGGGCTTTGGGAAGGCGAACACCCCGTCTTCGTTTACAATCATGGCGTCATCAGCAGTCGAAGTGCACCAAACGCTCAAGGCCGCTCGTCGTATATTCATCCCGTTTACGGTCTCGACGGCGAAGTGTTGACCGATGACTTTCCCAAGGATCACGTGAACCATCGCGGTCTTCACTGGGCCTGGCCGCATATCAAGATCGGTGAACAGGAGTACGATCTTTGGAGCATGCGGGGAATCCGCTATGAGTTCCAGCGCTGGCTCGCACGTGAGACCCACACGAATAAGGCAGTCCTGGGGGTGGAGAATGGATGGTTAGCGGGTGAGAAAGAAGTCATGCGGGAAAAAGTCTGGGTCACGGTTCATCCGGCTTCTTCTGGAGGACGAGCCATGGACGTGGACCTGACCTGGACGCCAACCGACCGGCCCGTCACGCTCTGGGGCGCCGAAGGCAAAAGCTATGGCGGGTTGACTTTGCGGTTTGGACCACGTTCAAAAACCATCATCACTGTGCCTACCGGTCGCGCGAGCGATGACCTGCTCGTGACTCGGCTCACCTGGGCCGACCTGTCCGGTGATCTTAAGGGCGCCGGGGAGCTGAGTGGCGCAACGGTTTTCGTCCATCCCGAACATCCTGGCTACCCACCGACATGGATGACGCGGCACTACGGTTTGCTGGCTGTGGGCTGGCCGGGAGTAGCGCCGCACACCATGCCGCCAGGCAAATCAGTTTCCTGCCGCTATCGAATCTGGATTCATCGTGGCGTACCCGAGGCCGCGGAAATTCAAAAGGCTTATGAAGCGTACCGTACTGGTGGAAACGTTCCATAGGAGCCGTTCCTGACGCTGTCCAGCGAGTTGTGAGCTGGTCTGGAGCACACGGCTCGCCTTCCGGCGCGTCACCAAGATCGTGTTTTCCTGGTCGTATAGGCCCCAATGAGCCATGGAGATCAGTTCGTTGTCCAGGGATGGCTTGACAAAAACGATCCAGAGGAAATCATGAACGAGCAAGAGAACTTCCCGCCAGGTACAAGGTTGTGGCGGATGTGAGCCGACTGAGGCCAGCAGAACTGGTGAACGCCGCGAATACCGCATCCATCTCCGGCTGGTGCCCTTCCTCGACGAGCGAGTCCTAGAAGACAAACTTAATCGCCAACTGAATCTGCCGTGCGTCAAAAGAGCTGAGCGACCGTCCGAAGTTGGGATTACTCCAGAGTCCGGTTGCGGGCGCGAAAGCCCCTAGACTGGCTGTTGGTGCTCGCAGATTGACCCGGTTGAACAGATTGAAGAATTCCGCTCTAAACTCCCATCGGCTGTCTTCACTGGTAAACCACGGAGTCCGAAAAGCCTTCAATAGCGAAAAATCAAAGGCGGCGTAGCCGGGTCCTCTGAAGGTATTGCGGCCCAGCGTGCCGTTAGTGCCGGGCGCTGCGGGAACAAACAGCGAGGCCCAGCGCGACCGGTCGCCGAAGACCCCGTTGAGGAATGCATGCGGGCCATCACCGACTTTGCGCGGAAGACTGCTGGCGCCGTTTGGACGATCTGAGAATGCCCCGTCCAGGTTATAGTCTTCGGATGTCACCACCGTAAAAGGAAAGCCCGACTGCAGCGAGAGAATTCCTCCAACCTGCCATCCACCGAGCAGTCGGGCAGGCCCGGAAGCTTTGCGCAGAAAGGGCAGCTCATAAACGAAGTTGGCGGTCAGGCGATGGGTTGCATCGAAAGCCGAGACGCCGCGGTCTAGCTTGATGTTGTTCACGTCCAACGTGCCTTGCTGTTCGCCCGCGCCGCCTCCGAACGGCTCCGAGTCGGCGTCAATCGACCGGCTGAAGGTGTAAGCAACCTGAACCGTGTATCCACGCGAGAAACGCTTCATGGCTTGTGTCGCCAGCCCTTCGTAGATAGAGCTGGTAGCGTTGAAACCGTGAATAATCGACGTGAAGCTCTGATTGACACGATTTACAGCTCCGTCCGCCCGGTCGCCCGTATAGCGGTTCAGTTCTTGCCGAATGAGCAGCTTTCTGCCGGCATTACCCAGATAATTCGCTTCGACCATCCAATCTCCAGGTAATTGCCGTTGTACGCCGAGAAACCACTCCCAGACATACGGCGTGCGCAGAGTTTGATCGATCGTCTGCACCGACGGACGCAGTGTAGTACTGCCGCCCAGCGCATCTAGCGGGCGGGCAAAAGCTGGATCTCCCGTGAAGGGAATTCGGTAAGCCGCGTTTGGATTCTGTCCTGGCGTTAGCGCTGACAACGAAACCGGCAATGAAAAGGGCGTATTGAAGCGTGTATTCCCGCTGAAGTTTGTCCAAACCCGGCTGTAGAACAGGCCGGACCCACCACGAATGGCCCACTTCCCTTGTCCCGTGGGATCCCAGGCAAATCCCAGCCGCGGCGCCCAGTTGTTGTTATCGCGCGGGTACAGGTCTTTCACGGCGACGACACGCCCATTCGCGAGCGAATCGAACACCAAAGTGGATAAGCGGTCATCCGTTTCCTTGAGCGTTCCAAAGTTGTCGTAGCGCAAGCCCAGATTCAAAGTGAGCCGCGGCGTCACCTTCCAGTCATCCTGAATAAACATCCCAAACTCTTTGGAGCGGAAGTGACGGTAAGTGCCCGAAGGAAGGCCGGTCGCCGGATCGACACGGGCGTTAATGGAGAGCACTTCATCGTCGGCAAAGTCCAGAATGTCTTCAAAGGTCACCAGAGGTTTCGTAAACTGCGCAAACTCGCTGTTTTCCTGAAACCAGCGTAGCTCGCCGCCGATTTTCAAACCATGGTTCCCGCGTGTCAGGCTCACGGCATCGTAAATCTGGTAGGTGTGCAAGCGAAAATCCAGCGGAAAGACGAAGCCGAAGGTCTGGCTGAATTGCGAAACGGAGCGGCCTGCTACGCTGAACTGGACGTGAGGCACCTCGGGAAAGTTGGCGCGGTTGATTTGCGGGTCATAGTTGTAACCAAGCCGGAGGTCGTTGATAACTTGCGGCGAGAAGATGTGCGTGTGGTTCAAGGAGATGTTGGTATCTTTCTCCAGAAAGTCGACTCGGAAGGCGCGGGCGCTGTTGTCGCCAGGGCGCTGTTCTTCGCGGTCGTTGAGGCTGTACCGTCCAGAGATGGTGTCGTTGCCCCCGTTGAATGTATGGTCCAGCCGCACCGAGAACTGATCGTCGTAAACAAACCCGGGTATGGGAATGAATACATCGCCAATGTCAGGAATCCCATCCGGCGCAGCATTGAAGACTCGCACACCCGGCGCCGGGCTTCCAATGTCGCGGATGTTCGAGGTGGGATTGAGCTGCGGCTGAAAGTCCTTGAGCAGTCTGGCAGCCAGCGAGTTCGGGCGGGTTCGCTGAACGAAATCACGAAACTGAGGGGTCTCGACCGTACTGTTCACCAAGGATGGCCGGATCTGTCGCAGACCCTGGTAGGAAAAGAAAAAGAAGGTGTGGTCTTTGATGACGGGGCCACCCAATGTGCCGCCGAAGTGGTTTCGCTTGAACTCGTTCTTGCCCGTGCTGCGCGCTTCAAAAGTCGTGGCTGCGTCGAGGTTGTCATTGCGGTGGAACCAGAAGGCTGAGCCGTGCGGCGTGTTCGTTCCACCGCGAGTGATGACGCTGATCAAACCGCCGCCCGACCGGCCGAACTCGGCAGACAGGTTATTGGTGACGACGCGGAACTGTTCGACGGCGTCCGGGCTGAGTGTCAAGGTGGTTCGTCCACCTTGACGGTCGTTGTTATTGGTCACTCCATCCAGCAGAATCTGATTGTCGCGGAAGCGCTTGCCGCTGGCGCCAAATTGCGCATCCGTGGTTTCGGACTCCTGCAGGCCGCTTCCCGCTGTTCGAACAATGCCTGGCTGCAGTTCAGCCAGTTGGTACACGTTGCGTCCATTCAAAGGCAAATCGACGATCTTGCGCTCGGTCACTACTGCGGAGATTTCCCCCTTTTCCAAATTCAAAGCTGGAGGCTCGCCCGAGACCACAACGCTTTCCGTCACCTCACCGAGCTCCAGAGCAAAGTCCAGCCGCTTGACTTCACCGACGTCCAAAGTCAGCCGTTGCTGTTTCGCCGTCTTGAAGCCGGGTTGCTCGACTCGAACTTCGAAGTCTGATCCGGCAGGAAGGCTGAGCAGACGATACACGCCGCTTTCATTCGTCTGCGCCGTCCAGCTTCTTCCCGTGGCTGCATCCGCAGCCACAACCTTCGCTCCGGCCACAGCGGCCTGGCTGGGATCGGTTACCGTGCCCGTGAACTCGCCCAAGATGCGTTGGGCGAAAGATGGCAACACTAACGACAGTATCAACAAACCAGAGAGCCAAAACATCCGCCTTTTCATGGCCGCTCCTCCATTGTGCGAAAGCTGGTTGATAACGAATAGTAGAAGTATAGCGTGAATCGTCTCCCGTTTGAGTAGAGGCAAGCGGACACCACTCCAATCACCGTCCTCCGAGCGCCCCCCCAGAAGATAAAGGAATGAATGCCCCGATTCTGGCCTAAACAGGGGGCAGCTGGATCAATTTCTCGGTCCGATCCACGATCTCTCATATCAACGAGCTTTCAAATTCAGACTAATGACTGCTATTCCCAGCTACGGTGACATACTCTGATCTTCGTCCAGAACGTGGGAGGCGCGCTCCGCGCGGCGATAGTCACGGGGTGGTTCACCGCCAAGGTCGCCGTCCGGAGACTGAAGGCTTGAGAAGCCTTCAGCCCACATTCAAAGTGCGTCAAGGCCAAAAGTAGTCCGCAACCCAGCAGTGGAGGCAATCATTAATCTCATCTTGAAAGCTATTAGTCAGTGCAAAAGTAGGAGAGCATTCACTGCTTGCCTTTAGCCGGCCCGCCTAAAACCGTTACATCCACAAGTCCGTTTCCCAGCGTCGTTCCCGCGAAAGCGGGAACCCAGAACGCTTTTGAAGGGCCGGTGTGGCGTGCCGAGTACTGGATTCCCGCTTTCGCGGGAATGACGGGATGCCACTTTCAGACGTGAAACGGTGCACGAGTGTTCTCCTACTTACGCTCCCATTAATAAATGGAAATTAGCGCTCAGCGGGATCTGTGATTTTTTTTTGTCGTTCGCTCGCGCGATCGTGAGTGTTGTTCGCAACGGGATCGAATGCGCCTTTGTGATGAAAATAGACAATACCCGCTGCCATCCGCACCGGCTTGGTGCCAAGCAGCAGATTGAAGAGCGCGTCACTTTGGAAGTGATCGAACAGAAAACGCAAAAGCCGCTTGGTTCGAAAACGGGGGTACGATCGGACGAACCAGCCGCTCGGGTCCTCGGCCCTCCCGTTCAGAAAATCGGCAATCGCATGACCCGCAGCCAAGCCGTGCTTGAGGGCGGTATGAATGCCGCCGGCAGTGACCGGAGAAACCATACCGGCGGCGTCTCCCACCAGCAGCACGCGCGGTCCGGCGACTGGATGCACGACGCCTCCACAGGGAATCATCCCTGCTCGCACTGACACCGGACGCAACCGGCGGAAGTCGAAAATCGGAGCAATTTTCTCCAGAAACGCTGCCATCACAGCATTCTCCATGAACTGATGGCTGCCGACGCGCCGGGCAAGCCCCACCTGCACGACGCCGACTCCTGCCACGATCCAGCCGATATACCCAGGCGCCAGCCGGCGATCGACGAAGCAATGCAGCTTGTCAGATTCTTGGATCTCCGCTCCGGAGTACTCGTGTTCCACTCCAAACAAGAACTGCGAGTTTTGTCCGAGGCCGAAAGCCTTGGCTACACGCGAGTTCGGCCCATCTGCGCCCACGAGGTAGCGTGCCGTACCGGCGGCGCCGAGATCGAAGCCGTTGCGCGAACGCGCTGCCTGGCTGAACGATGTCTGATAGGCAACGCGAGCCCCTGCCTGTTCCGCCCGCGCAGCAAGCCAGTGCATCACGCGTGGAGTATCGGTGGCCAGAAAGTAACAACCGGGCGCTGACAGATCGACATGCTGCATGCTCGGAGCGTAAAGCCGGACGCCGGTGATGCGCCGCACCAGTTCAGAGGGCAGGCCGTCCAGCAGGGCCACCTGGTCGATGGCGTCTTTGACAATGATTCCCGTCGTGTGAAGTTTCTCCCCCGAGCTGGCCTTTTTCTCCAACACCGTCACTCGCATCCCGGCGGCCGCCAGCATATGAGCGCAGGCCAAGCCTGCGAAACTCGCGCCCACGACGGCGCAATCTGTTTGGGGATGTGAAGAGGTGCCGTGCATGAGAAGTGTTTGAGGATCCCCGGGTTCATCGTTCTGAGAAACTGCCAATCGTTCCTCAATCTGAGATTCGGCCGAGATCGGGTAGCGATACAAGCTCCTGAGGAAGCCTTCGCCCCCAATTGAAGTGTTGTGCCACTTCCGCCCGTAGATGGAGTGGGAGCCAGTCCAATACTGCTGGGTCAAACGAAAACGGCTCACGTTTCAGTGCTTGCTGTTTAGAACCTTTTGAAAGCAGCAGTGCGTAAAGCCCCTCGTCAGGACGAGCCTCAATGCCACTCTCCCGAGTTGCCCGGGCGGGAATCCAAAGCCCTGTCGGGTCGAGGTCACCGAAGTACAGTAGATGGCCGGAACATCCCGGTGCGGCGAGGTGAACACGGAGCGATTCACAGGCAGCTACAAAGGCAGTACCTGCGCCGAACGCTATGCCTGCGTACCGGCGACCCTGCTGATTCCACCTGCACAAAGTGTCAAAAGTAGTGTGATTTTCGACAACGAGCAATGGGCGCGCAACGGCATCCGCTGCCAGCGAAACCACGTAGATTGGCACCGACGGCAGGTAACAACGCAGCAAGTCGAGGGTGAGGCAGTCGGGGGCGAATAGCTGACTGCCAAGCAAGGAATCAAGGCACCTTTCGTCACCAAAGATTTCGACCGATCGTTCGCGCAGCGCCACTGGCGAACTCATGGTCCCTCCGTTGCGCAGCCATTCTTGAATAGCCAGCAGTTCGTCCCACCACGACTCCCCGAGGTCGCGGGCAAATGCGAGTTCAGGACGCCACACAACCAACGACCGCGCCACTGGTCGCGGACGGTCCAGGCGGACAATATGCTTTGGCAGACGTGTCCGTTCGGAATGGTCGTGGGCACGGCGGTTCGCCTGTCGTGGTAAACGCAGCACTCCGGCCTGCTCCAATTCGGCGAGCAATCGCGCGATAACGCCACGAGCGTCCGCGTCGCCTTGGCGGTACGGAAATGCCTTGCGAAAGGCTTCGAGCAAATTCTCCAGAACAAAACGAGACCGGCGCGGATGCGCGTCGAGTAGTACCTGCCAAAACATCTGAGCTTCGTTGCTAGGGTTCATGTTCGTCCAGACTGAAGCGGCGAAGGTTCTCTACTGCGGTAATGCCGGCCTCGCCATCAAGGATACGCACGTGCTTAGCGCCAGTCACACGATTCACAAGGTCATTGACCAGCCGGAGTCGGCGAGGATAGCTCATCATAATGACCGGTTCATGGAGACCGGTGAGAACAATAAGTTGCACGCGCAGTTGTTCGGCAAGTTGGACTTGCATACGCACAAGGTCTTCGCGGTTGCACTTGCCGAACGGATTGTCGAGCAGAAGGAACCCTGCGTCCTGCAATCGGTGCGAGTTTTGCAGGCTCTGCGCCCGAAGCTGGACAATGGTGAGATACATCAATATCGCGACGGTCACTCCTTCGCCACCGCTATAGTGCCGCAGCAACTCCACATCCTCGTAGGTGTCGGTTCGCACAGGTGTGGGCTTGAGAATCTGCACGTGGATGCGTTTGTCGCACACCAAGCGATCGGCAATCAGTCGAATGAGGCCGGCGGCATCGGTGTCCGGTGCTTGGTCGCTTCGAGCGCGACGCATTTCGACCAACTCCTCCAACAGTCCACGGAGTCCGACTTGCCGCTCACTATCTTCCGGCTGGTAAAAGGAAATTCGAATGAACGGCTTCCCACTCCAGACCCCCATTCCTTCCTCCGGCAAGCGGCTGACTTTTTCGATGCTCCGTAGCAGCGCAAGAACCTCGTCCGCCAAGCCATCCATCATGTGAACGAGCTGTTCACGTGTCTGCTTTAAGCCGGAAACACGGTCACGGTTGCTGGCGATGCGTTGGTCAATGTCAGCTTGGATTTGGCTGAGGTCGGCGACCAGACTATCGTCGCTGTACATCTCGAAGCGTTTGGCCAGTGAAACCTTCTTCTCCGTGAAGCGCGCATCCGCGGTTACCCCCCTAGCTGCCTTCAACTTGTCGTCCCGTTCGCGTCGGTCCCGCTGTTCGTCGTTGGAAGCCGCTTTCTCTTCCTCCCGCGCGGCAGCCACGGCAGTCTTCAATTCAGCGAAATCCCCAGGCAGTTCCACCGAGGCCGCCTCGACTTCTTTGAACCCATCCAGAAGATTGCATTGTCCTGCGTAGTCGGAAGCTAGTTTCTCAAGTTCTTTAGCCCGGTCGCCCAATAATCTGGCTTTCTCGTCGAGTTGTTGCTTTCGTGCCTGCCGCTCCTCGAACAAAGCGCGGCCGCGTTCCAACAGCGCGAGCGCCTCGGAACTGGTGCGCGGCCGAACTTCGCCCTCTGGAAAGCGGCGCTTTCCGCCTTCTGTTGCGTTGTGTTCCTTGTCGTTGTATTGCCTCTTTGCCGTTTCCCGTTCGGCGTTCTTCGCAGCGCGATTATGCACCGCGTCCTCCAGCTTTTGCACAGCCGTGTCAGATTGCTCGCGCAGCTTCGCGTCGGCGTAGTCAAGCGGCTCTCCGATCGCGCGCACTTCTGTTTCGGTTGCATCCTTCAACTGCTTGGAAAACTCAGTTTGCTTTGACTGCAGCACCTCTTCTGCCGTGCGGATCTCCACTTGCACCTGTGAGTCCTGCTGTCCTTCGTAGAGTTGGCGTTGCTGTTGGTAGCTACCACGGAGAGTTTCGACTGATTGAGCTATGAGTTGTGTATTAACCGGTGCCTGACGGTAGTGAACACCGACCAGTTCCTCGCGGAACTGACGAGCCTGCTCTTGAAGTTGAAAGACCTGCTGTTGAACCGTCGCAACCGTCCGTTCGCAGTTTTTGCGCTCGGCGTTGAACTTGTCTTCCTCTCCTTCGATTGCCAACAAACGCTTCTGAGCCACTTGTTCATCCGCCCTCATACTGTCCACCTTGTCCTCGAAATCAGTGATGAAACGGTCGAGAGCATTCAGAGCCGGTCGTACCCGCTTCTCCAAGGTTTCAAGTGAGGCGAGTTCCACATTCCGGGCGGTCTGTTGTTCGGAGGTTGTGTTTTCGATCTCCTGTTCAAGACCGGCACTACAGGTCCGGAGGGCCTCGGCGTGACGTTGTTTGGCTTGAAGGTCGCGCTCCAGGGCTGCTATCCTGCCGCCGCCGTAGCGTTCGACAAAGTCGCGGAGCAGCGTCAACACCTTGCCAAGGCTGTCGTATTCCGCCCGACGACCAGCGAGCTGACGTTTGGTGCTGGCGACTTCGTCCTCCAATCGAAGGGCACGACGGCTGGCTTCGGCTTTCTCAAAGGCGGCTCCCGTGGGGACGATGACGCAACGGGTCGATTGTTCCGGACCGCTGAACTTCGCCGGGAAGGGCGACACTTCAACCGGGACAGCGACCTCCGACCATACGACCGTTGCAAGCCGCTCCCAGTCCTGCGGCGCCACCAAGACACCCCCGTAGCGTGCGGGGTCGGCGCAGATGAGCCGCTCGGCCTCATCGCGACCACAGGTTTCGGCGAGGTACCGCAGACCGGGGATAGCCTCCACACCGGCGTCGTGCAGACGCTGAAGCACAGTTTCCACATCACGGGCAGGCGGCAAAACTAGATACCGGGCAATGCCTTCGCGATTGCGTTCCACAACGGCGCGGTCGAGTTCATGGTTGAGAAGCGTGTGAAATGTATCGCCAAGCTTCTTTGCCACGTCTTCTTCCGCACCATGTCGCAGCGGGTCGAAGTTGTCGCCGAAGTGGGCAAGAACCAAATCATGGCTTGCGATGACGGTTCGCTGTTGGCGTGCCTCGTCGAGTTTCGACTGGAATTGGTTTGCTTCACCTTCCGCTTTGGCCGCCTCGCGTTCGACGCGCGCGCGCTCACCGTTAAGCTCCTTCAATCGTCGGCCCAACTGCTGCTGCCGCTGACGCTGCTCAGCAAGGTTTGCTTCCTCGACCTGCCGCTGCGTTCCCCATCGCGAGCGTCCGTCTTCCGCTCGCTCGTTGGGTTCTAGCCATCCGCGCTCGCCGAGCTGATCGCGTTGGTAGCGGCGGCGTTCAAAGAAGCTTTTCACGTCAGCCAGTGTGCGCTCGCGATCACTTCGTTCGACGGCGAGGTCTTTCTGAGCTTTTTCCAATGCCTTCGCCCGCTCCTGTTCTGTTTTGAGCGACGATGAAGCTAACTCCAAATCGCTTTGCAGCTTCTCGACTTCGTTGGTAAGTCTGGCTGCCAAGGCCTCACCCAGGACGTTCAACTTTTCCAGCAACGGTGCTAACTCGGCTTGTTTCTCCTCAAGAACCCGACGCTTCGCATCGAGGTCGCGGCGCCGGCGCTCAATGTCGCCAAGCATTACGGCAAGCTTCGCGAGCTGGTCAGCGCGGCGAGCTTGCTGCCATTGTTGTTCGGCTTCGGCGGCGGCCTTCGTTGCCTCGTCGGCACGAATCTGGAGCCACTCCAACTCGTAACTGGTGACGTGGTGGTTCGAGTTATCGACATCGCGCTTCGCGTCCGTAGCTTGCATTCTGACTTCGCATGACAGCTTATCCGTAGCGCTGTGCTCCTGATTTAGTTCGTCAACCTTTCGGTTTAGTGAGTGCCACAGACCAGAAGCATGCCGTCGCCGGGAGCGAAGCTGCTGGTCGGCTTTTGTCCAGCTGTCTTGCGCGTCTCCCAGTGTGGCGAGCGCGGCGGCGAATTGCTCGCAGAACTCCGTCTCATCTTCCAGGTGCCCGACGTTCTGCCACTCGGTCAGAAACTTTCCCAGAACCGCAGCGGTTACGTCGCCTTTTCCACTTTGCAGGGCGAGGTCGAGAAGCGTGTGTACAAACTTGCGTGAGTCGGCGCAGTGTTCCTTAAAGTGATCGTCAATGCCGCCTTCACGTTTGTTCAAGTCCACCTGTACCCGGACGAGTTCTGGCTCGGCGTGAATTTCACGGAGTTTCTTTAGGTATTCCTCGACCGAACCTCCTTCCCAAAGCTCTGCTCCGGGAAACTTCGCTTGTTGCTCCTTCAGCCAAGCGCGGAAGTCGTCGAAACTCAGAGAGGCCGCCTGCCCGTTGATGCCGTGAATGGGCAGGTCGTTGAAGGTTAGTCCGGCCCGAGGCAGGAACGTGAAAAAGTGTCTATTAACCAGCGAACGGTCGCTGGCGTCACGTCGTTGCAGCACCTGTCCGATGACTCGCACAACCGGCTGGTCGAACAAACCAGCCAAGCGCGTCTCGCATTCCAAAAGAGCGTAAGACGCTTGGCCCGGAACGAGATAGCTGGCAACGCGAACCTGTGAGTCCTTAGCTTTCTTAAGCAAGAAGTGGTTCTGCTCTGGCCAGAGAGTAAGGTACAGAAACGCAGCCAAGGTTGTCTTGCCGCCGCCGTTTTCCAGAAAGACAACACTATTGCCCGGTCCATCATCGGTTGCAAAGTCGAGACCGACCGGGCTAAATCTTGCGTTACGGTTGCCGATGCACGAAAAATGGCAGCGGCGGATTTTAAGCATTCGCTACCTCTCCCTTCAGTTTTGCGACAAACTCATAGAGCCGCCGGTGATCAGCAAGGTGGCGGACGTGCACACGGTATTGTGGCAGCGGAATGTATTTTTCCGGAACCCCTGGACGTGCTTCTTGCTTGCGGAAAAAGCCTTCACGTTCAAGGACAGTGCACGCACTCTGGACGTGACGAGTCAACGTGTGACGCGCTTGGCGACCAGTTTCCGTGGGCATTTCCCGAACTAGCAGCCGGAGTTGCTGCCAGACGGGGTCTTCATCGGGATTTTCTGAAGGCATGCCCGGGCTTGCCTGTCGAAACTGTTCCAGTAGTCGGTCGAGGTGCTCGACAAGTTGTGGCACTCTCACTGGCGGCCCCAGGCTATCAATCGGATCCTCCAGCCGCTCCGGCGAGGGGAACACAAAGCTGGCGATGACGAGTTGAATCAACCCGTGTAACACGCGGTCGCGCGGATCATCAAACATCTTGTAGTCGGCAAGCCGATAGCAGAACGCGCTTCCCTGTCGCCGCCCGGTTGTCTTAGGTGCAAGAAACACGCCTGCCGAAGAAACTTCGAGCACGTCGAGCAAGCAGGCTTCAGCGAAGGCCTCAAAGATGCACCGCATTTCCGGGTGGTTCTGATAATCCTCGATTAGACGGGAGTATTCCGGATTCTGAACACCGGGACGCTCACGAATATTGAAGGCGTAATGAAACAAGCGGCCCGCTTTGAAAGCATTGTCGGCAAGATTACTCATAGGTTGGCAACGGTTTCAGTGGTTGAGCGAGGCGAAGTCGTTCTAAGCGGCTCAATCGCCAACTCATCGCCGGCGTACCCGTCAGAGACCAATTTCCCGCCGTTGGCCAGCACTCTCAGCGATGAGTCGGCCTGGCCTATCGATCTCAACAAATGCGTCACGACAAGGTCTTGCACCTTCAGCGCTAGACCTTGCGAGGCCATTTCTTCCAAGACCTCTGTGAGCAAGCACGGCCCTGCAATGGATTCCAGCATTGCCTTGGCTTGCGCCTCTTGTTCAATGCTGAGGAATGGCGGCTGCGGCTCGACCGCTTCAAGGTTGCTGTCGGCATCACTAGCCGGCGCATGGTGTTGTTTCTCTGCTTGGAGAAGACGGTCAACCATCTCTACCAAACTCACCACCGGACGGGGCTCTGGCCGAAACACAAACTCGGCGAATTCCTCTACCTTGGCAGCAAGCCGACCCAGTGGACTCAGCAGTAATGGACGAAACAGGTCAGTTTCCAGGTCGGCGAACCTTGTGAGAAGGCGTGGCCGGTAGCATTGGGCATCCTGCGCTTCGGCGAACCGCTGATTAGCCTCCAACAATGTTTGCGCCAGACGAGTGTGGCGGCAAATGACCGTGTTCAGCGTGTCTTCGACTTTGACCAGTTTCCATCGGTCATCGTCCGACAAGGTTTCCTCTAGCGAAAGCTTGTCACGAAGGGAGGCGAGAACGCTGTTTTCAGCACGCACGCGCTCACCCACATGCTGGCGCGCACGCTGAAGCACCGGAAGCATCGTATCTTTCCAATTCACGGCCCGCACATTCACCTCGGTTTGATCTATGGCCTTGCGTATGGTCTCTTGGTATTCGAGACTCAAAAGCTCCATACGAGCTGATTCCTCAGCAGCCTTCTGCCACTCGCCGCGCTCTACCAAAAAATGGAAAAGGTATTCATTGGCGATCTGCTCATCAGTGACATCACGCGCTAGCAAATCGGTGTAGAGGCGGATGGCTTGTGGGCTAGCAACGAGATAGAAAGCTTCGTCACCCAGGTCTTTGGCTTCGAGAAGTGTGAAACGATAACGTACTCGGCGCGGCTCGCCGGACTCGTCGAAGTCTGTCAGCGTCTCGATGAACGGACCACGACGGCGCGCGTTTAGTAGCCCGTCGATCACGTAAGCCACTATGCGTCCCTTGACCTCATCGTTCAACTGTGGTTCACACCGGGAGATCAACTCGCCCAAGGCTCTCTCGACCACATCTAGTCGTTCGCCGCGGTGCGCCCGCATTCCCAGCACGACTTGGTCAATTACATACAGGCAGTAAGTGCGGACAT
>JAKEER010000148.1 GCA_022616615.1 Acidobacteriota bacterium
AGCCCGGATGTTGACGCCGTTATTACCCGCTTCCGTGAGCCGGTACTCGAGCCGTAGCACGAAATCGCTGAATTCCTGTTCGGTCATCAGCTTTCCAGCTCCGCCGGTGGGACAGACGATCATGCCGTCCTCCACTTTCCATGGCTCTCCTTTGGCCTGAACCGGTTTCCATCCGTTCAACGATTTGCCGTCGAACAGCGGCCGGAAGCCGGATTCATCAGCGCCCCAAAGCCGCATTGTGAGGACCGCGAGAAGGCAGCAAGATTGTCTCAACATGGCTCCTCTTAGCATTCGATTCTGCCATGTAATATCTAATATGTAAAGAAGATTCAGAGGCCGGGGAGGGCAATCACCATATAGTTGATGGACATTAGGTTTCCTAACAACGGTGTTGCATTCCCGCCAATTCGGATGTATGATATCTGATATCTCTCAGGAGGGTAGATGGCCACCAAAGTCTGCTTGGTCTCCTCACTGCTCGCGGCTTGTCTCGCGAATGCTCAATCCACGACTCACCTCGGCGGAACCGTACACGATACCTCCGGCGCTTTGCTGCCGGATGTCGACGTTGTTTGTCGAAGCGAACGCACCGGTTTGACCCGGACCACCAAAACCAATCAAGCCGGAATTTTCCGCTTTGCCGAGATCCCTATCGGAGTCTACGAACTGGTGCTCACGCACCAGGGTTTTCAAACCGTGCGTCAAGGCGAGATCCAGTTGGTCACCGCACAGATCGTTGACCTCAACATCACCATGCAAGTGGGACAAGTCACCGAGAGCGTCGGTGTCACGGCGGAAGTTCCGCTCGTCCAGACCGCGTCCGCTTCGCTGCAAGCTTCGATTACGCAGCGCCAGATGCAGGACTTGCCGCTGAATGGCCGCAATCCCTTGCAGCTCGTGGCTCTCACGGCCGGCGCCGTCATCACGAGAACGGGAACAGTAGGCGGTCAGCAGGACAACGAAGGCCTCTCAGTCAATGGACAGCGCGTCACACAGAACAATTTTCGACTGGACGGATCCAATTACACGAATCGATACTTCAACTCGGTTCCCGTGATGCCGAATCCTGACACGCTGGAGGAGTTCACCGTCCAGTCGGGAAATTACAGCGCACGAACGGCGGGTTCCGGGGCGGTGGTTGAGCTGTCCACCCGGTCGGGATCCAACGAATTTCACTGGAGCCTGTTCGAGTTCCTGCGAAACACGAAGCTCAACGCCCGGAACTTCTTCCAACTCCAGCGGCCGCCCTTTAAGCTGAACCAATTCGGAGGCGCCGTCGGCGGGCCCATCCGGCGCGACCGGACCTTCTTCTTCGCTTCGTACCAACGCACCGCCCAGCGATCTTCCCCGAGCTCAATCCTGGTGACCACGCCGACCGAAGCGCAGCGCCGAGGCGATTTTTCCCGAGTTCCCAACCCAATCATCGATCCGTTAACAAGGCAGCAATTTCCGGGCAACATCATCCCCGCAAATCGAATCGATCCGATCGCGGCTGCGATCCTCGACCGCTTTGTTCCTCTTCCGAACCGCGGCGATGAATTTGATTCACTCCAAAATCAGGATGTGGACGATCATTTGATTGCTCACGGGGATCTGCTTGACGGTGTCATGAGAACGGCATCTGCTCTTGGAGCGCAATGCCTAGTGCTCAGCGGCCAGGCTGTTTCAACAACGGGCGATGTAGAAGCGAAGGCGCTCAGGCGGAAGGCAGACGCTTTGAACCGCGTCGCCGAGAATTGCGAGGCACTGAATCTGCGGCTGGCATATCACAATCATCATTTCGAGTTTGAATCGAATGGGGCTGAGATGGAGGCGTTGTTGGAGCAGACGCAGACTGGTTTGGTGTGGTTGCTGATGGATGCAGGTCATGTTTATCGGAGTCGTGTCGATTTTGCCTCTTTTTTTCAACGTCACCAGGCCCGTATCTGCGGGATCCATTTACGCGACTTCCGCGATGACGAACAAGTCATACTTGGCCAAGGTGCAGTCAACCTGGGGCCGCTGGCCCAAGCAATCGAGGCGAACAAGTGGCGTGGCTGGCTATTAGCGGAGGAGGAACGGCTGAGCGGCCTCAAACTCGGTGAGGTCGCCGCAGGCGCAGCGCGCGAACACATCCGTAGAGTGTTCGGAATCTGAGGGTTATGGATTCCAAGACCGCGATGCCAATCCCCCAGGAAGAAGGACGGTGTAGCAGGTGTGGCAAGATGATCTCCTGAAGGGAGGATTCAAGGTAGCTCAGCCATTCGGCTTTTCCTCACAGACCCGTACGTGCGGCTTGACAATGCCCTTCGTTCTGATATATGCTTGCGCCTGTAACATGTTATATATCACAAGCTCAAAAAGGGACGTGGCCATGACTCACAAATCCATGTGCTTGGTATTTCTGGTTTTTGCGTTTTTTGTTACGCAGCTGTTTTCCCAGTCCACAGGCAGCATCATCGGCACTGTCGCAGACGCGACGGGTTTGACAGTGCAGGGGGCACGTGTCGAGGCCCGGAGCGCTGCCACCAGTTTGATTATGACGACCACGACCGGCGTGGATGGAAGCTTTCATTTCCTTCAAGTTCCTGTCGGGGTCTACGATGTTTCAGCCAGTCTTTCGGGCTTTCAGACTCTGGACCGCCGCGGAGTAGATGTCCTGACAGGACGTACGGTAGACCTGCGCTTGGCGCTTGAGGTGGGCACGATGACCGAGCACATCGAGGTTATCGGCTTGACGCCACCAGTCCAGACAAGCTCGGCGGAAGTGCAGGAGACGATCGACAGCCGGGCGATTCGGGAGCTACCGCTGAACGGAAGGAATCCTCTGCAGCTCGTGATCCTGACGCCGGGGGCCAGCTTTACTCGAGCCGCAACTTTTGGCACGCCGGAGACCGGAGGATTTGGCCCGAACAATGGTATCAGTATCAACGGTTTACAAGCCACTGACAACAACTATCGCATAGATGGTGGCGATTTCAATGATACGGCTACGAATGCGGCCCCAGATTTGCCGAATCCAGATTCTCTTCTAGAGTTCACCGTGAAGAGCTCCAACTACAGCGCTCAATACGCCCGAGCAGGCGCGTTGGTGCAGCTTTCCACACGCTCCGGCTCGAACGAATTACACGGCAGCTTGTTCGAATTCTTCCGTAACCAAAAATTGGACGCAAGACCATTCTTTGCGGATGAGAAGAAACATTTCGTCCGCAACCAGTTCGGCGGAACCGTTGGGGGTCCCATCTCGCGAGACAAAACGTTTTTCTTCGGGTCGGTGCAGGTGACTCGCAGGCGAGGCAGTGCCAACGTCAAAACCTTGACAGTGGCGACGGCGGCTGAACGGGCAGGCGACTTGTCCGGAAGGAGTCGAGTCGTCGTGGATCCGCTGTCGGGCGGCCCATTCCTGAACAACCAGATCCCTTCTGCCCGATTCAGCTCTTTGACTCAGAAGCTTCTTGATCTGTATCCGTTGCCTTCGGGGGCCGGAAACACCATTGTGCTTGCTCGGCAAGTCGACCGGGATGACGAGCAGTTCCTGGCCCGAGTGGATCATTACTTTGCAGACAATCATCAGATCGACGTCCGCTGGTTTGGCAGTAACGTTGACGCTCAACGGGATACAAATTCGCCCACTGGGGTGTTTGGCCTTCCCTCTTTCGATAACGACCTCATTAGTGTCAATGACGTCTACACACCGAGTTCTAATCTCCTGATCACGACGTCTTTTAGCTATTCGAAAACCTTCACTACTCTAGCGCCTCAGACCCCC
>JAKEER010000833.1 GCA_022616615.1 Acidobacteriota bacterium
AAATCGACATCGAGTGAATCTCGCAAGCTGTCGTAAACGATTTCACTCTTCTCTGGCTTCCCGTCTACGTACAGCTTGACTCCCGTAGCTTTGCCCGAGCCATCGTAGCTAGCCACCACGTAGTGCCACTGACCATCAGTCAGCGGCTGGGCGGCAATCACTTTGATCTCATTTCTGGCGGGTACAGCGGGCATCACGAGCCGCAACACAAAGGGGTTAGCCGGTTCGGGGCGGTTATCCAGGAGCAGGTGATATCTTCGGAATTCCAGGTTCTGCTTTGCCATAATCGACTGGTTAACCGGTTCGGAAGTTCGGATCCAAGCTTCCAGGGTAAAGGGGGTCAGACGGTCCAGGATCAAGCTTCGCGCATGCGGGTGCTCAAGAAAGCCTTCTTTGCCGTCAAACTGCAGACTAGAGCCGATCTTGCCAGGGACTCGAGCCGTGGCGGCCGTTCCTCCTCGACTGCTGCCGTGGTTGTGGTTAGATGTGCTGTCTTTCATTTGGGGGGAGGGCCCCAAAGGGGCCCCAAAGGGTCCTCCCCTAGATGCCAGACGCCGCGGAAAGCTGAGTCCCAAACGCCCTCAGGTCGCTGTTCTCCAACTGCCTCAGGATTTCCATAATAGAACCAGATGTGGTTGGGAGCCGCCGAAAGGCGCTGTACTCGAACCCATAGGTAGGACAAGCCCGCCGGGTTCCATTCCTCAATCTCATAGGGCGAGACTTGTCCCTGTGCATCAACGAAGCGGAGATCCTTTCCTTTACTCTGCGCAGCCGTGTAGTCGAAGCGAGCGGAGTCCAATACGACCAACGCAGGAAAGCCGCGAAGCTCGGGACCATCGCCTTTCAAGGTGAGCAAATGACGGTATTTCCAATCTGCTTTCCACCACTCGCCCCTTGCGTTGGTGACATCCCAAAAGGCAACCAATAAAACCATGATCAAGATACGATTGGCCCGCACAAGAGAACGTGCCTGTCTTCTGGACGCCAGGAGCATCGGGAAAAGCCGTACTCGAGTAGCATGGATCGCGAGAAGACTGACAGTCTTGCTCATAATGCTTTCTTTCTTAGGAGTTCCCCATGCCGGTTCGCGGCGCCACGACCTATGAAAATGTGGGAGCCGCTTTCCGAGCGGCGATGGTGGCATGGAGCGGCCAAGTCGCCGCTGAGGACAGCGCCTCCCACATTCATCAAGCTATTTTCATCGAAGCAGACCGAAGTAGATGCCTTCGTTGGATCTTGCCAACAGCTATCGAGTCATGCTGGTCGCTAACACCTGAGGCCGCTGGCCCTGAAAAAGATGAACCGGGATATCGAGAAAATCGATTCCTGTGCTGGCGACCTTGCCAAAAGACAGCATGAGCCCGTGCCCGATGCCAGCGACAAAGCTGCCGTTACCACCCCCATGGGCTCTCAATAACTGAGTGTCGCTAATCAGGCGTTCTCCTTTCCAGACCCCGCGTGTTGCGATCAGCAGGCCAAAGCGCGCCAGGTCCTTTGCATTCATGACCACCCAACCTGGTCCGCCTCGCACCACCACGCCGTCTATTTCATAAGGAGGATCCAAATAAAGCCCGTATCCTGGCATGGCGGGATACCAACTGGCATCTTCCCGCACGCTGCGACCCGCCGTCCAATCCCAGCGATCCGGCGGAATTCCCATCTTGCTGAAGAGCTTCTCGTCCATTACTTGTTTCAGGTCTTTCTTCCAGATCGCGGTCAGAGCCTGGGAGAGTCGCCAATAAGCGCCACTGCTGTAGCTCTTTTCAACCGTACCCGGCTCGGCATGGGCATAGTTGTCGTGGTCTGGATCGGCCGTGCAGTTCGCCCAGGATGGGGCGACTCGATCGTAGTTGTTGCACTTCTGCCACGTGTAGCCATTGGTGACCGGAAACCCCCCGGTGTGGAGGGCCAGATGAAAGAAACTGAGGCGATTGTGATGGCCGTGGTTCAGATATTTGTGGGAAGACTTCAGTTGTTGCTCGCCCGTCCAGTAGATGTGCGTTACGATAGGCTATCGGGAAAAGTTCCAAACGGTGATGGCAAGGATAACGGCGGCAACGGCTCCCAGTCCGGTTGCAAAGCTGAATAGTTGTTTCGGGTGAACGTGGCTTTTCAGGAGTCCTACCAGAAGGGCCGCCAAGCCTCCTGAAATGCTGCCAATCATATTGGAGAATCCCACTGCAAACCCGCGATTGCACTCGGGAACAATGAGCTCTCAGCAGAGGGTTTCACTGTAGACTATCAAACACAGCGGTTAGCCTCAGTCGAGGTGGAAAACTTCGCAAGCAAAGGATTCCTTTCAAGCCCATCCTAGATCTGGGGCAGTAAAGCTGAACTGTTCAATTCAAAGTTCCTAATTGGGTGTCACCCCGGGAGGCTTTTATGACTTATCCCTGGTATCTGGGGGAAACCTTAGTAGCTACGGCAGCTTCGCACGATTTGACTGCGTTTACTAACCTGGCGAAGCGCAATTTTGAGGTCATTATGAACACCCACTCACAATCAGCGACGGTGAAGAAGCTTCGGCTGGCTAGCCTGGTATCGCTGATTTCGCGTGCCGCTTATCGAGCCGGAGGCAA
>JAKEER010000149.1 GCA_022616615.1 Acidobacteriota bacterium
AACAACCTCATTCCCCGTAATCGCTTTCATTCCGTAGCTGTCAAGTTCCTAGAGTTCATTCCTGCTCCAAACGTGAATACGGGCGGCCTGGTTTCGAACTACCAGACCGGATTGAATCGCCGAATCGATCGGGACCAGTTCACGCAGCGAATCGATATGGTGGAAAGCAACAACTCAACTTGGTTCGGACGTTACAGCTACAGCAACGAAAAAGAATTGCAGGAAGGAGTGCGGCTGAATGGGAGCAAGCTGGTGACAGAAGTTCACCAGGCAGTCATCTCCAACACCCGAATCTTTTCGCCTCGTTGGGTCAGCGAGACGAGAATTGGCTACAACAGTTTCTTCAACAGCCTAGGTTCTGAACTGGCTTTCCAGCGGGACGTGCTCAGCGAACTGAATATCCCGGGTATCAAATCTCCCTCCCCAGCAGCCTGGGGAACGCCGCAAATGACCTATACGGGTATTGGCGGCTCGTTCGGTGACAACAACAATGGTCCGTTTTCAAACGACAACAAGCGATTTCAGGTTGTCGAAAACCTTTCCTGGACGCGCCGAGCGCACAGCCTTCGCTTTGGCGTTGAATTCCTCAACGACCACTTCAATCAGTTCGGAAACTCGTTTGTCCGCGGGGTCTTTGCGTTCGATGGCATCGCGACTCAGAATCCTGAGTCTTCTCAAACTAGAGCGAGTACGGGCAACTCTTTCGCCGACTATCTCTTGGGCTATCCGCGGCAAGTCAATAATGCAATAGCCATGGCGGATGTTCGGTTTCGGGCCACGAGCCAGTATTACTACATTGACGACATCTGGAAGGTCACTCCGCGTCTGACCCTGAACTTGGGGCTTCGTTACGAGAATACGCCGCCGTTCAGAGACAAGCTTGGGACAGCCATCAACGTCGATATGCCCTTCTTCGATCAAACACCGAACGTGGCCGACCTGAATCGCCATCCCACGTTCATCCGGATCGGCAGCGGGGACTTTTATGAAGGAACTCTGCTTCGATTCAATCCTGCGATCAAAGTCGCGCGTGACGGCCGTTTGGGAGATAGGCTTGTGCAGAGAGATAACAATGACTGGGCTCCCCGCTTCGGGATTGCTTATAGTCCAAGCAGCAAATGGACAATCCGCTCCGGTTTTGGGGCCTTTTATTCTCAGGATCAGGGCAACGCTCGCTTTGACCTGGCGCGCAACTTCGCGGGCCGGCGCGATGAAGCTACCCTTGTTGATTTTCCGAATCTCACTTTCAGCACGCCCTTCAGCAGCACGGGAAGCACTGTGCAGATAAATCGCCCCTTCGCCTTCGCTAACATCTACCAGCGGCGGTCGCCCTACACGCTTCAGTACCTGCTCAATGTGCAGCGGGAAATCAAGGAAGGGACCTTGTTGGAGGTGGGCTATCTGGGCTCGGTCAGCCGCAAGCTGGAGCAGGCTTATGGTCTGAATCAGGCAGTACCATCGGCAATCGGAAGTGTCGCCAGCCGCCAACCCTATCCGGAATTCGGCACCATTCAGATGCTCGACTCCATCGGAAAGGCAAACTACAACTCTTTGGGAGTGAAGCTGCAGGAGCGGTTCAGCCGGGGGCTGAGCTATCTCGTCAGTTACACCTGGTCAAAGGCCATCGATCTGAACAGCGGTATTCGAGGCCCCAACACCGACACTCTCTTTCCCAACAACAACTACAACGTGCAAGCGGAGCGCGCTCTTGCTGGCTTCCATGTTGCCCATCGATTTGTGAGTTCAGTGCTCTACGAGCTTCCTTTTGGCAATGGGAAAAAGTTGCTAAACCAGCGTGGAATCGCGAATGTCCTGCTGGGAGGTTGGCAAGTGAGTTCCATCGTCACGCTGCAGAGTGGCAATCCCATGAACGTGCGCGTGGGAGGAGATCAGTCCAACACGGGCTCATTTGCGGGACGAATGAATGCCACCGGACAGCCCACCGAGCTTTCGCGAGGCGTTCGCAACACCGATCGCTGGTTCAACACTTCCGCCTACGCGCTGCAGGCGTTCGGCACCTTTGGCAACTCTGGCCGCAACACCGTGATCCTTCCGGGGATTGTCCAGTGGGACTTTTCGACGCAAAAGAACTTCCGTGTGGCAGAGGGACAGCAATTACAGTTTCGTTTCGAGGCGTTTAACTTTCCCAATCACCCGAACTGGGGGAATCCGGGATTCGAACTGCTCAGCTCCGACTTTGGAGTGATTCGCAGCACCCGCACGAACATGCGTGAGCTGCAGTTTGGATTGAAATATGTCTTCTAACCAGGCAAGGTGCTCGCCTCTGGCACCCCCTTTGGAAGCCACGATTAATCACCACGCCGTCTGCGGTGGGTTGTGGGTAGTTCCCGAAGGAAGCCCTCGCTCTGCAATATCGGCTGCCAATGCAAGGAGAAGAAGTTATCGCAACGTCCTACACAACAGCCTAGAGTGGTTGCCACTGGGCTCTTACCATATCTGCACCGATAGGGTTGGGGACTGGGAAAGCAGCTTACCCTCTTCGGAAACGGCGGAACACTTCATCAAACGGCATCCCATCCCTGAGCGCTTGCCGTGACTGAGATTCGCGCTGATTGACCTCCTCGGCCTTGTGTAAGACCTCTTCAGCCATGTTCTTCGGAATGACGATGACGCCATCCATGTCACCGGTTATCCAGTCGCCCGGATTGACTCGAACGTACTGGCTCAACGTGCCGGTGAGGTAGATCGAAACCTCAAAATCCACGTAGCAGTAACGGCGCGCGGATTCAATCGGAGAAGTGTAACGAACGAAAACTGGCCAGTCAGGAATCAAGAGAAGACCGGCGCCGTCTCGGATGCCTCCATCCACGACGACACCGCGGGCTCCATATTGCTTGCTCTGATAACTCATCATCTCACCGGTCAACCCGCAGTGCTCATCAGGCCCGCCGTCGATCACAACGACACAACCTGGGTACATCGCCCGATACATTCCCCAATTATCAAACTTTGGCGGCCTGACATTTGCCTCTTCATCATGATGGCGCGGGTCTCGCGTCCCCTTGACAGTGAATGCCGTCCCTGCAATCCGCATGTCGAGGCGAAGCGGTTTGATCTTGACAGACAGCACCGTATCCTGGCTTCCCATCTGGTCCATCGTGTCAAATATGGTCGCAGACGGAATCTGTTTGAACCGTTCTGCCATCTCCTCAATAGAGTGAATGCTCATGCCGAATCGGTCCTCTCTAGTCTGGCGCTCAAACAAGCTGATCATCGTTGCTGATGAGTAACATGCCCAAGTAATGGTGTCAATTAAAATGATCTGCGTCGTTTCTGCTCGTTGTGGCGTTGAGGGCGGGGTGCATTCGCAAGCTAGCCGTTATTGTCCATGCCGAACTGGAGAGCTACAGTCACTCATCTGATTTCCTATTGATGATTGCTCTGTTAAACCCAGTCCAAAAATTCCGTAGGACCGAGGACACCGCCAATAGCGGCAATTCCCATGATGTTCATCCAGGATCAGGGAGCAAGATGGATCAGTAAGTTCTTGGTTTGCTGTGATCAGTTTTGGACAGCTTTTCGCGGAAGGACTCAATAAATTCGTGAGACATTATGAGGTAGCTTGCACCAAGGCGAGGAATCGCGTCCAGGCAATCTGTTTGATTAATGCTTCCTCTGATACGACCTCACTGGAGCGAATGGATGATGAGGTTTTTCCGCCATCATCTTGAGAGGAGATAGAGCAATGGCAAACCATACTGATCCCGTCTGCGGAATGAAGGTTGATGATCAGAAGGCCGCAGCCCAATCCACACACGAAGGAAAGACTTACTACTTTTGCAGCCAGAGCTGCAAAAGCAAGTTTGAGCAAAATCCGAAGCAGTACGCGAGTCAACAGCCTGTAAGCTGAGTAGGGCGTTCCTGAGTCGTGTGTCTCAGCAAGTGATTCAGCAGTCTGCCGAGAGTAGGTCAAAATGAATCGAACTAACCTTGTGGTGATCATCTTGTGTTTCGCTCTAGGGGCCCTGGCGTCCTGCAAAAACAGGCACCACAACACCCCCGACACCCCTGGATCTGCTGCAACGCTGCTTTGCCGCCGGTGATGAGCAGGGCGACTGGAGTGAGACCCACGGCCGACTGCTTTCTGAATGATACAGTTGTTCCTTGGTGGGATTTAGACAGTCGAGCTCTTCGGTTAGTTGACAATAGGCATGAGCTGAAATCGAATCGGGCCATGGGATAGGGACAGAAGACCATTTCAAGATACAGTCGATGATGGATTGCCGAAGATTGGAATATCGGAAATTGGATTTGGGATCTTGAAGTTTTCTACTTTATAATAGCCGTGGATGTGATGGATGTTCTGCGATGATTCGTAAAAAGTGTTCAGTCATTCTTTGCCTTCTTGCTTTCTCCTTGCAGCTTTCCTCGCCTTTGGTTGCCTGTCTTGAAGACTGCCATTCGCGGACACGGAGCTGCCATCTTGGAGAAAAGGAAGAGTCCAATTCTCAGGCGTGCCCTCATTCGAGAGTTCCGTCCACGTTTGGGTTGAAGGCAAAATCCGGATGTGATTGCACCATTCAGGCTCATCGACCTCTGTCCAAGGAGACGGTCTTCACGTTAGATTTTTCGCGGACGGAAGTGACCAAACTTTCGGCGACTGGTTTTAATCCTTCATCAAAGACGTTTCCCAACCTTCTGGAAAGCAGACTCCACAGTCCTCCTTTGTCTTCGGGACTGGCTGAACAGAACACCTTCCTCCTGAATTCCAACCTTCGGATTTGATCTCCGTATACACAGCGTTGCTGTCAGGACAGTAGGCGTGCCTACCGATTGCCGCTGTCCCTTGTCTTTTGGAGACTCGTCTTTTAACGCCTCGGCGTTGACGGTCCCGACGAGATTAGCCTTTCCGCATTTAAACCATAGTCTGTAGAGCCTGGGAGGGATCAACATGGCCTTGCATAAAGGAAGGACTGTCTTCGGGATTCTTTTGGTGGTTGTCCTCTTAGGGGTCGCTTGGGTCTACTGGTTTGTCAGCTCGCATGGTTTTAGTGCGCGCGAACAGCCGACGCGAATCGAGGCTTACCTGGCGCGGCATGCCCGTCGGATTGCGACACCTCGAGGCGCGCGAGACTTGAAGAATCCCCTCAGCCCAACGGAATTAGATGTAGCCGAAGCGCGGGACCACTTTGCGGATCACTGTGCCATTTGCCATGCCAATAACGGAAGCGGGAAGACCCAGATCAATTCCGGTCTCTATCCGCCCTCCCCGGACATGCGCGAGAGACAGACTCAAGAGCTGGCGGACGGAGAAATCTTCTACATCATCAAAAACGGCATTCGCTTTACCGGGATGCCCGGGTGGGGTGGAGAAGATGAAGAGAACTGGAAGCTGGTTCTGTTCATCCGGCATCTGCCGCGGCTTACGGCGCGGGAAATTGAACTAATGAATGAGATCAACGGTTTGGAAAAGGAAGACGGAACCGAAAAGACCTCGACTCCCGAGCACAGAGAGAGCAAGCCGCACGGGCACTGAATTCACAGGACGGCTTTGGGTCAGAAACTGTCCTCTTCAAAGAAGTGTCGGAGTCCATGGTGACTCGCGCAGCGTTGCACTGGAACGCCGGGTCCGCTGAACAGCAACACCTACTGGCTGGATATTGATTAGGAGAAAGCACGAAGAAGAAGCAATTGAGGAGAGAAGGCTATGAGCAAGAATAGAAGAGATTTTTTTAGAGGAATCGGATCCATGGGCGCAGGAATCGTTGTGGGCAAGAAGGTCCTGGAGGCCCAGGAGGATCCCCATGCCCAACATAAGCAGCACATGCAGCATTCTCAAAGGAAACCTTCAACAAAAGGAGTGAAACCTGAGCCTGGAGCTGCCAAAGGTCAATACTTGCCGGTAGAGACGCCCGACGTGCCCAAGCTGCCTTGGAAGATGGTCGATGGGGTCAAAGAGTTTCACCTGGTGGCTGAGCCCGTAAGAACGGAGTTTGTACCCGGACGGGTGGTGGACCCGTGGGGATACAACGGCAGCGTGCCCGGTCCCACCATCGAGGCCAATGAGGGCGACCGGGTCAGAGTCGTCTTTGACAACCATCTCCCCGAGATGACCACGGTTCATTGGCACGGTTTCGAAGTCCCCATGAACATGGATGGCGTTCCGGGCCTGGGCCAGGACCCGGTGATGCCAGGTGGACGTTACGTTTACGAGTTCACACTGCACCAGCACGGCACCTTCTTCTACCACTCGCACTTTGCCATGCAGGAGATGGCCGGAATGATCGGCCTGTTTATCATGCACCCTAAAGAACCTTACCAGCCTAGGGTTCACAGGGACTTTGGTCTCATCTTGCAGGAGTGGGCGCTTTTGCCCAACAACACTGTGCCTAACACCTTGGCGATGGAGTTCAACTGGCTGACCATCAACGGCAAGGCAGGTCCGGCTTGCACCCCTATGCTGGCGCGGCTTGGCGAAAGGGTCAGGCTCCGGATAGTTAACCTCGGTATGGATCACCATCCGATGCACCTACACGGGAATACATGGGTGGTTACGGGAACTGAAGGCGGCCGGGTGCCGGAAGGCGCGTGGACTCCAGGCAACACCGAGATTGTAGGTGTGGCCCAAGCGCGCACGATGGAGTTTGAAGCCAAATATGTGGGTGACTGGATGCTGCACTGCCATCTGCCCCACCACATGATGAACCAGATGGTCTCGATGGTGGGTCCCATCTCCCACGTCGGGCATGGCATGCATACCGGCATGAGCATGGAAAACGGAATGGGGATGCTTCGCGATGGCAATGCTCTGTCTGAGGACTTTGGGCCTTCGTTTGGCCGCGATATCGGTGAGAGCGCCCAAAGAGAAAGAGCAGTCACGCACCTAGTGGGCTCGCCGATCGCAGTCCAAAAGCCCCAAAAGGAGTTGCCGCCTCAGCAACCTCCATTACAGGGGCACGAGGGACACAAGATGCAGGGCCATGAAGGGCACCAGACGCCCGGTGGCGACGTCATGTACCCGGTAGACGATCCAGTCAAAAAGCAGGTGCCAGGCTACCCACAGGACATGTGGATGGACATGTCGCAGTTGGTACCGAACAAGCCCGAATTTCACGGTCTCCGTCCCACCTGGGACCGCGCAATGATGGGAATGATGACGCTGGTTCGGGTGCTGCCTCCCGAACTGTACGACAAAATTATAGAACTGAAACAGCAAGAACCTGAAGAAGGCAAAAAGCCTACCGAGGCGAAGCCACTGCATCAGCACAAACACTGAGCCGTCCAGAAGCTGGCCATTCGCAAGTCCAAGGACAATTTCGACAGGAGATGAGGATGAGATTTCAGAGACAAGCAATCGGGGCAGCTATCGCACTCATGGTGATTCTCAGTCTGCCATCGGTCTTTGCAGGGCAATCGACCCGGAAAGGGCAGGAGGCGACACCTGCGCACCAGCACCAGCACCAGCATCAACATGCCCCAGCCACCCAAGGCGAAACCGCGAAGCCTCCCGTTCTGCCTCCAGCTCAAGAAGGCGAAACGCGCCTGCGGCTTGAGGATCTGGAAAAGATCGCTCTGGAGAGCAATCCGACGCTGGCGCAGGCCGCAGCTAGTGTAGGGGCGGCTGAAGGGAGAAAGCTTCAGTCGGGACTCTACCCGAATCCGACGATTGGAGCGACTGGAGACGAGAATACGCCAGGTCCAATCATCCGAGGTGGCGAATTTGGTTTCTTCGTAGAGCAGCAATTCGTGACTGCCGGCAAACTAGGAAAAAGCCGGAACATTGCCGAACAAGAGCGGCTTCTGGCAGAAACCACAGCTCAAGCCCAGAAGCAGCGAGTCCTGAACGCCGTCCGCAGTCTTTATTACGAAGCGTTGGGTGCCGACCGCCGGGTTCAAGTGCAAACACAGTTGGCAACTCTTTCCCAGCAGGCGGTGAAGATCTCAAAGGAGCTGACCAACGTGGGGGCGGCTGATCAACCGGATCTTCTGGAATCAGAGATTGAGGCTGATCGCGCCGACGTAAATCTGGCCATGGCCAAGACCACGCAGGCGCGAGTCTGGCGGGAACTGGCAGCCGTGGTTGGCAGTCCTTCTCTCCAACCCGCGCCACTGGAAGGCAATCTCGAAGACGTTCCGAGGCTGGAACTGGAAAGCGCCATTGCAAAGCTCTTCAGCGAGAGCCCTGAAATTCGGACCTCCGAGGTAACCATTGCTCGCGAAGAAGCGGCTCTCAGACGAGCGAAGGTCGAGAAGGTTCCCGACATCGTGGCACGAGGCGGACTCCGCTACAACCGCGAGCTTTTGGAACTGGGAGGAAAGCCAGTCGGCCTAGAAGGTTTTTTCGACGTCGGAGTCGAGATCCCTTTTTTTAACCGAAACCAGGGCAATGTAGCCGCAGCACGAGCCAACTTGGAGCGAGCCCAGCGCGAGGTTGAGCGCGTGAAACTGTCTCTGCGCATGCGGATGGCCCGAGCCTACAAGGAATACCAGGACTCGCTGATTAATGCTGAGAAGTACCGAACCCACATGATTCCTCGCGCCAAGAAAGCCTATGACCTCTACTTAAATAATTTCCGGCAAATGGCTGCTGCTTATCCACAAGTGCTCATTGCCCAACGGAACCTTTTTCAGTTGCAGGAAAACTACATTACGGCTCTCGTTACCACGTGGCGCAGTGCTGTCGAGATTCAAGGATTACTGCTCGCAGGCGGGTTGGATGCCCCCGGCACTATGGAGACGGAGATAACCAGTGCCGACAAAGCCGAAAAAGGAGGTCCAATGGAGGAGCACTAATTTCAGTTTTAAGCGATTAAGAATTCAGAAATCGCATCAAACTCATTAAGGAGATCAAGCATGTATAAAAAATTGCCTGTAGGCCTGTTGTTTCTTGCGCTGCTTATCCCTTCTGCCGCCAGAGCTCATGACCCGAGCAAACACAAAGGCAAAGGAGTGCAAGGTGAAATCGTTTCAATTGAAAACGATCGCATTGAATTGAAGACCGCTGCCGGTGCAAAGACAGTGACGATTAAAGATAAGACGAAATTTGAACGAGGCAGCGCTCAAGTCACGAAGTCGGATCTGAAAAAGGGCGATCGAGTGACGGTATTCGGCACGAAGCTGGCAAATGGCGAACTGGTCGCCCGAGAAATCCTGCTGGGCAGTCCAGAGCGTCACGAGAGCCAGAAGGAAAAAGCTACCCATAAGCACTGAGCTACATAGTTGTCTGCGATCCAGATTTGAGACGACAGTCGCAATCTAAGTGGCGGCATTGCGGAACCGTCAGCCGCATTCCAGGCAGCCCGAGCACCCCAAGCCAGTTAATATGGGCCTGTCTTTTTAGCGCTTGGCGGGCACGGTGGAAGTGCACAGCCGTTTCTCCACTGTCCCGGAATCGAGGCGACCAACAATGTGGCCGAGCAGGCCATCCGCCCTGCGAATGGACTGCGAAGCGCACGTCAGGAGTTGCAGCGGCCGGCTCGACTTCGTCGTCTTTCTTAGGAAAGCCAGCCCACCAGGAGCGCGGATACCAAAGGCGGCCGCGAGTCAGCTAAACCGATGACGAGCCGAAGTGCCTTTGAACGATCTGGAGAATGGCTTCACGGGTTTCGGGTTGGGCGCGAAACGTGAGCGCCCGATCCATGGAGTAGCTCAATGGTGCGCCTTTGAATGCCAGGGCCAAGTGAGCCCAGCGCACCAGAGAGCGGGTGCTCATCGTGATTTCAATCGCAGCCGCATCGTTCGATTCGCCCATGAACAGCCT
>JAKEER010000834.1 GCA_022616615.1 Acidobacteriota bacterium
CTTCAGGTCCGGCCGCTCCTTCGCCATTTCTGCTGTGATCTCAATCTTCGGGTAGAGGTGGCCGATGCGCTTCTCGGCCTCCTGGCGCACCCACTGGCCGTAGTACCGGACGTCCTCGGCCAGCCCGTGTGCGCCACGCCAGGTCTTCTGAAAGAGCGCCTTGTCCTTCCGTGCCTCGCGGTTTACCGGTGGCAGGCCCGCGAATTTGGGCGGAATCTCGATCATTGCCTTACAGATGAGTACAGCCACCGGATTCAAATCGCTCGCATAGCTCTCCAACCCTAGACGCTGAGCCTCCAGCGGCAAGGCCCCGCCGCCTGCGAACGGGTCATGGAAGGCGGGGAGCTTGTGCCGATCGAACAGCTCCTTGGCGCGCGGATGATCGACGTTCCCGGCGCAGGCCCGCCGCCAGCTTTGCCAGATCTCTGCCCGTGCTCGTTCCAACACCGCCTCGTTAGTGGTGTTCTCCCACTGCACGAGATCTTCGATGATGCGGAACAGTCGCTGTCGCTCATGATCTGCGACAACCTCTTCGAGCGTTGGCTTCGCACCGCGATTACCATCGGTGCTGGGCTTTGATTCCCAGAGTTCAACCAGCTTCTTCAACTCATGCTCTGCATTGCGTCTTTTCGTGGAGTCGGACAGTAATACGTCTAAGTATTCGGAAGGGTCGTCCACCATCTGCGCAAAGATCACAGCCCGCGCCGCCGCCAGCGGCCGCCGCGCCCACCACAGGTGCAATGTGCTCGGATGCCCATGCCGGATCGACTTCTCCCGCGCCGAAGCTTTGTTAATCGCCTCCAGAGGCAACGCAACTTCAATGAGTTTTTTGTTGAACTTCATGGGAATTGGATGTGCTGCGCGATGCTCTGAGCTAGCGAACGAAAGTCATGGTAGCAATCGAGCACGGCTTGTGCATGTCCTCCAATGGCGCCCTCGGCAGCTCGGAGGAAGAACATGGGCTTGTGAGCCTCCTGTGCAAGTGGCATGAGGCTGCGGTAGTGCTTAAGGGCAGCCAAACAGTGTGGATCCTCGGCAACGGCGTGAGGGGAATCTGTGGTTGAAATGGCAAGGACGGCTTCACGGTAAACCCGTGGAATACGAGTCATCCAGCGATCGTATGCCTTTACGGGCCGATCGAGACGTACGGCATGTTGCATCACGACATAACCCGCAGGCTCCATCCTGCCAAGAGGGACAGAAAGTCCTTCGACCGGGTTGCGAGCCTGGCGTTCGCTCCACTCGGTCCTCCAGCGTCGCAGAGTGGGGCCCAGATTCTTGAGGCCCTGCAGGGAGTAAACGTCAGGAGCGACTGGAATCACGACATGCTCCGCCGCAATCAGCGAGGCACGGTTAATCGCGCCGAGATTTGGTCCGACGTCCACCAGCACGAGGTCTGCATTGCGCGAGGCCGCTGCGCGCTCAATGAGCCGCCAGAAAGCGGACAGGACACGAAATGCCCGCGGCTTTCGATCAAGACAATCCGGCCATTGGCTGTTCAGTTCGTCTTCTGAAGCAGACAGTGCCAGATCTCCCACTAGCAAGCCGAGATTGGCGGAGATGTCCTCAACATGGGGGGCGGAGATGTCCCCAGTGCCTTCCAGAAGGGGCTGGACAGCTCCAAAGATCGTCTGAGAGTGCTGACCATCAGGCCAGAGTTGCTCGAGACGATCCTCATTCAGAAACATGCTTGTAAGGTTTGCCTGAGGATCCAGATCGGTCGCCACCACCGACAGCCCCAGTTCCGCATACATCCATGCGAGGTGGTAGACCAGCGACGTTTTTCCCACACCGCCCTTGTTGTTAAAGAAAGCAATACTCCTCATGGTACCGCCTTGACTGTCACGCCAATATAGGTGGCTTGTATGCTGAACTCGAGAGGCGGGTTACCGTTTTTGGCAAGCTCGCGCTGGGCGGTAGGAATGCCGGCGCCAAAGTGCTGCACGAAGCCAAGTACGCGCAGCGCTTCAGCGAGGTTGGGGTTTCGATAGTCGGTCACACCCGGCAACCCAAAGTTTTCGGGATTCACTGCCCCATACGGCCCTCCTGGATTCGTGATTTCGATTCGGTCGTCATACCAGGTCACGCGCACAGGCGAGTTAGTGGCTTCGTAAGTTCGATGCAGCACCGCATTACGAACAAGTTGTTGGAGCGCCACGAGTGGATACGCTTGAGCTCGTTGTTCGAGAGTCCCGCTCGTGAAATCCACCGCAGTGCGATTGTGCGAAGTGAGCTTCTCCTCAATGCGCCGCAAGACTTCATGCACCGTGCCGTCGATGGCCTGCTCATCCGCAATAGCGTCGCTCATGTTCACCCCGGCAATCCGCAGAAACTGTATGTATGCACCTGGGAAAAAATCGCGCGTGCGAACACATAACACGAGGGTTCCAAGGACGGTTGGAGTAGGATCCTCTGCCGAAGCAATCATCTTTGTTGCGGCAAGACCCTGCTCGTAGCTGCGATCGTTAGCCTCGAGAATGTCCGGCGCGAAGGCGGCAGACAAATAGGTCTCTTCGAAGAATTGACGATTAAGGTCTTCCAGGGTCGAGTGAGACACCGGCTGAACATCGAAGGGCCGGTCGCGATGTCTGCGCTTTTCACTAAGAATGCGCTCATCCTGAACGGAAGCGATGCCTCGACGAGGTCCGATGCGAATATAGACCCGGCCCTTGTAGCGCACGGGCGGTGAGTCGGCCGGTTCGACGACCATCACTGCCATCTCGACGCCGCGCAGTGTGTGTTTCGACACCGTAAGGCTAGGTGGCGGCACGATATTGCCGTCCGTCTTGATGTCCGCAAGCTGTCGAAGCAATCCGTCTGTAACAGCAAGGCCGGAGGGCGATCCGTCGTCCTTTGCCCCGATGAATACCACGCCGCCTCGTCCGTGGGCTGGCAGATCGTTGGCAAAAGCGCATACTGCCTCACGAACTGTGGTCGGAGCATCCCCTTTGAAAGACTCTTTCCGTTCCGTGAGATCTGACTCAATATCGGCCAGCATCTTTTCCAATTCCGCGTTTGTGTAAGTTGTCATCGTTGCGTTGCAATCCTGGATGTCCGCAAAGGCTCTGATTACCTCGATTCCTAGCTTATCACTTGTCTGTGGAGGGCCCTGGTGAAAGGGCTGAATCCAGACTCATCGCGGAGCTTCAGCCCTGGCGAGCAACTCGGCAAAATCGTAGTTCACGCTGGTGACTCCAAAGTCTGGCTCGCGATGGAAGGGCTGGCGCAAATAGTGAGTGCGGTGGATTCCGTCGTCTTGAAACTCGACGATGGCCAGGATGAAGTCGTCCGGCTTGTTCAGAGAGTAGAGAATCTCATTCTTGGTGACAGTGATCGTGTCGGCATTCGCATCTCGGCCCTTTACCTCGATGAACCGCAGCTTCCCAGTGCCTGGCACCTTGCTTTCGATGTCGTAACCGAGCTTGTCCTTTTCCTTGTCGGTCGGCTCGAAGCCGAGGCGTTTTTCGATCTCCATCACGATCTCGCGTGCGCGCGCGGCCACAGCTTGTTTATCAGCAGTTGCTGCGTGGGCGGTGACTGGGCGGCCCGTCATCAAGGCTATGAGTCCCATCGGCACGACCAGGAGCCCCCCGAGGACGACCGGCGGCAATGGTGAGATCTGGGCGTCTAACTTTAGCTCGTCCATGCGCTTTTCAAGGCGCGCCTGCAGGGCATCGGCTCGTTTGCGGGCCTCGCCGGAGTTCAGCCGGGCGTTGGGCTTGCCTGCCTGTTCCTGAAGCTTGAGCTGCTCGGCGCGGTGATCCCAGTAGCTGATTTCCTTGGTGAGCCGGCCTTTGACTGCGGCCTCGGTCTTGGCTATGAGTTCCAACTTGCGCGATCGTACTTCTGAAAGATGCTTGGGCGCCACTTGGGATACTGCGTGGCCCTGCGCCTTCTGTTCCAGCTCACGGCTAATCCAGGCACACTCTGGTCGCGTGAGCAATGCTTCGACATCGGGCTCATGGGCCGCGAGTGGACGATAATCAAGGTAAGGCGCATAACGTAAGCCTTGTGCGTTGTCGGCCTTATCGAGCTCTATATAAAGCATGCGCTTGGAGACAACGCGTCGCTCGCCCGAGCGGGTTAGACTGGCATCCTGGATAGCGTGTTCCAAATAGAAGAGGATTCGCGGCTCCGTGCCCCGATCTCGCTCGTCCACGAGCAGTGTGCCCCGGCGCAAAAGGTCTCGATGGCGTTCTACCGTGAGGTCAATGGCTGCATCCAGCAAAGGATGTCCAGGACAAACAAAGGCCGCGAGCGGCAGACCCTGAGGGGCAACCAAAGGCTTCTCGAAGGCAATGCGCTCGTAGCGGGGCAACACCGGCTCGCCGATGCCGATGAGGCGGTCCCGGTTGCGAACCGGCGCCGGGACGTGACCATGCGACGCATCAGATCGGAAACGTCTACAGCGTGAACACCGTCGCGGAAGCGCCCTTCAAAGCGGTCGCCGTCCAGTAAAGCCATAAACAGCTGGAAGTCCTCTTCCTTACCGTTATGCGGCGTCGCCGTCATGAGGAGGAAATGCCCGGTGAGGGTCGAGAGAAGCTGCCCCACTTTGTAGCGCTTGGTGTGCTTGACCTCACCACCAAAGAACGTGGCCGACATTTTGTGGGCTTCGTCGCAGACGACGAGATCCCAACGGCAGTCGGGTGCCTTCAGTTTCTCCTGTACGTCTTCGTCGCGCGAAAGTTTGTCGAGCCTCGCGATGACGAGATTTGTTTCAAGCAACCAGTTTCCTGTCCGGGCAGCTTCCAGCTTGTCGTTGGTGACGATTTCGAATGGCAAATGAAACCGGCGATACAATTCGTCCTGCCACTGCTCAGCCAAGCTGCCAGGGCAGACAACCAGGCAACGTTGCAGGTCGCCTCGGGCGATCAGCTCCTTCATGAGGAGCCCCGCCATAATTGTCTTACCTGCGCCCGGGTCATCGGCCAGCAGGAATCGCAACGGCTGGCGTGGCAACATTGAGTCGTAAACGGCCGTGATCTGATGCGGCAAGGGTTCGACCACGGCGGTATGGGCGGCCAACACCGGATCGAAGAGGTGGGCCAGCCGAATGCGGTGAGCTTCGGACACGAGCCGGAATAATGCCCCGTCGCCATCGAAGCTCCACGGTCGGCCCTGCTCCACCACCGCGATTCGTGACTCGTCGTGACGGTAAAGAAGTTCGTTGGCCACCTTGCCGTCTGGAGTCTTGTAGGTAAGTTCCAGGGCCTCCGAACCGAACCACTGGATACTCACGACCGAGACGAGGCAATCTGGCAGAATGCCCTTTACGGATGCACCACGAGTGAGGTCGTCGAGTCGGCCCATGCCACCGCCATAAAAAGGGAATGTGGGTCAGATGCTACAAGGTGCTTAATGCATCCTTTTACCATAGTGACGGGAAAGAAGTCTAACCCAGACTAGAGGTTGGACAAGTCTAGTAGGTTTGGAGTTCAGACCGAAGGTGAAGCAGTCGCCTTCGTCATTTCAAAGGTTATTGAACTCGATCGCCTGACCGCCCTAAGTGATTACGTTCTCCTCTTGGAACCGCGACCGGTCAACTCTGATCGCTTCGTTTCAATTTGTTGAGCAAAGTGCTTCGTCAGGATCTTGGAGCAGTCAGCTCGGGCGAATAGCAGGTTTCATTGCTCTGTCGGCAGGCTGCGCCCCCTGCGGGCACTTCTCTTCGGTCCCCGCGCACCCACCCCCTCAACTGCGACAACGCCGCCTAAAGAGGCTTCCCACAAAACGTGAACTCTCTTCAAGCGGCTAACTGCGTCGCGTCGCCGGCCACAAAACAACAGCAGGCGGCTCACTTCCTTGCATTGCACTCGCTCCGCTTCGCAAAAAGAGCATCCGCTTCGCTCATTCCACTCCAGTCCGTTCGCTCGCCTGCTCTTGTCTCAAGCGTGGCCGGCTGCCCTCTTCATTCAGAAGAAAAACCTGACGCATTCATCCATTCGTCCAAAATGAGCATCAGACAGGCTGTTTACGGACCCGATCACGTGTTGAGCAGGTGAGAGGTCGCCTGAAACAAGAGTGTCCTCCAGCTGTCCCAGTGGCGAGCGACAGCAGGGCGTTGCCATTGAGAAAACTCTGGCACTTCTTGTTATGAGTGGTGCTATAGTTTTGCTTAAGATCGAAAGTCCTGTATCGCCAAGCATCAAGTGTCATGGTCCGCGGACTGCTACACGGTGGGGCCATTTCGACAAACTGAAAATGATCTGTCGCCGGGCCGGGATGAGGCAGGCAACCTTGCATAGTCTGCGGCATTCGTTTGGTGCGCATTTGCGAATGGCCGGTGTCAGCATGGCCGACATTGCAGACCTGATGGGCCACAAAGATCTGGCCACGACGCAAATTTACGCCAAGGTGGAGCAGCAATACCTGCGAGCGGTGGTAAACAAGCTGACGCCCTTGATTCCGGATCGGGTGCACTCAAAAGTGGCACTCAGGAGGAAAAAGCTGAAGAGGCGGACAGCAATGTATTGTTGATCAAGGGGTTAGCGGAACAGAGGGGAGAGATGGCTGGGAGGCAGGGATTCGAACCCCGATAGGCAGATCCAGAGTCTGCAGTCCTACCGTTGGACGACCTCCCAGCAAGACAAGGTGGGAACGGCAAAAAGCACGAAGTAAGTTTGTAACACCGCCTGGCGGACTTTGTCAATTGAGTCTTTCTGCCGGTTCTGCGGGCCGATACCGCCCATGTTCAACATCAATCAGCGACGCCGCCAAGGGCTGGTTGGCCATTGATTTCTGACTGTTCTCTACCTAATTCCCTCGTTCAGGCGTTCGTGGCTAGAAGTCAAACGGATAGCTGACGAACGATGCTCTCCAGCCTCTTTTCCGCTTCCAGGCTCAAACGCCATCGTGGGAAGTCGAGAGACACTAAATAATAGGCACAATGTGGAACATTTGTCGTGACTGGGGTGTCTAACTTTCACGCAGGCTCAGCTCAGGGGCTGGAACCAAGGAAACGTTGAACCGTGTACGGTGGAGACTTGTTCCGTTCTCCAGTGAGGTGCGGTACAATCTTGGCAAAGTGGTCAGCAGGACTCTCCTGAGGAGCGAGACTCTTGAGCAACTTCGAGATTGGGTTTGAGTTTGTTGAGAACGAAGTCGCCTTTGTTGACCGGCTGCAGGTAGGCTCAGACGAGGCCTTTGAAACGCTCATCCATCTCTATCAGGCGCCAATTTACAACGTTGCTTACCGTATTCTCGGCGATGCGGCTGAGGCGTCAGATGCCGTTCAAGAGACTTTCATGAAGATCTTCAAGGGAATCAAGACATTTCGCGGTGAGTGCGGACTCAAGACCTGGATCTACCGGATCGCGATTTCAGAGAGCTTGAACCGGCAGCGCTGGTGGAGACGCTGGCGGCGGCACGCGCCGGTTTCGATTGATGAAACGACGCCGGGAGGTGCGCGCTTAGTTGAAGTCACCGACTCCGGACCGAGTCCCGAGTCAGCCTACGCGCAACTGGAGATGGAGCAGGCGGTCCAAAGGGCTTTGGATGCCCTTGGTTTTGAGCACCGCGTGGTGGTGGTGCTGCGTGACATTGAAGGACTCTCGTACGATGAGATTTCTGAAATGCTTGGTCTTTCGCTGGGGACGGTGAAGTCCCGTCTCTGGCGTGCCCGGTCGGAGTTGAAGGGAAGGCTGGAGTCGCTCCTGAAATCCAGGGGCAGCCGGCAGGCGCAGGTTCTCCCTGCAAAGCGGGGTTGAGGCCTTCTGGGTCAAGTGAATTCGTCGTCAAGGGGTGGGCTATGGAATGCAAGCAAGTTCTCAAGTTTCTAAATGAGTACATCGATGATTCGCTGGCTTGGCAGGAAGCGGAAGACATCGAGCAACACCTGCGCGCCTGTCCCGGTTGTGCCGCGGAGCTACACCAGTTGAGAGCGCTCCAGCAAGTGATGCGCGCAGTAGGGCGCAGAAAGCCACCTGTGGGTTTGGATTTGCGGATGAAGATTTTGGCATCGAAACAGACGGACGCTTGGATGCCTCTGAAGGCCTTTACCCGCTTGAATGAGTTTCTGCGGCCCATTGCTATCCCTGCAGTGAGCGGCGTTGTTTTGACCTTTCTGTTCTTTGTGCCGCTGCTCAGCATTTTCTTTACGGGCGCCAATCTGAATGCCAGCGACAAGGACATCCCCTCAGGAATCTTTACTGAGCCCCGGCCGCAGTTGTTGTACGTTACCCAGTTTGTGCAGCTGGAAAACTTTCGCATGGTGAAGGAGCCGATTACCCTGGAAGTGGAAGTGAGGCAGGATGGCAGTGTCTGCCACTATACTGTGCTGAAAGGGCCCAGCGATCCAGCAACCATTAAAAGTCTGGATCAGTTTCTCTATTTTGAAGTCAAGATTGACCCTGCCACGCTTTTTGGCCGCCCCACCCAGGGAAAAGTCGTCCTGTCTCTGAGTTTTTATCCCACAATGAACGAGAAGATTGACGTCATTGGATAGCTGCAGATCCCCCACCAGATGCGCAGCGAGGGAAGAACGGAACAGCCAAGCTAGTCAATCCTATTGACTTTGAGGATCCGCGTCCCTATAATCCCGCTTTCTATTCGCGGTGGAGGATGCGCTCATGTATGCAGTGATCAAGTCTGGAGGCAAACAGTACAAGGTCTCTCCAGGCGATGTGGTTCGGGTAGAAAAGCTGGAAAGGGAACCGGGGGCGTCTGTTGAGTTTGAAGAAGTTTTGGCGGTGAACAACGACGAGACAACGATTGTTGGGACTCCCACGGTTGCCAACGCGCGTGTCTCGGGTACGGTCGTCGAGAATGGCAAAGCCAAGAAGGTAATCGTTTTCAAGTACAAACGAAAGAAGCAGTACAAGGTTTTTCGCGGTCACCGGCAGCGCTTCACCGCAGTGAAGATTGATGAGATTAAGGGCAGTTAGCCTGAGAATTCTTGGGAGAGAGTCATGGCGCACAAAAAGGGTGTGGGCAGTTCGCGAAACGGTCGTGATTCGAACGCCCAGCGGCTCGGCGTGAAGCGTTTCGGCGGGGAACTCGTTTCGGGTGGTTCTATTTTGGTTCGGCAGCGTGGCACGCGTTTCAAGCCGGGGCAAAACGTGGGACTTGGCAGGGATGACACGCTGTTTGCAAAAGTCACTGGCCAGGTCCGATTTGAAGACAAAGGCCGTCAAGGACGGTTTATCAGCGTTTATCCTGTGGCCGGTTAGAATGGCTGATTTGAACTAACGCAGTGTTTCATTCGCAATCCCCTGCTCTATTGGATTGGTTTCCTTTAGGCAGGGGATTTGTTTTTTGGAAGCCGTTGGAAGCGGTCAGCGATCAGCTTTCAGCGAGGCCTCAACCTGAGGTTTCCGGGTTGTCTTTTTCTGGGCGATGATGAGAATTGGTAGGTGGTAACCATGATTGATGCGCTTTATGCATCAATCGTGGCTTGGGTTGGTAGATGAAGAAGCCTGCTTTTCAGTGTGGTTCTTCACGGCAACGCCCGACCACAATGAATGCAAAGAGCGCGTTTATCGTGGCTACCAGATTGAAGGCTGACGGCTAATTGACATGTTTCTGGACGAGGCAAAAATCGAGTTGAAAGCAGGCGACGGTGGTTGCGGCTGTATGGCTTTTCGGCGGGAGAAGTTTGTTCCGCGCGGTGGGCCAAGTGGAGGTGATGGCGGCCGCGGAGGGCATGTGCACCTCGAGTCCACTCTGCGTCACAACACGCTGATTCAGTTTCGCTATAACCGGATTTTTCACGCCAAGCGGGGTGAACATGGTTTGGGAAGCAAGTGCCACGGCAAAGACGCCGAAGACCTGGTGATCCAGGTTCCCGTGGGCACCGTGGTTTACGATGATGCCAGCGGCGAACTCGTGCATGACTTCACGCTCCCCAATGAACGTGTCCTGATGTGCCAGGGCGGCCGAGGTGGGCGCGGTAATGCCCAGTTTGCTACCTCAGTCAATCGGGCGCCTCGTCGTTTCGAATACGGTTTCCCCGGCGAAGAGAGAAATCTGCGGCTGGAGCTGAAACTCCTCGCCGATGTTGGCTTGGTTGGATTTCCCAACGTCGGAAAGTCAACGTTGATTTCTCGCATTTCATCTGCTCGGCCCAAGATTGGAGACTATCCATTCACTACACTAGAGCCCAACCTGGGAGTGGTGGAACTAGAAGATTTCAGAAGCTATGTGGTAGCCGACATGCCTGGACTCATTGAAGGCGCCCATTTGGGGCATGGCCTTGGCCTGCAGTTTTTACGCCACATCGAGCGAACCAAAGTTCTGGTCCATCTGGTGGATTTGTCGGATTTGCACGGCCGCGACCCCGTCGCCGACTTTGGGACGGTGAACAGCGAGCTGCGCCAGTTCAACCCAGCGATCCTGGCCAAGCCGACACTGCTGGTAGGTTCCAAGCTTGATGCGATGGACAACGCTGAGCGTCTCAGCAAGCTGCGGTCGCTGGCTTCGCAGCACGGTCTGCAGTTTCATGCCATCTCTGCGGCCACGGGAGCTGGCATTCAAGACTTGAAATACAAAATCGCTGGCATGTTGGTGGGCGCAACTGGCCTGGATGGAGCTGGCGTGGTAGAGGAAAGAGAGCCGAGGATTGAGGATCGAGGAGGAGAGCCGAAGGTGGAGGATAGAGGATAGAGGATCGAAACAAGAAAACTTCTATCCTCAATTTTCAATCTCCACCCTCATTCTTCAAAAGCGAGGTTACCATTGCGCTTAGGTCTGCTAGGTGGGACGTTTGACCCGATTCACCTTGGGCATCTAGAGCTCGCAGAAACTGCCATTCGAGTCGCTCAACTGAATGCGATTTATTTCGTGACCTCTGTAAAGCCGCCTCACAAGAGCGAGAAAACCCATGCCAATTTTCTGGATCGCCATGCCATGGTGGCGCTGGCGCTGAAAGGCGATCTGAAGCTGATTCCTTCCAGTCTGGAATTCGACCGGGAAGGAAAGTCTTACTCGATTGATACCGTGCTTCAGTTGCAGCAAATGGCTGGCGGGGCCAGCGAGATTTTCTTTTTGATCGGCTTGGATGCGTTTCTCGAACTCCCAACGTGGAAGGAGTATCATCGGTTTCCTGAGCTCTGCAGTTTCATTGTCTTCGCGCGTCCGGGATACGATGAGGAACGTTTGACCCAGGATCTGCCGGATGCATTTCGTCCGCAGCCGATCGGCAGTGGATCGAGAGCGGCGCTGGTACCGCGCGGCGCGCACGGTCTTTTTTTGCTCAAGGATTTCGCCAATCCGATTTCCTCAACCGACATTCGCCGGTCCGTTCGAGCAGGAAGCAGCATCCGCCCGTGGGTTTCCGTAGATGTGGAGGAGTATATTCTCAAGACGAAGCTTTATCTGAGTTAAGAGGACAACTTGAAGATTATCGACAAGTTTGTGCATTGTGCCATTGAGGCTGCCCAGGACAAGAAGGCTCTGGATCTGACGGTTCTGGACCTTCGAGGAATCGCGTCGTTTACCGATAGTTTCATCATCTGCTCCGGAACCTCCTCACCGCAAAACCAGGCAATTTGCGACGAGATTCAGTTAAGGCTCAAAGGGCAGGGACGAGCGCTGAACCATATCGAAGGCTACCGCCAGGCAGAGTGGATTTTGATGGATTACTCGGATTTCATTGTCCACATCTTCTCGCCGAAGAACCGGGCCTTTTACAATCTGGAACGGCTGTGGAGAGATGCGCCGCGACAGGACATTGCCGAAGCGGTGTAGACGGCGACAGTCTTCGATCTACTGAGGATCGCAAATTATAGTGACAACTCCCGTGGTGCATGTTCGCTGCGTTCCTAAGCTCGACTCGGCTCCCCTCGCCCAACGCGGGAGAGGGGGGCTGTGAAAAAATTCGGTTGGGCGCACAAATCTGATCCGGTAGGGACGCGGTGCTCATTGATGTCAACTTAGGGCGGCTTCGTCCACGATTGACGCGGAAAGCGCTTCAATCATGGCTACCAAGACGACCGGTCAGGGGCATGGGTAGCCACGATTGGCGTGCTTCTCGCCAATCGTGGGCCGGGTTCCGCCCCTAAGTTGACATCAATACGCGGTGCTCCGCGTCCGTGTTGGGTTTACCGTCGCGGACGCGCAGCAGCGCGTCCCTACCCTTGACTTGATTCACAGCTTCCGTGGTTGGGGGCGAGGGGGAATCCGACAGATTGAATCAGTACGCGGAATCCAGCGCGGGAGGAGGATTCTGGAGCCCTGCAGGATCAATCAGCCGTTGTTCGCCCC
>JAKEER010000835.1 GCA_022616615.1 Acidobacteriota bacterium
ACTTCATTTCTTCCGCAAACTCTTCCTCGGAGTAGCGAACCACGGGGATCCGGCGCCTGCCAAGCTCGTCGATCATCTCGCTGATGGAGAGGCCTGCGATGCGCGATGCCACCCCGACACTGATTTGCTCCCTCTCGAACAGAGAAACCGCGATCTCTAAGCGCACCTTCTTAGGCTCTAGATCTGCACCCATGGGCACGGCCATGAACACGGGTTCGCCGTCTTGAGTCACAACGGCGATTTCTCCACCTTGCGCCTCGGACAGCAGCCGGTCAGGATGTTCAAGAAATTGCTTTACCGATATCGATCCCATGATGGTTCACCTTCCGCCATACGTTGACAACCTATCGTAGCACGCGATGAACTAGATACGCCGTACCAGCATCAATCCGCAGCCGAAGGCCTTGGCGGGGCCGATGCCTTTGTGCAGCGCCACGGCAAATGCTTTGGGGTTAATAACGAACAGCATGCCGCTGAAATCCACCGTGCTGAACGGTAGTCTGCCATTCCTTTCGGCATGTTGCTGGTGGCCGTCTAGGGCTAGACTCGCATTTATCGACCTCGAAGCCGAGCAGCAACATGTTCCTTTGGAGTCCCTTTCCCCGGAGCCTTGGTTGAGAAGGGCGTCCCAAAGTTCTATGACAACGGTCACAACCGTTCCGGAAGATGGAGCCCTTGCCAGACCGACGGATTCTGAAGCTGGCTTGGCCTATTGGTCATGAATTCGGTCAGGATTCGGCGTGCGTGCCCCGCAGCATCTGCTTCGCGCTCCGACGAATCATCAAGCACTGCTAGCAATGCTAAGGCGAAGTCGGATGCTTGCTTCAGGGATGAAGCTGACGCCATATGCAACGCCCGCCAAACCGCTGTATCCAAAGCATCGCTTTTTGAAATCTCGTCAGCCAGCGCAATGATTTCAATCTCATTTAAATTAGCCCCGGCAAGACCGAGTCCAATGGCATCATCTTTAGCTCGCGGGCTCCAACTCTTTGCCAGATCGAGAACATGTTTAGGAAGCGTGCACCTGCATCCAGCAGCAGCGAATCCTGCGATGACCGGCAGCAACCCTCGACGACCTTCGGGGTTTGAACAGAAGTGGTGGATCAACTCCTCGGCTACTTCGGTACGTGGGATATCTACCCAAAACCACTCCTGTTCACGGCCCAGCCAATCCAAAAAATCAACCCACTCGGCGTTGAGTGATCCGTCTGGCGGAGACACCGCAAGATTATCGAGCCAGTATGTTTGCCACCTAACGCGCGGCCGCCGAGATGCCATCGCATACAGTTCTCGGAATTGGCCCGGCAAGGGAACGCTTTTCCGTCCCCGCCGGTAATTCCACCGCCCTAATACGGCGGAGGCTAACCACGAACGTGTTTCCGTGTTATCCATCTGGCGAAGCTTGTCCAGTGTACTGGAAAATTGTGCTGACGAATATTCACCACTTGTCGCGTAACTGCACACACTGAACGGAAACCCAGCGACAGAATACTCAGGGCGCAGCGGCAGTCTATCGTCTGACATTGCCTGGAAATCCTCATCTAAAACTCCAACCTCACGCCATCGCTGTTCCGCAGCATTCCAATGTTTGATATCTCCGAGAGATCCCTCTTTCGCTAGCCGAGCCAGACCTAGTAGGTCGTCTTTCGACTTCGCTCGGTTAAGGCACGCCGCAATTGGCCAAGGCAGCGACGTAAGCCGCGCCGTATCGCATGGCTCCCAGTTATCCCCAAGCCACTTTAGTTCCGCCGCCAGACTTTTCGCAGACGGATTCGCGCCGAAACGCGCGCCCGAGACAAATGGAAGCCATTGCTTGTTCTGAATATCTATTACCTTCAACGCTTCCAAGAGTTCATTGCCGAAGTGACATGGCGTAAGAGAAAGCCGTGCTATCAGTTCGCTCCACGCTGACCGACTTGGAATCTCAAAATGTTTAGCCCGCCCGTGCAAAGAGCGAAACATGGTACCCAGCGGTCCACCAATAGGAACTTCCTTGAAATACCAACAATCCGCAAAATGGAAGAACCAATGCGGTTCAAGCTTTGGCGCAAGTTCGCTGGCCTTTCTAAGTACCCACTCAGATGGAAATCTGAGGCCCCTGCTAAACAGAATGGCCCGTTGGGCCTCAACGTCGGCGGGCCATCGGGCTTCCAACAGCTCGATTGCCCATGAAACTTCTCGATCCGCGAGGCTAATCAATAAGTGCCAAGCACCAATCTGGCACCACAGGTTCGCCTGGCCGAGACGGTCCTCAATTACCTCGACATACAACTCTTTAAGCTCGTCGTGAAATACTGCGGCTAAGCGCGCACTACACTCTAGATCGGCAAGCCTAATGAGCTGGAGACCGATTCTTGCAAATCGAACCTCATAACCAGGATACTGGCGAGCTGTTCCATCGCTTAAGATATCGAGGGCCAACCGTGAACCCCATAACACCGCCTTGCCCGCCGGGCCTACGGTCTCATCAGCGACTATCTCCTCACATGCTTTATCCTCGTTTAGCCCGGTACACAGCGAAACCAGGTTGTCCAACAAGTATTCACGTTCTACGAAACACTTACCGACTGCGAACTGAAAAACGTTTCGCCAATAGCTTACTGGGGCGATCACTTTAAGGCGTTCCCGGACGTCGTCATCCGAGCCATTCATGATCGCTTCCGCCGCCATAAATTCCTTGAGGGAGGTGATGTCAAACTGCACCCACCCTACCCTCGGCCGGACCAAAAAAACCAGCCGCTGAAGACTTCCGTCGCTGATACTATCGAGTAGTTCCGAGACCTTCGTGGCCGAAATCCCAATCTGTTCGAGCCTCCGTCGAACCAGTTCCCTAAACTGGTCGTCAGAAAGCGCGGAATCAATATCATCCGTTGAAGACCTTGTGCGTTTTCCCGTTGTCTTTTCCCCGGCAACCTGCAACATCAGGCCTGCCTGCGCGTGGATGGTGTCGATGTCTTTTTGCCTTTCAGTCAAGATGCCGCCAAGGAGTTTTCGCCTTGTTTCCCTCTTGTAGATCGTTCGATAGTATTCTGCGAAAAGCCGGTACCGCTGTTGAGGTGGCTCGCCTGTGTCTTCCAGAAGGGTTGCCATGATCGTCACTTGCAACGGACTTTGCATTAGTCGAGAGGTCGCTTCGTTCTTGCAAGCCTTTTCCAAACTGCGAATGAGTTCGTCCCTCCTGCGCTCATCGGCCCCACACCGGGCCTCGGCCAGCCTGCGGCCATAATGCAGCGCCTGATTCGGCGACAGGGGGGTCAAATACAAATGCCGAAAACGCTCTTCGGAAAACTCTTTGCTATAGCTCTGTGGCCGTGTCGTAGCAACAATAAGCATGTCGGAGTTGAGCGAAGCAGCGTCAACCCGAAGGCAGTCGATCTCTCTTAAAACCTCACTGCGATTACTTGAGGCCGGGACTTCATCGAGTCCATCGAGGACCAATACCCATGGATACTGACCAAGCCATGCCCGCAGATCCTCGATGGATACTGTTGCACTACCGAGGCGTGCAATATCCAACCTCATATATTCAAGCAGGGTAATCTCAGGCTCGGTTGCCAAGGCGTGAGCAAAGTTACGGAGTTCAATTCTGATCGGAAAACGCCTAGTCAGAGGTAGCCCCCCATCCTTTTGCTGCTTGTCCAATTGCTTGAGAATTCCAAGGACCCGGTCGTCCAAGCGTTCTGCGGGACGGTCCCGAAGGATCGACGCACGATAGAGCTGGCAGAGGTATTGTCCAAACGTGCTCTTGCCTTGTCCCGGACCGCCAACGATGACAAACCGGGATTCTTTTGCGCCTGGCAACCTTCGTTCTCTCCCAGTGGTTCCATCGTCATGTGGAGTTCGACGAAGGACGGATGATCCCGCGTTAAGCAAAGCATGGACGACCTTCGGTAGCTTGGCCTCTTGCTCCTCACTAGCCAAAACTGCCGCTTCAGCGCTTTCCGAGAATGGCAGATCGACGAAAACATTCGCCAATGGAATCTGAAGCTCTGGATCCTCGCCGGCGGACTGCAGCTTGGCAGACATGTCCGCGATGAGTTCCTTTTGCAGGAAAACATGCATAACGTCAGCGAAATCTACCCGTTGGGGCTTCATCAACTCCATCATCTGCGCTAATATGTCACCGGCCGTAATGAAATGCCCATAAGCGGCTCGCAAGTCCGCATCTCCATCAAGGAAAGTTCGAAGATCGTTATAGTCCCAGACGGAGTAGCCCTTGAGACTAAGCTTCCGTGAATATTCCTGCAGCATGTCCGAAGCCCGATCCCGTCCTCCCGCTTCGGCAACGCCTGACAAGCGTACGTTCGTAACATAGAGAAAGTAGTCCGGCTTCGGCAGCTTCCTCTTCTTGCTTACAAATTTTTTCAGATCGCCTTCAAGTTGCTTTAGCGCCCACGTTCCATCTTTCTGCGAGTCGCCCGTCGGCCTTTGATTGAACTTGCAGCCCATCACCAAGTACCCGTCCCAAGCCCCGGCAGCCGACGGATAATCCATCTTGCCGCGATAGGTCAAGTCGCGGGCGCCATCCTTCCCATCACCAAAGGCCGTCACCCCAGCGGCAATGTGCTTTCGAGCGATGGCCTGGACAAAGTGCTGGAAGTCGCGTGGGTTAAGTCCGTGTAGATTGTAGTCGGCCATAAGACTCCTTGAATAAAGCTGAATGGGTTAAGGTTGACGCGTCGCCAGTTTAAAATCTATCGCGAAGGGTGGCTATGAGTTTCACGGACAAAGTGGACAGGGTCTGGTCTTGAAAGATCCGTTCTTATACCAGACTTGACCGCTTTCTTATTCTTCGAGCAGTGCGACGGCATGGGCAGCGATGCCTTCCTCGCGCCCTGCGAAGCCCATGCCCTCGGTCGTGGTGCCCTTCACGTTTACCCTTTCGATCGCAATCTTGAGATC
>JAKEER010000836.1 GCA_022616615.1 Acidobacteriota bacterium
AGAAGAAATTCCGGCTACTGCGGAAAGGCACAGCCTTTCCGCACATCAAGCGGCAAAGCCGCATTGAGACTGGCGTTTCGAGTTTCGCGACAGAAACTAGTTAGGGGTGTCGCGGCTCCTGCCACTCGTCCTGGCAGAATACTTCTTTCGCCCCGATGCTTGTTGTGTTTTCATTGGTCTTGAGCCTGGCGGGCTTGAAGGTGAAAGACCTGATTCGGTTGTCTGCTGAGCCGCGATGAAAACTTTTACAGGGCTGCTTTTGGCGATTACCGATTTGAGGTTGGTGAAATGAATCTTTTGCGTTCTCTCCTGCTGTTGCTGGTGCTCGCGCTCCAATGCGAGGCAGCGGGGATCGACGTGCCTTTGACGGTGCAGGAGACGGCGGGTATTGACCGGCACCAGTGGCCGGTTCGAGCCGGTGTGCCGCTGCCCAAGGGCGCCATCAAGAGTGTTGAGAAGCTGCAGATCATGGACGCGCAGGGGCGTTTTGTTCCGGCCCTCTTCGCGGTGGCGAACCGCTGGTGGGAGGATGGCAGCATTCAATGGGTGCATTGCGATTTCGCTGCCACCGTCGCGGCTCACAGGCAGACTGCCTATGTTCTCCGCGAGGTCCTGCCCTTGCCGGAGTTTCCGTCTGCCATGGGATTCATCCCTCGGGGCAAAGACTTCGAGGTCATCACCGGGCCGCTGCGTTTGGTGCTGGGCGGCAGCTCCAACCAGTTGATCGACCAGGTGTGGGTTGATGAAGGCTGGGGTTACAACTTCAATGAACAAACCAAAATCCTCGACAGCGGCAACTTCGACATGGTGTTGACCAGTGGTGGGCGTGCTTTTCGCACTAGCCATTGGACGCAGAACCGGATTGAAGTGGAGGAGCACAACGCCTTGCGTGCCGTGGTGAGAATCACCGGTAGTTTCGCACTGGCGCAGCTGAAGGAAAGGCGACTGGATTATCTGGCCCGCCTGACGGTTTACGGAGGCAAGACTTATTTCAAGCTGGACCTCACGCTATTGAATCGGCAGAACAGCGAGATTCCCCTGGACGAGTTGAGCTTGAGTTTCAAGTTGAACGTGGATTTGACTCAACAGAAGTTCATCTTTGGAGGCGATCCGCAGGATCACACGGGGAATTTTGAAACAGGTTCCCACGCTTCCTTGTCTCAGGACTCTGCCGACCTTTACTCGCTTTCAGGAGCGGTGCAGGGAAAGGGTTCAGGCAAGAGCGCGAAGGTGGGCTGGGTGGATCTGTTTGACAACGAGCATGGGCTGTCAGCCGTCGTAAGGTGGTTTGGGCAGCTCCATCCAAAAGCCTTGGAGGTTCGCAACGACGGAACGCTTGTTGTAAAGCTCTTACCATCACGGCAACGGGCTCAGGCGCTAGCGCCACTCACTGCAAAGACTCATGAGCTGATGTTTCACTTTCACGGCAAGCGACAGTTGAGTTCCGGCCAAGTCAAGAACGTGATGTTGGGTTTTCAGAGACCTGTTTACGCCGTGGCAACGCCCGCGTGGTACTGCCGCGACACGCAGGCTTTCGGTCGGTTGCTGGATGCCTCACCCGGTTTGTTGAGGCCTGAGTTTGAAAGCCTGCCCGCGAAGCTGGATGGCTGGCTGACTGCCAGCCGGGATGCGGTGTTGGCGGCTCGCGAGGTCCCAGGGGAGTCCGGAAATCCAGAACCTGGGGGCTATGGCGTTTTTCGCTTTACCAATCCGCTGCTGGCAATGAAACCACCAGCCGGTGGTCCGGAGAATGTAGAAGGCGCGCCGGCACGCGGAGACTTTGCGCATGCCCTGTATCTTCACTTCTTCAGAACAGGCGATCTCAAGTCTTTGGAGCTTGCGGAAGAAACGCTAGCCTGGACGGCCGATGCGGGGCTGATTGCGGAAGAACCACCCGAAGCCGGTGGCCAGAAGGCAGCCGCTTCGTTGAGCACACAACCATCTCGCGTGGAGCCCCACGGCGTTGAAGGGCTGATGGACGCTTATTTCTTCACCGGCAACCGCCGTTTTCTGAATGCCGGGCGCTTCCTCGCCGCGCGCATCGCCAAAGAGGGCAGCGCCGGAGGCCCGGACGTGGCAGGCCTGGCCAGCAGGTCGACAAGTTTGCTGAAGGGGTATGAGGCCACTGGAGACCGGCGCTGGTTCGACGGGGCGAAGGGTTTGATTGAGGCGCTGTATGCCTGGCAAGACGGGGACCTGGAAAAATTGCGGAAGGTCTCTTCCGGACTGGCCGGGTGCTGGAATGAGAGTTTCAAGGATGGGCTGGGCAAAACCGCTTGGGAATGTGGCGTCGCCTGGAACGTACTGCAACACTACCAGAGGCTGAGCGGCGATCGAACCGTATTGGCGCGCCTGCAGCGTTCAGCTGAGTGGCTCTATCGCAATCGGGCCCAGTGGAATGCTGAAAGGAAGGATTTCCTTGGCTCTCCGCAGGTCGGAATTGTTTTGGCGCCCGGACTCGCGGCCGTGTCTGAGGAAACCGGCAATCAGGAGTTCTTGGACCAGGCGAGGGACACGTTCCAGAAGGCGCTTCAAGCGCCGCCACCGCTCAGCGATCCTGGTCTCTTTGGCACGGTCTTCACCGCCGGCCAATACTTCCCCTGGTTTCTTTCGAAAGAATTCCAGCCAGGCCCGAAACGGGATGTGAGTGTTCTATCCAAACCTTGAAGCCCAGTAGCCACCGACTAGGAGGCGGAGGGTGAGAAGACAGATCCCGCTGCGTTGCCTCAGTGGCCGCACGGATTCCTAAGCTGGACAAGCCGGAACCAAAGCCTCTCCTTCTCGCGTTCGCGGGAATTCTGGAGATTGGACATTTTGATTCCCCTCGGCTGAGGAGGGCGGGTGGCTGGCTTCTTGCACCTGTTTGGCCCTAAACGCCCGAGAAGGCCGAAAAACCTCCATCGACGGGAACGACGATGCCCGTGACAAAGGCGGAGGCGGCCGAGAGGAGCCAGAGCACAGCGCCCAACAGCTCATCGGGTTCGCCGAACCGTTTCATCGGCGTGTGGCTGACAATGCTTTGGCCGCGGGCCGTGAGCTGGCCTGTCTGAACATCGGTCAGCATAGCGCGGTTTTGCTCCGTCAGGAAAAAGCCCGGAGCAATCGCGTTCACCCGGATGCGGGGCGAGTACTCTTGCGCCATGTGCACGGCCAGCCACGCGGTAAAGTTGCTGACACCGGCCTTGGCAGCCGAATAGCCCACAATGCGCGTCAAGGGGCGCAAGGCAGCCATGGAGGAGATGTTCAGGATGACGCCTTCACCGCGTTCGGCCATTACCCTTCCGAAGGCCTGGCAAGGAAACACGGTGCCCATCAAGTTCAGGTCTACTACGCCTCGAAGTGCATCGCTGGCCAGATCAAAGAAGGACTGATCGGGTCGCGCGGTGGCCTTCGGGTGGTTGCCACCCGCTCCGTTGATGAGGCCGTCGATTTGGCCAAACTTGCCGACAATCGTTTGAACGGCTTGATCCAAGGCCTTCCGGTCAAGCGCGTCGCTGACGGCAACCAGGGCGCGTCCAGGGCCCGGAAGACGGGCCGCCAGTTGCTCTCCCTTTTCCTGGTTTCGCACCACCAGCGCCACGTTGGCGCCGCAAGCGGCCAGCGTCTGGGCCATGCTGCTGCAAAGAACACCCGTTGCGCCAGTGATTACGACCGTGCGCCCGGTGAAGTCGTACATCTTTGTCAGTTCGGAGAGATTCATGGATGTCCTTGGTTGGAGTTGTGAATTTTTGGGACTGGATTTTGCCTCAGGCGGGAATGACGAAGCACGAATGACGAAAGAATGACGAATGACGAAGCCACAACTTGTCTTCATTTGGGCTTTGGGATTCTCTTAGACATTCGAGCTTAGTCATTCGTCATTCGCGCCCGGTTAGCAGCGAATCGATAGTTCCAAAATCGAGTCCTACAGTGTCACCGCTCCTGCTCCCGTTGCTGCCCGGAACGGGCTCAGATGGCGGTTGAAATGCGTCTCCAGCATGGCGTAATAAACCTCTTCGTCACTGCGCAAGGCTGAGAAGAAAGATTCACGAAATGGGGCATGGTTCAGGACAGAGCCAAAAGTCACATGCAGGATCTCCCGGCTGTCGAAGTTGTCAAGCAGGGCCGTCAACTGGTCGTCGGGAACCGAAGCAGGGCTGGGCATTCTGGAGACTTCCGCGGAAACATGGTAGCTGGCGCGGTCAGTTGGATACCGTCCGGCCGCGAACGAGGCAATTTCACGAAACAGTCCGGGATTAAGCTTCGCGATGGCGCGCAGAGCTTCGAGATAACTCGTGCCCGCAGTTTTTAGATGAACCAGTTCTCCTGCCACACGGGCGGCGATCGGATAAACGCTGAACTTGTCGGATCCCGAATGCAAACTGAGCTTGTAAGGCCCGTACGTCTTGGATACGGCGAGATGCTGTGCGAACGACTGTTCGAACTCGTCCAGGTTGCCAATGTAATCCACGCCCTTTTCAAATGTGCCGACATAGCGCGGCGCCAGGCTCACGCAGCGCACTCCCAGGCGGCGAAGCTCATGTGCAATGTAGAGGTGCTCGGGCAGCGAAGTGACCGCGTCGGTCTCATCCACGCTCATTTCCAATTCGAAGGGACGCGGGCCCATGACGTGAGCCAGATGGCGATACATCTTTACCGTATGAGCCACAACGCGGCCGTACTTTACGGCGGCCCGCCGCAGTTCCTCGGCGCTGATGGCGAGCTTGAACTCTCCGAGATCGACCGGTTTTCGGCCAAGCTGGTCTTCCACTGACTTCCAGTTGCTCTCCAGTTCGTTCCAGGGCAGTGCCTCGACCTTCTGCCGCAGGATCTCGGCAGGCGCACTATTGGCGGCATTGTCGACGTACTCGCCCGGATCAATCGTATAGAACGTATAGCCCGCAGCGGCGCAAAGGTCGATGTCGGCGGCTGTTTTCAGATGATCAGCGTCGGCCCCAAAACCATCACGCCAGCCTTCCTGAAAGACGCCAAACAGCGCGTCATCCATGACTTCCTGCGGAGTGCGTCCGGTCCGCGCATTCTCGCGCATGGATTGCTGAGCGAGAATGGGAGCCAGGTCGAAATGCCGAATGGCTCGAATGTGGCCAGGTGTCGCCAGGCCCAGGCGGTCGCCACAGCCCGCAGACTTGCGCAATCCCAGCGGCTGGGGGGCGAGGAAGGGCAGGGCGCGTCTCAGCATTGCTGCATTCGATGCCGTAGCCGGGCCCAGCGTTAAAGCCGCCTCGGTGGCGCCCACGCGCGCCGTGCGTCTCTCGCCGCTGAAGGCGTGAGTTGAACTGGAAGACGCGGCAAGGACTCCGACAGATTTGGAGCCATTGTCCTGGCCTAGAAAGAACACAGAGTGATGAGCGGCCGAGATGGAGCGTGGGTACACACGGAAGCCAGCTAAGCTGCCCAGCTCGCCAGCCAGACGCTGGGCTTCGGACTCGGAGAGTTGGGGCGCGAGGGATTCGTTCTCCAGATAGGCTGCTAGAGAATGTTTCATGAGTGATGACTCCTGATAACCGAAGGGTAGGGCGCGGTGCGCTTATCCTGCCGGTCTTGGTTTTCGGCGGCAGCTGTCGACAGCGCTGCCCGACGACAAAGCACTTTGGAGCAAGACCGATGTGTCTGACGTTGCTGGTGACGAAGCAGCGGAATGAACGCACAGGTCCGCTCTGGCTAGTATTACTTTGTTAAGTCTTGATCGCGTGGCGCATACATCGCGCTTTTGACGATATAGGCGCCGCATGGGCAAGATGCCCATGCCACGTGGCACGGGCGTCCCGCCCGTGAAGATTGGCTTCAGGACTTAACAAAGTAATACTAGTTTCTGTCGCGAAACTCGAAAACGCCGGGTCTCAATGCGGCTTTGCCGCTTGATGTGCGGAAAGGCTTGCCCTTCCGTTGGGTGCGCCAACTTCCAGTTAATGCTTCGTTCGCCTGAAGCCGCGCCTGGGGCGCGGCTTCAGGCGAACGAAGGCGTCTAGAGAAGAAATTCCTGCTACTGCGGAAAGGCACAGCCTTTCCGCAAATCGGGCGGCGGAGTCGATCTGTGGAAGCGGGTTTGGGCGTTTCGCGACAGAAACTAGGATCACTTGCTGCCAACGAAGTTCAAAGTTCGGTCAAATTCGATAACTCCCTCTCCCGTTTGTGGGGAGAGGGTGGCCAAAGGCCGGGTGAGGGGGCAGGAGCCAACGGAGCCATGTCCCTCGGCGGTCTGAGGTTGCTCGCTAACCCTAGCTTAGCTAGCGATCACTCAGATGAAAAACTCGAAGTGTTGGCCAGAAGTCTCGTGCTGAACGTCTGAGGACAGCCGGCGCTACCTCTGGCGCCACCGGCGCCGTCCAGCTCTCTCAGCCTTTCTTCGGCACTCTTGCGCCGGCCAGCGGTGCGGTGCGGCTTTGGGACTGCAGCACCCAGTCCTTGCGCGGCTCCAGCAGTTGAAAGCCGACCATCCGGCGCACCGCCTTGTAGTCTTCTTTTACCCAGACCACTCGAACTAACGAAACAAAGCCCTTGGGGCCCGTCAGCTTGAGGGTCGAACCAACTCTGATCTCCCACTTCGTCGCAAAGCTGCCTCCGCTGCTTCCCACATTCTGAGTTTCAATGTGATCTTCAAACTGGTTGCCATACTGGTCACGGCCTGAAACCTTGAACCGGATCTTCAGATGCACGCGCTTGGATTTTCTAGCGATGAAGTTCTTGATGGGCGGCTTTTCTTTTTTCATAGGTTCGGCTGGACGCCGGCACGGCTGAGCCAGCGTGCGTATCTTAGAGTTTCCAAAAATCCAACTCAAGACAAAAGGACGCGCCAGATGCAACTGGAAATGACGTACAGTCTGAAACTACTTGGACGGGCTCTTGGGTGGAGCGAGCGCTCCTGCGCAAGCTTGTCTCTTGTTCCGGAAACGAAACGCGCGCGGGAGCGCGCGTTCCACCACTCTGTACGTCACTCTCAGTTGCACCCGGGCGCGCCAGATGCGCAAAACCAGAGCCATGGACTAGCATCTTAGGGCCGTCTGAGTTGTCAGCAGGACAGGAATTGGCGCGGGTGCAATTAAAAGTGGCGGGCAGCCCGCAGCGGGCCGGAGCCCTTGCTGACGCGCGGGCTACTGACTGGCGCCGGCGGTGTCAGTAGCCCGACCGTGAGGGAGGGCTGCAGAGCTTGCCCGCCACTTTTAATTGCACCCAATTGGCGCAGTTGGCTGGCGGGAAGGTTTGGAATATAAGAATATAGTGCGACGGTAGGGATGTGCAGGCTCTCTCCGTGGCACCTCAGGTTTTGGTTAGCTTCGCATAGTGGATGTCCGATAAGAAGCAGGAAAGGCTCTAGTGAAAGTCACAGACTTGCAGGCATACCTGCTTTCATCACCGCTGCTTGAACCCTTTCGCACAGCGATCGCGGCTGGCGAGTGGGTCTTCTACAAACAGGATTGCCTGGTGGTCAGGGTTCACACGGATGAGGGACTCAGCGGGTATGCTACAGGGCCGGCCTCGGCGAATCTGGCGCAGTTGATTAACCGGAACTTGAAGCCGGCGGTCGTGAACATCGATCCGCTGAAGATTGAAGCGCTCAGAAAGAAGGTCTTTGGACGCCGCCCTCAGTTCCCAGGACTGGCGCAGGCCTTTGGTTTGGTTGAGACAGTGTTGATAGATCTGAAAGGAAAGATCGAGGGGCGTCCGGCGTCAGAGCTGCTCGGCACGCAGGTTCGGCAGCGCGTTCCTCTAGTGGCCCGGTCAGGGTTATATCTGCTTTCTGAAACCTCTGCGCAGGAAGCCTCTCTGATGGCGGAACGCGGCTTCAATGCTTATCGATTTCGACTGGGTCTGGGCCTGGCGGGTGACGCGGAGACCTTGAGGCGTGTGCGCGAAGCGTTGCCTGGAGAATGCCGGATCGTTGTCGATGCTCAGGCCTGGTGGCAGATGGGAAGTGAGGCCTACCCACCTGCAGAATTCGGCGTTTGGGCGGGCGGCTTGGCGGCGCATGTGCCGCTATGGCTTGCCGAGCCATTTCATCCGGAAGATGACAACGGTTGCCAGCGGCTTGTGAAAGAGAAAACGGTTCCGATTGCGGTCGGAGAGCATGAAACCAGCACCGCGAGGCTGGAAGCGCTGGCAGAGACAGGTGTAGATATTCTGCAAGTAAACGTCTCACAGCTTGGCGGACTGCTCTCCTGTCGTGTCTGGCTGCAGTCGCTGGCCGAGCGTGGGAAACGGTTTGTGCTGACGGGCGCAACGACGCCGCTCGAGATTGTTGCGATGGCCCATCTGGCGAGCGGCTTCGGTGACGACGTCTGTCTGGGTATCGACTGGCCCTGTTTCTGGGACGGCATCATTTCGATCCCGCTGGCCAAGGAACTTCTGAAGGAGCCACTCGCGATAAAGGGCGGAGAAGTGATTGTTCCCGATGGGCCAGGGTTTGGGGTAGAGTTAGATGAAGCCGTGCTGCATCGTTTTCCCTGGAAGTCGGGTCAGGCCAGTGCCGTCTGTTGAAAATTGGGGGTTCCGTCCGAAATGCGATCAGGAATGAGATGATCGCCTGACTGAGAGCTGAGGCCCGCCTTTTTGGGCGGTGCAGGCACACCGCCAACTGCGTTATGCTGGGTCCCATGAGAAGTTCAATTCAGAGTTAAACTATCACGAGCCTGTGGCAACAAAAGTGCCTAGCAGGACTTGCTTAGACGCTAATGACCTCATTTCACAAATCTTCCCAAGGAGAAATCACATGGAAAAAATTGTAAACTGCAGGGCTATTTCTGCGCTTGCCAGCTTGCTCCTGGTACCTCAGACAACCTGGGCTCAGCAGACCGAAGGCGGGAAAAAGCCTGAGCTGGTACAGGCAGTAAAGTCCATCACTGGCACCCGCGAGAGCTTGGCTATCACATACCCAGAAGGAGTGACAATCACCCTCAAGTTTCAAGGCACGCAACGCCTGCCATTCGCGACAGGCGAGGCCAAAGTGGAGCGCAAACGAGGAACGACGGAGATCGAGATCGAGCTCGACGAGGTAAAGCCTGCTTCGCTATTTGGCGGTGACTATAACACCTATGTGCTTTGGACGGTCTCACCGGAGGGGCACACGGTGAATGCCGGCGAATTCATTGTGAGAGGCAACCGAGCCAAGTTGAACGTGACCACTACGCTCGAGACCTTTGGGATGTTTATCACAGCTGAGCCACATTACCTTGTCCCTTACCCTAGCCGTTTTGTCGTGATGGAGAACACGCGGCCCACCCATAAGTTAGGGGGCGTTGTGAGTACTTCACAGATTAAATATCGTGAGGCGGAGGGTGTTTATAATTTTGAAAAGGAGACTCTGGCTAAGTCTGCTGAAGCCAAGACAGAAGTCAGAACCGACATTGCACAGGCGCGGACCGCGGTTCAACTGGCTGAGCGAGCTGGCGCCGCCAAGTTCGCCGCCGACGAGTTAAGCCGGGCCAAGGAGCAGCTGTTGAAGGCGGAGCAGGGGGCTGCGATGGGCACCGGCGTCGGGACCCAGATGACCCAGGGCAAGGAGATTGTCCGCTTGGCATTCGAAGCCCAGAAGCTGGCGGAAGAGCGGTCGTTCCAGGCTGCGCTGGATGCTGAGCGCAAGGCCAACGCCGACGAAGCGGCTCGGCTCGAGAAAAACATTCAGGAAGCCCAAACCGAAGCGGAGAAAGCCCGTCTTTTGGCAGAGCAACGCAAGTTGCAGTTTGAGATGGAAGAGCGAGCCCGGAGGGCCAGCGAAGAAGCCAAAGCGCAGGCGGAGCGCGATGCGCAAGCAGCTCTATTAGCCAAGCGGCAGGCGGAAGAGGCCGCGGCAAAATCCGCGGCGGATGCTGACGCAGCCCGGATGGCTAAGGCTCAGGCGGATGCGGCCGCCCTGGCAGCGCAGCAGCAAGCCGAAGCTGCGAAGCGGCAGGCGGAAGAAGCTTCCAACAAGATGCAGGCGGCTTTGAGCAAAGTGGTTGAGACGCGTCGCACGGCTCGTGGCATCATTCTCAACCTACCCGACATTCTCTTCGAATTTGGAAAAGCGAACCTGAAGCCTGAAACGCGTGAAGTGCTGGCGAAAGTTTCTGGCATCCTGATGGTGGCGTCGGGATATCATCTCAGTGTCGAAGGCCACACCGATAACGTCGGTTCAGACGAGTTCAATCAAAAGCTGTCTGAGTCGCGCGCTCAGAGCGTGCTCGACTATCTGTTCAAAGCCGGTGTGCCAGGAGATATCATGGTCACGAAAGGGCTGGGAGAGTCGCAACCGCGTTCGTCAAACGACTCGGCGAAAGGCCGCCAGGAAAACCGGCGGGTTGAGATTGTCATCGAAGACAAAGAAGGCGATATGAAGCTGTGAAAGAACTGCAAAAGCAAACCGCAGAGACGCGGAGAAAAGAGAGACACCTGAGAAGAGTAGCCAATGCCCATTTCTCGTTTGTCTTCGCCAATCAACGAGCAATGACAACTGACCAATAGCTTTCTACGCGTCTCTGCGGTTTGCGATGAGTTCGTCCGTTACTGTTCTGCTTGCCGCTGAAACTCAGCGTTTGCAACGGCAGATCTCAAATCTGACATACTATTGAGGATCGCAGAATATAGTGACGAAACTCGTTGTCTCTCGAGAAACTCAATCGACTTCGGCTCCCCTCGCCCCAACGCGGGAAGAGCATGAAGGCTTGAGAAGCCTTCATGGGGTGAGGGGGCGAGCACACGCCTGGTTTAGCCTGCAGACGATCCAAACCCTCATCCAGCGCTGGGTTCCGCGTGCTGATCCACTCCCCCTCACCTCCCCTCACCGCCAACCCTTCTCCCGCGTTAGGGCGCGGGGAGCTGAATCCAGCCTGCGGCCGCAGCGAATAGGCACACACGGGACTTGTCACTATAATTCGCGATGTTCAGTAATATGAGATTTCCTCAAGGACCCTTCCCATGAAATCAATCCAGAAGTCCTTCTTCTTTCTCACCGTGTCAGCGGCGCTCACTCTGCTGGCCAGCTTCCCAATGACTCTCGGCCAGCGCGAAGCCGAGGTTTCAGGCGTCGTGACAGACCAGGACGGGAAGCCCATCGCCGGAGCGCTCGTGGGTGTTTTGGATCAACTGGCGGCGGGCATGAAGGACGCGAAAACAGATGCGGCGGGAAAGTTTCGCGTGACCGGCCTGAACGGTGGCGCGATGTATCGCGTGGTGGTTACGAAGTATGGCTACGATCAGGCTACGCTGGCTGATATGAAGGCGTCTGCTCAAGAGATCCGGGTGCAGTTGAAGCGAGACGAGAAGGTTGTGAGCCGTCCGGCGCCTGCGGCAGCGGCGCCCTCTGAACCCGACGCCAAGGCTCCAGAGGGCGAGGAGCCGGCTTTTACACTTTCGATCGCTGTTGAGGAAGTCCTGCTCAACATTTCGGTGGAGGATGCTTCGGGCCGGCGGATCACGGATTTGGCAAAGGAAGATTTTCAGATCTACCAGGATGGTGTTGCCCAGGAGATCAAGTATTTCGGGCATGAGAACGTCCCCATTAGCGTGGTGTTGCTGATAGACACCAGCGGCAGCATGGAAGGTTCGCCGCTGGTAGAGGCGAAAGTGGCGGCCCTGGCGTTCCTGAATGAGAGTCGCCCGCGGGATGCCGTCAGCCTTGTGTCTTTTAATGACAAGGTGGAAGTGATTCGCCCGTTCACGTCGGAAATGCTCAAGATTCGCACAGGAGTGCATTCCCTGGCTTCGCGCGGCGGAACAGCACTCTACGATGCGCTTTCCAAAGCCGTTGATCTGATGGAGACCGCGCCTCATCCGCGGCATGTCATCGTCCTGCTCAGCGATGGCAAAGACGAAGATAGCCGCGCCAAGTTTGCCGCCATCGACAAAAAGATTCAGGCGAGCGACGTCGTCCTCTTCTCCATCGGCGAGTACGCCGAGCTCGATCGCAAGCTGTTCATGAGTGGCAAGAAACACTACAAGCTGCCCGAGTTGGATGTGAACCTCAATCCGATTTGGGTGTTGCGCTACTTCGCGGACCTTTCCGGGGGACGTGCTTACTTCCCCAAATTGGGTGAAGCGCTGGAGCCTTTTTTCTCCCGCATTGCGCGCGAGTTGCATCAGCAATATGTCGTCACTTATCAGCCCACAGCCACAAGGGTCAAGGACCGTTTCCACACAATCGAGGTGCGCGCAAAAAGTTCGCGTTACCCGTCGCTCAAAGTGCGCACACGGAAAGGGTATCTCGACAGCACGCCGTAAGTTTGCGTAGCGACAGTGGACTTCAATGTGTGGAGGTTCTCTCGACGCCTTGTCGAGCGGTAACCTCCGGGACCTCATCGTGTCCCATATCCTTTTTCGCTGGACATGTGGGTGGGTAGGGAGAGTCGCACGGGGAGCGGCTTTCCAGCCCCAGCGGGGCGCAAGACGGTAGCCCAGGGCAAGGGAGCGAGGCGACCGCCGCCCCGGGGTCCGGGTGCCCTACATTGAGCCCCTCGCCCCCGCGCTTCCAGGGTGACGACCCAAAACCCGCTCCCAGCGCGGGGGAGAGGGTAGGGGAGAGGGGGCTGAGGCAAACGCCCCCGGGCAACCGACTGGGAGACCCCCTGTGTCCAGCAAGAAGGATATGGGACACGATCAGCTCCAGGGCGCGTACATGGAGATCGCAGTGTAAGTCACAGCCAAGGGGTCTCTTGTAGCGCGTTTCTTTGCTTGCGTCACGATGGGAGTTTGTCTTTCAATTGGAACCGCTGAACCTCAGGATCAGACGAAGCTTCCGTGCGAGGAGAAAGACATCCCTCAGAACACAGCTTATCGTGTGCGACAACCGCTTCGCATCAATGGGCAGCTGGAGGAAAAGCAGATGGCAGTCTGTTCCCCAGTCGTCCCGCTTTATTGATCTCATTAGCGGCCAACCGGCGCTTTATGACAGCGTCGAAAAGAATTGCCACCTGTTCTGAATTCTTCTTATAATCTGCGCTCATTATTGCGTGTGAAATCTTCACGGAAATCAGTTGGGTGAATCGTTATGAAAGTCACGATTGTTACTGTCTATTCAAATGCTGGCGTGGTCGATGATCTTGAAGAACTGATTTTTGAAGTCTCTGAAGCCGAGCCGGAGGTCTACACGGAACTGAGCATTCAGCGCTTCGGCGGGGGACTGAGCGCCGAATGGTTCCATCCGGAATTGGGCGAGAACAATCTCGAGTATCGGGAGAAGCTTTATCAGAAAATCCGGACGATCCTTCCGGCGCCCCATCTGGCCATCATCGAGGATGAAGAGAGCCAGGAGATCATGACGATTGGAGACCTGAGCTACTTCAAACAGGTGATCCAGCAAGCCAAGTCGGTCGAGGAACTGGAAGAAGTGCAGGAACGCATCGACCAGACCGAAATCGGGAACCCTCTCCTGAAGCAGATCCTCAGCAAATCCTACCAATCACGGCTGAATACATTGAACGCATTGAACGCCAGCGCCTGAGTTGGATATGGCTAAGCTAGTTTCTGGCGCGAAACTCGAAGAGCCTTACTGGTTGCCACTCTCGCGACATTTCGGCTCCCCTCTCCCCAATGCGGGAGAGGGGCTGGGGGTGAGGGGGTGCACGCGGGGCGGCGATTTTCGGAAATAACTCAAGAAGCGGAAACAATTCAAGAAGCGCATCCGATGGGCGACGGCGTGGATCTGTTACTGACGGCGATCCCCCTCACCCCCGACCCCCTCTCCACCGCCTCTCGACCTTCGGGCGAGGGGAGCCGAGGATCGCATCGGGGCTCAACTCCACACCCGTGCTGCTCTTCGAGTTTCGCGACAGAGACTAATGAGTCAGGGAACCGGGTGATCCCAACGGGAGTGCATGCCACCGGGTCAGCCTCCCTTCAGCAAAAAAGAGGTCCAAGGCCACTTTGGTATGGCCGAAGACTCACGGGTAGAAGCCCAGCACGAATGCCCCGTCGCCGCTGCGCTGCCCGGGCTGCCCGCCATCGTTGACGACTCCATACACGATGAACGGATTCGATCCAGTAGTTCGCGTCACACGCGCATAGCCTTGCGTAGTCCCCGGCGCATAAGTGGCCAGCACAGTTCCGATTTGAAGCCACCGGCGGGCGGCCACCGTCACCTCGAAAGTGCTGACCTTTGCTCCGCTGGTCCCGTCGAACAGTTCGACAAAAAAGCTAACCGGCTGATCGTCAACTTCGCCCGTGTTGACCAGCGCCAAGTTCGAGCGCGTTTCCGCGTTCTGCAGCAGTCCATAGACCCAGCCGCCGGAACTACCCGCGCTGTCGGAAGGCACAGCTAGGTAAAACAGACCATAGCGGCCGCCACCGCCAGGCGTGGAGGTGCGAGCGCCCAAGACAATCTCGCTAATATCCCCACCGTCAACCGTGGCAAAGAGGGCGCCCACATAGCTGGGTCCGGGCGGCCCCGGTGCAGGAGTGGCATTCTGCCGCAGGTATTGGACGAACGTGGGGAAGATAAATTGCTGCCGCGGCTCCAGCACCAGAGTCAGGCTGGAGGTGGAACGGTCGGCCTGAACCGCATCGGCCACATAAGCCAAGCGAACCGTCTTTCGGGACGCCGACGTGTTGGTTAGCACCAGTTCACTGTCAAAAAGAGCCGTCTCAACCACCACAGGAAGAGCGAGCGCAGGGCGGCCAATATAAGCGCTTCCCGGAATGGGCGGGACAAACGAGCCGTCGGAGTTGGCCTGATCGTTGACGACGGCGTAGGCGTAGTAGGGTGCTGTCCCGCTGACGCGTTCCACCCGCACGTAGCCCTGCGCTAGGGCAAGGCCGTTGGAACTGAGGATGCCAGAGATCTGATAGAACTCCCCGGGGCCCAATGTGATATCTGGAAGTGGGAAGGAACCTGGTAGCCCAGAACCCCCAGAGAAGACGGTCAAACGCAACACGATGCTGCCATCGTAACCTGTCCCTGCATTCTGAACTGCAACGTTAGACCGATCTGCGGCGTTCTGCCTCAGGCCGCATAGGTAAGCAGGACCCGTCAACAGAGATTGCGCCGACAGGCCTGAATATGCGAGACCTGCGCGGCCTTCAGGCACGATGGTAGTCGTTCTGACGGTCACTGCGGCATCAGAAGCAGAGGAAAGCCCTGAGAATCGGACCACCAACGTTCCTCCTCGGTTGCCCGAACCGGGAATGGGCATTCCCAGACTCCTTAGATGAGCAATGGCATCTGCGACAATGCTTTGCCGCCCAGCTGGGAGCGGAGCAGAGGCGGTGCCACTGCCTCCTCCGAAAGCCGCTACATAATTGAAATCCATCACGGTATCTCTAGATCCGCGATTGGTGAACACGATTTCGGAGCTGAAGAAGGAATTGTTCAGACCGGCAGAGGACAAGATAATTGGAACAAACAGCGTCGTATTTGCTGAACAGGAAGCGGACACACATTGGAGGGTAAGCGTATAAGCCCCGCTAAACGAGGAGGCGCTCACCAGGATGGTGTAGGTTCCCGTGAGGTTCAGAGTCTTATCAATTCTTTGGGAAAAGGCATTGACACAGGAAGTGGTGCGGCTGTTATCTGGAGCGATGAGTTCCAGACAGGGACGGAGGCTGCTCGTAGGCGTCTTGGTCACCGTCAGTACAATGCTGTCCCCCACACCTCCTCCCAAATAAAACACATCCAGGTCGCCGTCCGGATTAATCTCGTCGTTTAGCGTCTGGCCGTATTGAATGGGCATCGCAGTAGAAGAAGGCAGGGCAACCCGCTCCAGGGCAAGCGTATAAGGCCCGCTAAACGAGGAGGCACTCACCAGGATAGTGTAGGTTCCCGTGAGGTTCAGGGTCTTATCGATTCTTTGGGAGAAGGCATTGGCGCAGGAGGTAGTCCGGCTATTATCAGGACCAACCAACTCCAGACAGGGACGGAGACTGCTCGTGGGAGTCTTGAGCACGAGCAGTACAACATTCTCTCTGGCAATTCCGGAGAATCGAAAAATGTCAGAGTCTCCAGACTCGATCGTGCAGTTGATCAGCTGACCGTAGGCGATATTCATGTCGACAGGCTCAGCCGGGCAATTCACTCCTTCCGCCGCCGCCCTGCCCGCAGTGGGGAAGGCGAACGGCAGGGTCAAAGCTAACCACAATGCAACACGAAATGGTCGGACGACCTCCACCGCAGGGGTGTGCCTCATATTGGATACCCTCCTTGCACTGCCTCCAGTAGATGTATGCTCGCATTTCGTTTGCAAGCAGAGAGACTGCATCACACGATCTTGGATCTTCGAGCGCAGCCCATGAGGTGTTTGTGAGAATAGTGCATGCACTCTAGCCATTCCAGATGGACCGTCCCCTTAATCGAAAGGACCTCTCTGACAGCACTCTCACGTGGTCTTGATCTCCCATGTGCCAGGGGATCAAAGGGGGACTCGGAGTCCCCTCGGCGGCTGCGCTCTCGAATCCACCTCAGTCCCTGAACTGTAGCGAAACGACAGGCCCGGAGAATCGTGGTTTGACGACCTCTGACCGGTTGGTGTCGTGCACATCGATGTCGTGGAAGGCGTAGCCGGCCTGCACGGTGAAGTGTCTGCCAAAGCTGAACCCCACGTTGAAGCCAGCCTGTACGTAACGGCCATAGCGCCCCAGCGACATGCCTCTGATTTCGCCATTGAAATTCAGCAGATTACTTGCGGCTAACGGGAAGCCACGAAATTCAACTCCAACCAGGGGCAAGGGCGCATCAATGTCTTCTGTTGAACTTCGGCCGGTGGTACTGCTTCGAATCGTCCCTTCGGCATTCAGGTAACCCACGCCAGCCTGGATGCCCAGATGGCCACGCTCTCGACTCACGGCGTCGTACTGGTAGCCGCCAAACAGGTAGTTGATCTTGGCTTCAGAGGTCACTTGCTCTCTGATGTTGTAGGTCTGCCCGGCGTAGTCGATGGTACGGGTGAGAGCGCTGCCACCGTTGAGCCGAAACGGAAGGACGTCAAAGAGAACACGGTGCTTGCGCGCAGGCTTCAGGACCAGCTTTCCTACAAAATGGGACTTGTTGTTCCTGATGCCCAGATCTGACTCGAGATCCACAGCTGTCGCCCCCGATCGAGCGCTACCGCTGGTGCTGACAAGCCACCATTGCGGGCTGAACTCGATGTGAAACTCCTCGTAGTCTTCTGCCCAGGCAATTCCCACAACCCCCAACAATGCCACTGTCGCAAACAAAAGTCGCCTCATCGCTTTGAACTCTTCTCAATAGCGCTTGCGTGCGTCATCCTTCGATGCTCGTTCGGAGGACTCAGAGCCGATGACGCGCCCACTCCGCTCTTCAGTTTTTTGCTCCGTTTTGGGGCTTCACCGCCGTCGCTTGCCCGCCACGCGCCGCTATGACGCCCGCATTGGCGCTGAAGGTGGCAGCGGCAATTTCGCCATTGAGTGTTTGCCCGGAGCTAATACTGCCTGCCGCCCTGGACTCTGTCACTCGCGCGCGATTTGACCCGTTAGGTCCAGGGGATGAGGATTCGGAAGTAATGGTTCTTGGCGTCGGGCGAAGCAGAGAATGCCCACGCACTGCCGCGCACACATCAATGTTCCCACCATCTAGAACCAACGGGCGCACCCATAGTGGCAGAGAACCTGCGATAAAAGCCATGCAACACTTCATGGACTCAATTCCTTTCCCAGCTTCCGTGATGGCTCCTCTAGCTAGCCGTGTGACTCACCGGAACCTGAAGAACACACCAAGGCTGGCACGATAGTAAGTGTCGTCTGGAATGCGAACCACCCTGATTTCGGGGCGGATTCCCCATCGTTCGGAGAGGTCCAAGCGAAGTCCGAAACTTCCATAACCGGCGAGGTCAGTTGAGGAAGCTTCAGTGGGTGCTCCAGGGAAGGTGACCGGAGAAGCTCTTGCCCTCAAGCGGAAGTGAGAGCCTCCGACCCCCATTCCCAGATAAGGGAAGACCATTGACTGACCGGCCGGCAGGAGAAAGTGCGTCCCGACGGTAAATTCGTACAAGCGGGCCTCTAAGCCGAATTCAGCCTGCCTGGTACTTCCCGGTGCCCGCACGCCGTAGGTTGAGTTGCCCAGATGGTTAAAGGCAAACTCTCCAACCAGCACCACATGCTTGTGGAGGGAGGCGCCGACGCCAGTTCCCGCAAGCCACTTGACCTTTGTACCTTCATTCACGGTGATGTCCCGAATTCCGGCGAGACGAAGTCCCGATACTACAGGATCAGAGATCGAGAAAAAGTTGCCATTGCTTCCGCCAAACAGGATCAGCTCCACATCCCCGGCTCGCCTCTCTGCATAGGTGTCCGGAGCAGCGAAGATCAACAGCAGTAGCCAAAACCCAAATTGCGGTGATTTCCTTTGCATCAGCGTTCCTCTAGTGTCGCAAATCTCTTCCCCAGGCTCAGCCCACGCAACTGCTTGTAGTTGCTCGAGTCTCTGCTGAGCTGAAGGCTCAGAACACGACGGAAAAGCCCCCACTAATGGAAGTAAAGCGAAGCTTGTCCGTGAAAGGTTCGAGGAAAGAGCGAATCGGATCGCCAGGTCGGCTCGGAGGTAAAGGCTGCTCTAGAGTGCCATTTAGGCCTATTCTGATCTCGCGCGCATCGAGCCGCAAGGCCAACCGTTTTGTGATGAACAGCTTCAATCCTCCCCCGTAATTGATCGCCAATGATCCTTGATCGACAAAGCCCATGCCTCCCGCACCCGCTGTAAGGTAAGGGGCAAAACGTCCTTTCAGCAAGTGAACGACTCCGTTTCCGAAGGCAAAAAAGAGAGCATTCGTATGCTCGGTGGCTGCCTCAGTGTTGAGATCAAACAGCTGCGCGATATGGTCGTTGGTGGAACCGTCGGCATCCAGCTCAATGCCAACATAGGAGTTGAAGTGGTAGGCCCCTCGGAACCCAAAGGTGGAACCATCGGTAATCTCACTACGAATCTCTCGCGACCGCAGCCTGTCTAGCACCCGGACTCCTCCCGCACCCCTTCCCGAGTACGTTCCGCCGTAAGCTCCCAATTCGAATCCCCTGGCGATCTGAGCGAACGATGGCTGAGCCAATCCAGACCACAAGTTCGGAATAGCCACCGACATGAACAGCAAGCGCCTGAGCGTTCCACGCTCCTTTTGTACGCGGAGCAAGCGGTGCATCAATTCAGAGTTTGGCGAGCGCTGAACCTCGGGAATTGGCTGCATACAACCACACCATCCTCTCTAATGCCTATGACTCAGGAAGCTCAGAAGAACTTGCGCCTGGCTACTTTTGCAACCTCCTTAGCCAGACCACGAGTGGCGCCAATCGACTCACCACCGAAAGTTCCGATCCAGACTTTGCCGTCTACATCTTGCCGGAGGACTACTTCACCGGTTGCATGGTCTACAAACTGGATATGAGCTTTGATTTTGGTCTTGCCAGCTTCAAACCCAATCAAGTAGCGCTTGGCACGACTCCCAGCCTTGAATTCCGTGATGGTGCCGATCAGGCGAACAGCGGGACCAGGTAGGGATTCGGATTGCCTTTCCTCTCGAACTACCTGCCTGAATTTCTTGATCTCCTGAAGCTGAGCAATAAGCTCTTCACTCAACGTGGCCAGGTAGTTTGATGGAAAGTCAACGCCTTCCTTAATGTCGAAACCGCCAACGAGAATGTTTGAGAACTTGCCACGTATCTCTGCCGCTGCTGGAGCCGCGACGTGAGACAAAATGCATGCGAGCGCAAACACACATGTGATGACTGTCTTTCTCCTCATAATTAGCCTCCCTCTAACGAGTTGCTTTTCCCCTCAATGAAATTCTTGATCGGATGAGCCTGTCTCGGCTTGGTTCCTCTGTCTTCACTTCTAAGGTGCTGCGAAACTTCCCCGACGTAACAGGACGAAATCGCAGTGTGATCTCCACCAGTCTCCCCGGTGTAAGTTCAAATGGGGCTTGGGGGGAGCTGACAATAGAAAAAGCGCCTTCCGAAAGCGAGATCGATGTCACCCGTAGGATCTTGTTCTTCTTGTTTCTGATTGCAACTACCCGATCACCCTGACTGTCTGTCTTTACGGTTGCGAAGTCGACCTGCGAAGGTTCAATTTCCAACGGATGCCCGCTCCGCGCCAGAAAAACAACGAGACCTGTAACTCCCCCGACGATTGCGCCGATGGCGGCCCCACGCAGAGCTTCCTTCCCGCGGCTCTGCCCACGGATAGGCTGAGGTAGTAGCGTGATCGCGAGTCCGACGATGAGCAATACTGCAACAGCCTGCCGGTGCATTTGCCTTGTGAGGAAGTGTGCATTCTGATGTCTATGTCTGGTCATGCGACCCTCCTGAGTCTTGAAGCACGTGACGGAAACGGATCAGACTACCCCGAAAGCTTCCGTCTGGTTTCATGGCTGGAGCGGTCTAATTAATGGTCCGATCAACAATCTTTTCTGACGTTGATATCCATACATGACCCGTCAGGCGGAAATATTTCAGTAAGAAGAAATGATTTCGCCGAGGCTGCCGTTGACTTGGTTGTGCCGCTGGCTAGATTAGTGGCGCGTCTTTCATAGCGTCTGTGTTCAATTGGTGCGCGGGAGCTGCACTGTGAGGGCAAGACTCTAGTCTAGTTTCTGTCGCGAAACTCGGCACTAAGGCTCCCCTCCTTGGATAAGGAGGGGAAGCCACGGCCACAGGCCACGGCGGGGGTGGTTCGAACGGTCGCGGAAAAGCCAAATCAGTGGCAGGATCGCAGCGACTCGCACCACCCAGTGGCGCTGCGCGCCACATCACCTCCTCAGCCGAGGAAGGGAGTTTTCCTGAAATCTTCCAGATTCGAGGCAGAAACTAGTCTAGGTCTCACCTACGAGGCCAACATCGGCCTTCACAAGCCACACAGGACCAACACCGGTCCTAGATCCAGTTGACGATCAACCTGCCTGCCACTAGAATTTCAATTCTTGTTTTCCTTGCGCAGCCCATCGATCTTTAGCAAGAGGTGCAGCAGCCGTGAAATGTGCGTTGTCGGCCAGACCACTTGCAGTATTGCAGGCGACAATGGTGGTGGTCGTTGTTTCCACCGCCTTGATTCTCAAACACCCCATTACTTCCTTGCGACTTTACGCAGAGGATTCCGTTCTTGGCGAATTGACGAAGGACTCTGCGGCTCATGCGCCCATTTCTAGTGGGCAGGCACACTCCTACTCGATTCGGCTGTCCTCGGGGCAATTCCTTCGTGTCGAGGTTGAGCAGGCAACCGCCGATTTGGGCCTATCATTGGTGCTGCCCTCGGGCGAAAGCGGAGGTAATTTCGATGGCACGTATTACGGGTCTGAACATCTGGCCATGATTGCTTCTTCCGAAGGAGTTTACAAAATCTCCCTCAGGCTGATGCGCTCAGAAAAGGAAGCGCATTATTCGCTTAAGGTTCTGGACTTGAGGGAGTCGACGGTCGAGGATTACCGGGGGATCCAGGCACTCCAGGAGATGAGCCTTGCTAAGAAGCTTACCTCCGAAGGCATTGCTGGTTCGTTAAAGGCAGCCGTTGAGAAGTACGAGAAGCTGCTTCCTCTGTTGCGGTCTCTGGAGGAGAAATTTTACCTGGGCACTGCTTTGAACTCATCGGGATTTATCTTCACGCAACTGGGTGACTACACCCGTGCTGAGCAGTTCCTTGAAGAAGCCCGGTTGATTCGGAAAGCTATGGGCGATCGATACGGAGAAGGGGAGGCGACTCACAATCTCGGAGCCGTTTTCTCTTCTCGTGGGGACAAGACGAGGGCGATTGATTACTACCGCACAGCGTTTTCTTTGCGGCAGGCTGTGCAGGACCGACGAGGTGAAGCCTCCACACTGGCCAACCTAGGGAGCGTCTATTACTCGCTGGGGGAAAACCGCCAGGCGCGTGAATTTTACGAACGAGCTCATCTGCTGTTCCATTCGATGAATGACTCCAAAGGCGAAGGAGTGGCCCTAATGAGTCTGGGCGCAATCAGCCATGTCGTGGGCGAAAACCAGCGTGCATTGGGTCATTACGAAGATGCCCTTCGACTCTTCCGCTCTGGTGAGGACCGTCGCGGCGCGGCTTACGTTTTGGCAAACCTTGGGAAAGTCTCTGCGCAACTCGGGGACTGGGATCGGGCCCTGACCTATTATGGTAGTGCCTTGCCTCTCATGCGCGCAGTGGGGGACCAGAAGGGAGGAGCGGGCGTTCTTCAAAACCAGGCGAATGTCCATCTCCAACTTCGCCAGGTGGCGAAGGCCATCGAGAACCTGGAACTGTCACTGGCGATATTTCGATCTCTACCAGACCGGTTTGGCGAAGCCAATGCCCTGACGAACTTGGGAACTGCATTCTTGCTTCAAGGAGAATGGAAGAAATCTTTCGAAGTTTATGACGTGGCACTAGCTATCCGAAAATCCACGGGGGATCACAGGGGAGAAGGCGTGACGCTTCTGAACAAAGGCAATCTGCTGCTAGAGACCGGGAAAGGCCACGAGGCGGGACTTCTGTATGAGAACGCTTTGGCCATCAGCCGTGAAGTGGGCGATCGCCCGGCCCAGACCGCTGCGCTGCACGGGTTGGCGCGAGTGGCCAAGACGCAGGGCGATTTGCTAAAGGCCGTGGAGCGGAATGAAGAGTGTATCCGCCTGGCTGAGTCATTGCGAAGTGATGTCCTTAGCCACAACCTGCGAAGCAGCTTTCTGGCCTCAATCCACGATTATTACCTGTTTCAGATCGATGTGCTCAGCTCTTTGAATCGCCAGAAGCCGGGACAAGGTTTCAATGCGCTAGCATTGGAATTCAGCGAGCGCGCGCGTTCACAGAGCCTGGTCGAATCGTTGATGGAAGTGAGGGCAAACCTCCGTGAAGGCGTAGACCCGGAGCTGCTGGAACAAGAACGTCAAATCCAGGAGAGAGTCAATGTCAAGGCGGAACAGCAAGCCAGGCTGTTTGGCCGCAGCCACACGCGAGAAGAGAGCAGAGCGACCCGGGATGAGATCGAAACGCTCCTTCAGCAATATGAACAGGTTCAGGCGCAAATCCGCAGCCGGAGCCCTCGCTACGGCGCCTTGACCCAGTTTCAGCCCATCCACGTCCGGGAAATTCAAAGACTACTGGATGAAGAGACAGCTCTGCTGGAGTTTGCGCTTGGAGAGAAGCGCAGTTTCCTGTGGGTTGTGACTCACAACCGCCTGCTGGACTATCAACTTCCCGGCCGGAACCAGATCGAAGGTCTAGCTCGCCGAATCTATGACCAAGTAAGCCAGCCCCCCGCGGCCTCCGAGCCCAGCAGGCACGCATCCTCAATGCCAGCGGAGGAAGCCAGCTATCTTCGGGCTGCCAGTGATTTGAGCAAAATTCTCTTGAAGGATGTTGATCGGCGCGCAATGAAGAAGCGCCTGCTCGTTGTAAGCGATGGTTTACTGCAGTTCCTACCGCTAAACCTGCTGCCAGATCCCCGGTGCGATGCCCTGCGGGACTGCCCTTTGTTGATCGAAAAACATGAGCTCGTTCGAGTTTCTTCAGCCGCCACATTGGCCCTTCTTCGTGGGGAGCACCGGAACGGGCTGTCTCCACGACAGGGGGTCGCTCTTTTGGCCGATCCTGTCTTTGATGAGACAGACACGAGAGTGGGCCGAAAGGTAGCCGTCTCGCCGGCTGGTATTCTCCCGAAGGCGTCTATGGCTACCCAGCGCTCGCTTCGCTCTGCTGCAGTCGACGTCGGCATCCCGGCAAACGGGACAGGTTTTCCCCGTCTGGCGTTCACCCGGAGGGAGGCGGAAGCGATCGCATCCCTTGTTCCGCCTCAGCGGGTAAAGAAGTTCATGGATTTCGAGGCGAGTCGCGAGGTGGTCCTCGGCCCGGAGTTGGGCCACTATCGCTGGGTCCATTTCGCCACTCACGGCATTCTTAACGCTGTGACCCCGGAGCTTTCGGGCCTGGTCCTCTCGCTGGTGGATGCGGAAGGCCAACCACGAAACGGGTTCTTGCGTTTGAACGAAATCTACAATCTCCGTTTGAACGCCGATCTCGTGGTGCTGAGCGCTTGCCGGACGGGCTTGGGCAAGGAGATCCGCGGCGAAGGATTGATTGGCCTAACACGAGGCTTTATGTATGCAGGTGCGCCCCGAGTAGTCGTGAGCCTTTGGCAAATCCATGACGAGGCAACGTCTGAGCTGATGAAGCTTTTCTATCGCGGGATGCTGGAAGAACGAATGACTCCAGCGGCCGCCCTGAGGGCTGCCCAACTGGGTCTCAAGAAGCAGCAAGCCTGGAGCCACCCGTACTATTGGAGCGCTTTCGTTTTGGAAGGGGACTGGAAATGATGGGGGTCCACGCAGATTCTCGCAACCTTCCGTCCTGATGGTCAAAGATCCGAGGAAGGATTCAGGGATCTTCTATCACGCTGGTCTGTTATTGCGAAACGTCCACCCCCTCGAGCGATTGGCAGGCCGGTTCAAGATACCCTAACCAGCCGTGCAAGCAGTCGCTCACTGGCTGGTCCCGGGGACTTGACGGAATCAAAACCGCAATGAAACCGTTCCTCCGAACTGGAACCACTGGTCGGTATCGCTCGAATTCCCAAAACGCGATAGGTAGCCACCGCGCAATCTTGCGCGAGTGAATCTGGCCATGACTCCAACGCCGACTCGCCGGGAGTCTCCAATCAGGTATTCAAACCGAGTGAGTCCGTAACCGCCTAACCCGTAACGGCGCTCGCAGCTAGCCTCACAGAGTTTACCCAGATTGATGCCACCGATCACAACATCGCCTTCGGTGTTGCCTTCATTGTGCACTAAAACGGAGCCACCGCCACCCACACCGATCAGAACTCGTTCGGAAAGCAATGGAATCACTAGCCGCAAACCGAAGGGCACTCCCAAGAGCCCTGCGTCGGCTATTCGCACCTCCGTATGGGGCTGGTTAATAATCACATTATTCCTCACTCCGCGGCCAACGACGGGACCGCTGAACTCCATACCTGCATCAAGCTGTAAGTGATGGGCGGCACGAAAACCGAAAGGGGTGCCACCCCATGCAGACTGTTTGAACAGTGGACGCCCATCCGTAGCCTGCCATGTTCGCATGGAGCCCTTCGGTTGAGTGATGCCCGCGTTTATTTCTACAACCCACTTGCGGTACGGAATTGATTGCGCGAATGTCGGGGCAGTGACGGACATGACTACTGGTGAGAGAGCGACACCGGTGGTAATCAAATAACGACAGGCACTGAAGTATGCAAAAAGTCGAACTGTCATTGTGGAGTCTACCTTTCTGGAACCTCGCACTTCAAAACCACAACTTACTGACGCAACCATGCCGGAGGCTTCTTTTCATCGATAGAATCTTCTGTCGTTCCTAGAACATTCATGACTGCAGCGGCGGAAATATTTCAGAGAGGAGATAAAGATTTCTAGCTTGAAATACGAAGACGGCTGGAGTCAGGCATCGGACTGGCCCGCTATCTCAGCTCTCTTCGAGGCACAGCGTCAGAATCGTGACCACGGCAAATGTGCACTCTGTATTGACCGTAAGTTTTTCGCACCTGGAGTCCACGATTTTCTCCGAAATGAGGTTAACGTTACAAATGCACGAATATATCGATGCGTTCATGAAGGCCTAATTGGCGGGCTGGTAAGCAGGATCAAAGGCGGCCTTTAGTGTCGTATAGGACTGGCGCGGACGGCGTTCGATGTCCACAATGCCAAAGTATTCCTCGTTGGCGAAGTTGTCAGGATGAGCATTCATGAACACGAAGCCTCCGGTTTGCTGCGAGCCGGCCGGCTGCACCTTCCACCATTCATCGTTCCACTCAAACACTGCTCCTCCTAGCACCGCATTGGCCGCATTGGTCGCGGACAGGTTGCGATGGATCTCGTTCCACAAGGAGAGATCCCAGCTGGCCTGCATGACTTCGTCGATGTTGGCAGCCGGCGGGTTGCTGAGGCTGGTCGAACGCAACGCATCGGTGCCAAATTCGCCCACGAACATGGGCTTACTCGAAATGGACTTCCACTGAGTGAACAGCGTGCCGAAGGTGATGCCCCGGTATGCATTGATTCCCCAGACATCCACGCTAACGCAGACGTTATTCACGTAATTCTGGGTGTCGACCAACCGCTTTCCCGTCGTATCGATGTCGATGTCGCCATAACTGGAGGCAACCGGATGGGCCGGGTCTAGCGATTTGATGAGCGCAGCGGCGAGCTGTGTTTTCTGCGCCGCGTCCTGAACCGAGGATGCAGCGCCGTAATAGTGGTTGATGTTCCATTCGGTCCCCAGCGACCACATCAACACTGCCGCATGATTCTTGTAGAAATTCACTACCTGCTGGGCCCGTGCCTGGTCATTAATGGCGTTGTCGACGGTCATGATTGCCATGATGCCGTTTCGATAGAGTTCATCCAACACCGCCAGGCCCGAGTTGTCCGTTCCCGAGTCGATGTACATCCGAACCGTGTTGACGTTCATGCCCTTCATGAGAGCTGCGTCCACTGTCGACCACAAGGCGAACTCTGGCCGTCGGATGGCGGCGTTGTTCGGGTCTGTCGTGGAAGTGTTGGTACCCTTGCTCGCGGGCGACCAGCTAACACCTTTGATGATGTAAGGCGCGGCGGGAGCCAGCGTCCCATCCGGGTTTCTCCGGCTTACCAGAAGCTGACGGCCGTTGACGGCGATTTGGCTCGGACCAAGGTTCGAGATAGGTATGGGCGGGGAATCGTAAGAACCCGGCACAAACGCCCCGTCACCGCTGCGCTGACCGGGCTGCGCGCCATCGTTGATGACTCCATAGACGATGAACGGATTCGACCCGCGAATCCGGGTTACCCGCGCATAGCCTTGCGTGGTGGCTGGTGCGTAAATGGCTAGGACCGTCCCGATCTGAAGCCAGTGACGAGCTGCCACGGTAACTTCGAAAGTGCTGACTTTCGCTCCGTTGCCCCCGTCAAACAGTTCAATCGAAAACGTGTCCGGTTGATCGTCCACCTCGCCGGTGTTCACCAGCGCTAGGTTGGAGCGCGTCTCTACGTTCTGTTGCAGCCCATAGACCCATCCGCTGGAATTGCCTGCCGCGCCAGATGGCACAGCCAGGTAGAACAGACCGTAACGGCCACCCCCTCCGGGCGTGGAAGTGCGGGCGCCCAGAACAATCTCGCTAACATCCCCAGCGTCAACCGTTGCGAAAAGGGCCCCGACGTAGCTGAGCCCAGGCGGCCCCGGCGCGGGAGTACCGTTCTCCCGCAAGTATTGCACGAAGCTGGGGAGGATAGATTGCTGTCCCGGCTCCAGCACCAGGGTCAGGCTGGAGGTGGAACGGTCGGCCTGAATGGCATCGGCCACGTAGTCCAGCCGAACCGTCTTTCGATTCGCCGACGTATTCGTCAACACCAGCTCGCTGTTGAAGAAGGCCGTCTCAACGACAGCCGGAAGCGTAAGGCGGGAGCGACCGGCGTAGGCGTCGTGCGGAATGGGTGGGATAAACGAGCCGTCGGAGTTGGCCTGATCGTTGATGACGGCATAGGCGTAGTAGGGCGCCGTCCCGCTAACTCGCTCCACTCTTACAAATCCCTGGGCCAACGCCAAGCCGCTGGAGTTGAGGACGCCCGAGACCTGAAAAAACTCCCCTGGGCCGAGTGTAATGTCGGGCAGCGGAACAGGAACCGCTAGAGGGGGGTCTCCGGAGTATACGTTCAAGCGCAACACGATACTGCCATCGGAGACGGTGCCGACGTTCTGGACGGCCACGTTGCTGCGATCTGAGGAGTTTTGCCGCAGTCCGCAAAGGTATGCTGGTCCCGTTAGTGCCGACTGAAGCGGCAGGCCCGCATACGCAAGCCCGGCGCGCCCATCTACAACAGGAGTGGTAGTTCTCACGGTGGCCGAGGCATCGGCGGCGGACGCGAGCCCGACAAAGCGAAGGATAAGCGTTCCGCCCCGGCTCCCAGTGTCTGAGATGGGAATCCCAAGCGACTTTAGGTACGCGATGGCGTCGCCAACAATCCGTTGTTGGCCTGCTGGCAGGACAGTTGCACTCGCGCCGCTACCCTCCCCAAATGCCGCTACGTAAGTCAGCGAGAGCACTGCGTTCTGTGATCCGCGGTTGCTCATCGCCAGTTCCGAAGTGAAATAGGAATTGTTTAGCCCCGGAGCCGACAGAACAATCGGCACGAACAGCTTGCTGTCCGCACCGCCAAGCCGGTTTTGAACGACCCAAAAAGCGAACCCGGCAATGGTCAGGGTTCCAAGGCGAGCGCTGCCCGTCGAGTTGGCAGGGATGCTAAATCGAACGGTTCCACTGCCGCTGCCACTGCTTCCCGAGGTAACAGTGATCCAGCTGGCGTTGCTGGCGGCGGTCCACCCGCACCCGGCCCCCACACTGACGTTCACCGCGCCGCTGCCGCCGGTGGAATCGAAGACTTGGCTGCTTGATGAGATCATGAACGGGCTGAGTGGGCCTCCGGTGCAGGCCAAGTTAACGTTGTAGCTGCCCGTGTCGTTGTAGCCGAAATCGCGAACAATGATTGTGTGGGTCCCCCCCGTAGACAAGGTGACACTCACAGTAGGCGTGTTGCCGACACCGTTGGTGACGATGAGGTTCCCGGTTGGTCCGTAGAGTTCAGCTCGCGCGGAAAGAGTTCCGGAGGTGGAGCGCGCTGAAATGACGACCGCTTGGCCTGTCGCGGCGCAGAGCACGTGGGCGTTCTGTTGTGCGCGGCTGGAGAGTGTTGCGGAAAGCGTTTGACCACAGCCGATGGACGCACCGCAGCGGCCGGAAGTGAACTGGAGGTTGAGATCGTAGGCACCCGGATTCTGCAGCCCAAAGTCACGCACCAGAATGGTGTATGTTCCCGTCAAAGTCAGCCGCGCGCTGACCGTGCTCGTATTCCCCACACCGTTAGTGACGACGAGCGAGCCCGAGGGGCCGTAGAGCTCGACACGCGCCGCCAGCATCCCCGAGGTGGCGACCGCCAAGACCATGACGGCTTCTCCCGACGTAGCCGTGAACTTGTATGCGCTCTGATAGGCTCGGCTTGGGACATTGCCACTGACAGTCTGGCCGCAGGCGACGTTCGTGGCGCAGCGCCCGGTGGTGACTGCAGGTTTAGGTCATACCTCCCCGCGTTCGTATTATTGAAGTCGCGTACCAGCACAGTGTGGGTTCCAGACTCTGTAAGAACTGCACTGAGGGTGCAGTTGTTTCCGACGCCGTTAGTGACGACAAGCCGTCCCGACGGGCCGTAGACCTCGGCACGGGCCGCAAGGGCGCCTGTGGTTGCCACGGCGCAAGCCAACACAGCCTCGCCTGCAGTGGCGCTGAAGGTATACGTATCTTGCTGCCCCGGGGCGACAACCTCTCCGTTGAGTGTTTGCCCACAGCTAATGCTTCCTGCCACCTTGGCACGCGGGATGTCCTCATCGGCCGGTGTGCCTTGCAAGCCGCTTGCAAAGGCACCAAGTATCAGGGTGAGTGTCGACAGAGAGTCCTGCAGACGGTTCGGATTTTTCCAGATGACCATAGCTGCCATCCTCGTTCAATACCCAGCAGTTTGTTCTGTTCAGCACATCGCCAACAATCCCAGTAGACAGCGATTTCAGACCTACCACGGGAGTCTCGATCTACTTACTTCTTCATGTAGATGAAGCCAAAGGTCGCAACAACTGCTCCCACTGCCACTGTCCCTATGCCTTGGGTGCGCCTTCTCCCGCATTCAAGCTCGCCGGCAAAGAGCTCCTGCAAAGGCGCGCATTCTTTTGTAGTGGCGATGAGATACGCTCCGGCACCCATGATGCCAAGCCCGGCAAGCCCCAGAATAAGTCCCCCCTTTCGTATGCCCTTGCCCGAGCTGGATTGTTGCCGAGCCCAGGGAGGTCGATCGTAAGGGACCTCCGGGAAATGCGACCCTGGCTGTGAGTACTTCCAGAAATCACTGGCCAGTTTTTCTCGAAGTGGTTTCTCAGGCAATCTATTTGGCCAACCTTGTGTGTCTGGATCTAGGACTACATGAGCTCCGGGAGTCGAAGAAGCTGAGGATGTATGACTCCATATATGCTTGCCGAAGATTCCCCTGGGATCTTTCTTCCCGATTTCTGTCAAAGGACAGGAGTCAACAACAGCGGGTTCCCCAAATGATCCGGAATTGTTAGTTTGATCGATCAGCTCATGAGAGGGCTCCAAAGCCTGAGCCTTGACCTGGCCAGGAAGACCAATCGCAACTAACGCGGGCATGAGTAGCCCCACGATCAGCTTGTGGCATTGTCTGGACGCTTTCGAAATTGAGTTCATATTAGCTTGCATGATTCTTCCTCCTCAAAGACCCTTGGCTGTTTAGTCAGCATATGCACTTCCGTCTGCAAATGAGTCCGGAGCGATCGCCGCACATCACAAGCACAAGCTCCATCGGTCGAGTCGGGTTCACTCCGCGCAGTCTTATGGGCTTTTTCGTTTCCAGTCGGCGAAATAGGCCCCGGATGCCTCAAAGGCCACGAGTTCCTTGCTGTGCCTGGCCAGACTGGTTTGCATCTTCCACATGCCCATGTGGACGTTTTGCAGGAAGTAATAGTCTTTGCCTGCTTCTAGCTTCATTGGGAATCCGTTGGCGTTCTCGGCCTGCGAAACCATTAGCTACTCACCTGGATCCACGTAGCCGAATGTCCAAGTGCCCATCTTGTTCACAGCTATGACCCGGTCACCAGCATGCAACTTGGACTGGTTTCCCTTTCCAGCCGCGCGAGCGGAGGGAGTCGGGCAGACAACTACCACCAGGGCCTTGTCCGGCTTGATTTCGGGGAGTGACCGGGCTGCTTTGATGACCTTGACCTCGTGCTTGGACTGAAGGTCTTTGAGCGTCTCCTCTCCGAGCTTGTCACCCAACTGGTACTCAGGAGCGGTCACCCTGTCGGCAAAGAGGGTTTTCATTTTGGCCATCACCTGCTCTGATGAATCCTTGCCGATCTCCAGGACCAACGGCCGGGTGCCGCCTCCCGGAAGTCGAAGCTCAATGTAACAAAGATAGTCTTTGACTTTCTTGCCAGCAACAAGCCCGCCCACGATAGCCCCACCCCCGAGTGTTGCAAAGAGGCCCCCTTTGTTCATTCCTCGCATGTGTTGGGTTACCTCGAAGATGACTCTCTGAACAGCGTCATACGACACCTCATGCGGCCGGTCTGTTTTGATAATGAGCTTGCTGGCCTTGTCGTCGAAGGCAAGGTCGGCTCCCTTGTCGACCAACCGCAGGTCTTTCTCGCTTTTATGCTGGCGAACCATTACATCGCGAAAGATCGCTGGTTGAGTTCCCTGAGCTAGGCCAAGCTGAGTTCCGGAAACTGTTGTCAGCCAGACTAATACAAAAACAAGGCCCGTTGGGAGTCTCCGCCAAGGCCTGTCGTCGATGGCCAATGATCTGTTGTAAGTCATATCCCTCCTCCGCCGTTCCAACTTCGGCTCAACTGATTCAAAGCTTCGGTCTGGATTTCGAGAATTTCTCGCTGTCGATTCTGTTATGACCCAACGTGCAGAAATATTTCAGCAACGAAAAAAGATATCTGGCAGATGCAACGAAACGGAAGCGGCTTCTGGAGACAGGTCACCAACCTCACCCTGATCTCGGTTTTTTGGAGGATTTTTATGGGTTGCTGAAATCTTTTCCCCTGCTTCGACATTGTTTGGACAGCACACGGAACGTCACGGCTCTGCGCTGGAACAGACTGACGCGTGAGGAGAGCATGGGAGAGTGAACTCGTGGAGGTGACGCATGAGTCGCAAGTCGTTTCTTCAAAATTGTTGGCTGGCAGTTTTCTGGGCAGCCAGTGCACTGGAGTCGCAAGCGCAAAGCGGAGAAAAAGGCGCAGAAGTAGCCATCTATGGTGGGGCGAACGGCGGCTTCTTCTCTATTTCGGAACCGGTGGTTTCAGGGCTCCGCCTCGCCGGTTTGCGAGACATTGTAGTGGATGAGAGCGGAACCAAATGGCTAGCAGGGGCCGGTGTTGGCGCCCAGGTTCACAAGCACCTTATGGTGGTTGGAAACTTCAGTGTGAATCATCTGGGCTCTCCAACGTTTTCCGTGCGGGTCCCTGGAAGCGTCACGCGTCAACAGTTTACTTTGCGCGCCCGGCTCTTCGAAGTTACCTTCGGCGCACAGGTTCTCCTGCCCTTTGGAACTTCAAAGGTTGTTCCCTTTCTGGGAGGGGGAATTGGCGGCGCCCATGCAAGGTTCAAGGCAAGTTCTACCACGTCATCAATACCCAGTTCCGCGGCCGATGTGATGGCTACGGATCTCACCGCGCACGGCAGTTTTGGGGTTCGATTTCACATTACAGAACGATGGGGTATCCGTCCGGAAGTGCAGCTGGTCCGGATTCCCGATGACACTTATTACCGAGCCTGCCTGGGATTGTTCTTGCGCTTTTGACCTGGTGCTGAATGAGCCGCTTTAACTTGCGACCACATTCTGCCGGTCCTGGAACGTAATCTTTCAGCGGGTTGGAAATCCAACGCCACGAGCTCGGTCTGAGTCGCGACACACCAGCAGCCTGCGGTCAGTGGGGAGCGGAGGGGATTCCCAGAGAAATCCATGACTTCGGAAGAGGGTGTCCGCAGCAGCCGCGTCGGCATAATGAAGATGTGATAAGTTTCTGCCCCCTCTAGGTCAAGCCGCACTTCCAGGCGGCACTCTCAAGCGTGTACGCGAACCCCGACTGAGAGAAGTACAGCACTGAATAATCGGTCAGGGCTGTCCAGCAGCCACAGGCCAAGACGCTGCGGTCACTGAACTCCAGAATACTAAGGAGAAAAACTCAGCCAGACTTTCACCGAAGGGGTCGAATCCGGCCAAATCCCAGTTGACGCTGAGCCTGCCTGTCACTAGAATTCCCATCAAATTTTGGTTTTCCTTGGAGTGCAGCGACAATTCCAAGAGGTGCAGGCGTGAAGTGTGCTCTGCTGACCCGTGCTTTCGATCGAAATGACTTTGAAATGCCAGTTGTTGTGAGGTGCAATCACTTCGCCTTTGAATTCTTCGGGCCCCGCCCAAAGCCGTCGTTGAGGGAAAAGGATCAGAAGTGCTGCCACAAAAAGAGGGAGGTAGCGGTGGGCGGAGTTCGTGTTTCTCATAATCTTCTCCGGTCTCTTCCAACATCCTTCCACAATCAATGCCCCGTCATCCAAGGCCCACCCAAGAAGGAAACTGATCCTTGCACTTCATGGTGTTCCTGCAATTGGTCGTCGTTCGTTACACACGGTCACTAATGCCGCTTGCATGGTAGAGGGATCAAATCTATCGCGGTTAGCGAATCTCTTCTTCGATAAAGTGGTAGGCCTGCCTCACCTTTGCATTCCTCTTGGTGGGCCCAGGGTCGCGAGCCATCCAGTAACGCAGCTTGGAGGAATCAATCCATCGGATGGCGAGAAGATCTTCGCCTTTTGTGGGGCCCTTCACACCATTCACAACTACTGACCATCCTTCTTGGTCCCTTGCTGGAAAGGCCAGGTGCTTGTGATCAGGGGAGGTCTGCCAGAGCTGGGGCAGGTAAGCAACCTGCAAGAAAGGGCCGAGGGTCTCACCCCGAAACTTGACATACCAATCCGCGCCTGACTTGTAGGCATAGACAATGTCGGCCATGCCTACCACAAATGGGCCGGCCATGTCTTCCCAGCCTCCTTCGTCCCCCTCCGGCCTGAACAGACGAAAGCCTTCGCCCACCTTAGCTCCGTATGCCCACGCGGGCCCCTCGGCAGTCCACGATGTCACAGCAAGCAGGCGCGCATCTGGATAGGGGCCCTTAAGGCTGGTTCCGACTTGGAAGTGCCATTTGCCCTCTTTGTTCTTTGCCGCGAAAGCTATTTCCTCGCTCAAGGGCGATGTAAGCAGCGCTGGGATTTCCTGGTAGGGACCAGACTCCTGGGGTCCGTGAGAGATAATGAAACGCTTTTCTCCGCCCTCTCGAATGACTACCGGCACCTGTGACGGCCCGCCCTCTAACACTGAGAGCGGTTTGCTAACTTGCAGGAATGTTTTCCCATCGATATCAACCAGCCACTTGCCTTCCCTCATTCTTCCCATTACCAAGCGATTCGAGTCTGTATAGCCGAGAAGCGTCAGCTCCTCGTATGCGTGGGGAAGAGCCTGGCCGTTCTCGAACAGGGTCCAGCGGCCCTTTTCTTTCACCGCATGGCATCGGCGCTTCCCATCTGGGCTATAGTGCGGCGGTTCAGCGCGCTCATAAGGCCCCTGCGTTTCGGTCCCGAGAACCAAGTCAAACTTCCTGGCGATGAGACCGGAACCTCTATTCCTCTGGCCGACATAGTTAAGGCTGATTCCGTCTGGAGAAAATCGCGGCGCTGAAAGACCCCAGTACTTCTTGTGGCGTTTTCCGTCGAGAACGACCTCGCAAACCGTCTGCAAATTGATGAATGCATACCGTGTCAAATCCTGCGAAAACACCCAGTTCAAGTCCTGCTTCCCATTGATTCCACCCCCGCCCTCAATCTCCATTACAAACTTTCCCGGCGGACGCGAGAACAAGCCAAACACGCCACCGCCGAAGAGATATCGATTCAAAGCTCCAGGCGGGTCATTTCTGAAAACTGTCAGAATTTTCCGGTTCTGCGTGATGCTTCGGTTCAGAGCTGCGCATTCGGCGGTCTGCATAGCCTGAGCAAACAGAAAACCTGCTAGGACCATTAAGCCCACGACTGCTCTTGCCATTGGATCAACCCTCCTTGCGTGTTCAGCATCAAGATCCCTTAACAGAGTTCGCTCCACCTGTCGATGGCTCGAAACCTTCTCACGGCCGCACCACGCTGAAGTCGTACGAAGGAAGCTTGTCATCCTGACCGGCGGCAGTCACGCCTCTCAAGGTGATGAAGTAGTGACCCGGCATGAATACGTTCGCTGGGATCAGCAAAGCGATGACTTTCCCCTCGTCCATCCGAACAGCCTGCAGGCCACCCTGACTCCAGGCTTGCTGGAGTTTCTGGGTTTCTAGTTGTGCCTGAAAGCTTGTGTGGGCATCTTCTTGAGGAAGGAACAACTGGAGGCGGACGGTCTGAACCGCTCTTGGGATGACCAGCCGCACGGACTGGTCCGCACCGCCGCGCTCGACCATCGACGGGCGCAGCAAGAACGTTAGCAATAGTCCACGAGACTGACGCAGTGAAGTCATCTGCTGCTCCAGCTGGGCTCGAACCTCACTTTCTGCCTGAAGACGACTGGCCAATTCGCCGGTTCGCTCCTTCTCCTGAGCCATCTGTCGCTCCAAGTTCCTCGTTTTTTCTTCAAAGCTCGCCCGCTCGGATCGGATCTCGTTGAGCCGGCCTCGAGAACGAACGGCTTCGAGACCAAGCCAAGAGAAGGCTACCAGCATCACCAGGGCAGAAGCAGCGAGTGAGACCTGAATCGATCTGGGCTGGGTAGCGAGCAGGTCGAGTAATGATTTCCAGAAGGAGCCAGTGACCTTGCGCACCGCCGCCGATTCGCGAAGGGCTGCCATCAGCGCTTTCGTGAAATTCAAGTCGCGGCTGAGGCTGTGTGATTTCACAAACAGCTCTTCGAGTCGCGTGCGTTCTGCTTCTGAGAGGTTTCCCCGTAAATAGTCATCCATGAGTCTTCCCTCGACCGCCTGGACGAATTCAAAAAACTGGTCGTCTGAGAAGTAACGCTCTTCAAGGAGCTTTCTTGCCTCCTCTGACAACTCCCCCAACAAGTACAGTGTAACTGTGCGTTCGTCTTCTGGCTCCCACCTCGATTCTGGTTGCTGCTTCGTCATGTTCATCAATGGCAAAACCAACCGAATTATTTCATCTCGCCTTTAAATTTGGTCTTGGAAGCAAGTCGAGACAATCTCTCAGCCGCTCCTTGATCCGATGAACCCGAACAGTCAGTCCGCTGACCGACAGTCCCAGCCGCCTGGCAAGTCGTTGCTTGCTGGAGCGGTTTCGTGATTCGTAATACTCCTCCAGTAGCCGGCACTCATCCGTTGTCAAGCGTTCCAGGCATCTACTCACGTGGATCCAATGCTCTGGCAAGGTAGGTCCGTCGGAAAAATCAGGACCCTCAGTGAGTGACACTGTAGCCTTTCGCTTTTCCTCTCGCAGATTCTCAAGAAATCGCAGATAGGCCACACGGTAGAAATAGGCTTCCAGCTTTCCCTCGTAGATTTTTTTCCCTTGCTTGAGTCCCTGCATCACACGAAGAAACACATCCTGCGCCAGATCTTGGTCATTCCCATACCCTCGCCAGGCAAAGAACTTGACCAGCTTCCGGAAGAGGATTCCGATCTTTTGCTCAGCGCACGCTGGGTCCGGATCAAATAGAAGCAGCAGGCTGTCACCGTCCTCCGTCATTTCCAATCCCCTTCGACGACAAACGAGGCCCAAAAGTAGGGAGACTCCCACGCCTTCTGCTTCCGGAGTGCAAGTTGAGCAGCCCTGAGAGCCGCGGCGGGTCGCAGCCGCTGCTTGCCCAACATGCCTTGGTAGAATCGTTTCATCAGCTCGGCCGTGGCTTGATCGTTAACTTTCCAGAGGCTGACCACTACGCGAGGGGCGCCGGCATACATAAATCCTCGCGTCAGTCCGATAAGCCCTTCGCCTTTGATGTCTTTACCAAGGCCTGTCTGGCAGGCGCTGAGCACCACCAGCTCTGCGTTCAGGTTGAGATTGTAAATCTCGTGCAGCCGTAAGAACCCGTCGAGGGGCGAGCCCCGCTGGTCTACAAGGGACAGGATCAACCCGGAGAGCTCCGGATGCGTGTTGTTCAGGAGCCCGTGAGTCGCGAAGTGGAGCAGGCGGTAATTGCCTAATTGCGGGTCAGAGGCTGTTTCTCGGCTGGCCTCGAAGTCGAAAGCCTTCTTGACCATATTTGGAGCCGCCAGAGCCGCAATGGCTTCAGCCTCACGCCGGCTGAAGGGGAGACGGCCAATACGCAATTCCCCTGCCTCGTGTTCTGTGTCTCTCAAGGCAGTCTGCAGATTCTTCAGCGAAGCCGCGAAACGGGTGGGGTTACCGGCGGCTGACCCCACCGGCACGGCTCCTTTCTCTGGAGCTACTCGGCTGTCCTGCGAATCAAAGACAGGATCCGCCAGCACTGCAAGCAGTTTGGGAGCAGGCTTTCGGTTGAACTGCTCTTGCCTGAGCAGAGCAAGAATCGATACGGACGGTGCGCGGACAATCTCGTGTCGAAGCAGCAGCGGCTGTGGGGCTTCCGTGGAGCGGGAATTCAGGCCTGCCGAGCTTTGTTTGGAACTACTCGATAGAGAGCCGGCAGCTCTGGCAGAAGTTAACGAAGGGGAAGAAGGTGCCGAGGGATCTGGCAACGCTCCGAAGGGAATGTATTGCAGTGCACCTTCGGCAACGATGAGCAAACGTTGCCCAAGCAAACGGTCAGCCACTGGACCCAGCAGCGTCTGGCTCAATTGCCCGGCGGAACGCCAGTAAGCTTCTTCATCCCAGGCGCCAGGAGAAGATGCGATTCGGGGAGCAGAAACGCTCAAGGTCGGTCGGTTTAGCAGACCATATACTTCTCTGGCCAGTCTTTCGATTACTGTCCGTTTTGGTAGCTCGTATATAGCCAAGCTATGACGCGTGACCGCCCAAAGGTGACTGCGCTCTTCTCCGAGCGCATAGTTCAAAAGGAGAGTGTCGTCATCCAACACGTCATCCTGGATCTCCGTGACACTGAGGGGCTGTGGCTGGGTCAAAGCAGCGTAGCGAGGACTTCGGGTTCTGATCTGACCTTGCACGTGCCGATACTTGTCAAGAAGGTCTTCGATTTCTTTCTTTGACGCTGCCGCCTGATCTTCGGTGTGCTTGCCGCCAAGCAGGCGGGTGTGCTGCTCCGCCTTTCTGTTGATCTTCTCCTGAAGGCTCCGCTCCTGCTGGAGCAGATCGGGCTCGACATTCCTGCGAATCTCGAAGCGAGATTCTGCCAAGCTCTCCAACAAGCTGCGCGCCCGGGACCGCTCGCTCTGGTAAAGAGCGAGACGGTCGTAACCTTCCGAGGGCAATCGCTGGTGCAACCGCGAGAGGAGATCAATGAATAGGTCGTAGTAATTGCGTACGGACGCGATGTAGGAACTGCGCAACTGGTGGCTGGCGATCTCCATGCGCGTGGACTCCACCAGACCAATAGCCGTTTTGATCAGAGATTCTGCCTGAAGCAGATTGTTCCGATCCCGCTCCAGCGATGCCATGCGATACAAAGTGCGCGCCTCCCCGCTGACGTCGGAAATGGCCCTCTTCAGTTGGAGCGAATCTGAGAAATAGGTTAGCGCCCTGTCTACCTCCCCGGAGGCCGCGTAGGCGTCAGCGATAGCGCTTAATGTCTGTGACTCACCAGAACGATCTTTCACAGCTCGTCTTAGTTCGAGTGCCTGATTGAAGTAGTCTGTAGCCCTGGCTGTCTCGCGAAGATCGGCAGCCATCATTCCTAGTTGGGTGAGTGCGTAACCCTCACCGTAGCGGTCGCCAATTTTCCTTACGAGGACCAGAGCCTTGAGAAGCTTTTCTTCGGCCTCCTTTTTCTTTCCCAGAAGCCTGTAAGCCACTCCCAAATTATTGAGTGTGGCCGCTTCACCGCGACTGTCGGCCACCTCTTGATAAATTGGAAGGGCCTGTAAAAGGTAATCGACGGACTTCTCTCTTTCGCCCAGTGAATCCAGGACCAAACCAATTCCTGTGAGTGTCTGGGCCTCGCCGCGACGATCTTTCACGGCGCGCCGCACTGAGAGAGCCTCATCAAAATAATCCAGAGCCTTTTGTCCCTCGCCGAGCAAATGATGGACTCGACCCAGCCCGCTCAGAACCAGACCCTCTCCGACACGATCTCCCACTTCTCGTTTGAGCGGCAATGCCTGCTGATATACCTCCAGCGCCTTGCGTCTGTCCCCGGTACCGGTGTGGATCACAGCCGTGTTCAACAGCGCCGCGCCTTGGCCAGACTTGTGGTCTAGGGAACGGAACAGCTCATAAGCTTTGGTATAGTATTCCAGCGCCTTGGGCTTATTGCCTAAATCATCATGAACGACCCCCAGACCCACCAGCGTGTGCGCCACGCCGTTTCGGTCTGACAATTCCTGAAAGACCTGCCGAGCATTCTCCAAGCAGGGCAATGCTTCTGTCTTGCTACCCAGGCGATTGGTGATATAGCCGATGCGGTTGAGGGTGTGAGCTTCTCCATGACGGTCGCCTAGCCTCTGCCATAACGGCAGCGCCTCTTTGAATTTTTCGAGCGCAGCTGCGAGGGACTTTGCCGTTTCTTCCTGTTGCAATCTCTTCGCTTGCGTGGAGGTTGTCTGTGCAGCCATCCAGCGTTGGTCTTGGTCTGTTGCCCTGCGCAACTCGAAGGCTCGAATCTCGTAGGGCAGCGGTGTCATTTGACTCTGAACTGGGGAGAGTTTCAGCCTGTGCTTCCCCTGACGCTGCGCTATGAATGACACCGGCTCAAGACCGTAGGGTCGGCCGTCCGCCTGACCGAGCTCTTGCTCTTCTGGGCCAAAGATCGTTATGACCAAGTCATTTTGATTCTGGTCGACCGTAACATGGAGGAACTGTCCCGGACTCAGGCTAATCCAATAATACTGGCTGCCTCCGGCGGGAATCATTCCACTGAGCGATTTGCCGGGCACAAGTTCAGTTGCGGCTGTATCTTTCCCGGGTAGATCTTCTTTGCCATATCCGACTATTAGCGGCAAGAAGACCAGACCAACGAACACGCCAAACAGGCAGCGCAAGGCGGACCGGCGTCGAAGGTAAGATCTGGATTGGCAGAGACTAGACCTCGACTGAAGAGCCATGTGCTGCCTCTCGTTTTTTTTGAAAGGAGGAGAGTGTCGCGTTACTTACGAAATTCTAGTTCGTAGGCGTCAGGGAAGTCAACTGGGGCTTGGGCCTTCGGTGCAATTGAAACTGACGTGCCGAGACGTGCAGCAGCAGGAGGCCGGCGTTTCCCCGCTAGTAGTGCGCCACGCCCGTGGCGCTGAAGCCATTGATGTCAACTTAAGGTAGGACGGGCCCACGATTGGCGAAAAGCACGCCAATCGTGGCTACCCATGCCCTAGGCAGTCGTCTTGGTAGCCATGATTGACGCGCTTTCTGCGCCAATCATGGACGAAACCGCCTTAAGTTGACATCAATGCGCTGAAGCACCCCCGCTCTTTACTAGATTAGAACAGGGGCGCGGAAGCACTGGCGTGCTTCACTACGAGCCTGAGCTCCGCTCTCCGCACAGGACGCCGCGCATCCGCAACGACCGTCAAATGATGTACGTAAGTTTCAATTGCACCCCCTTGATTCATTCATTGATTCTCCTATACTCATAGCATGAGTAAACGATTGCAGGTTGTGATGGACGATCAGGAATACCAGTTGCTGGAGCGGCAAGCCCGCCAAGCCCGGCTGACGGTGGGCGAATGGGTTCGCCAGCAGTTGCGCCAGAGCCAGCGTGAGGTGAGCCGGAGGCCAGCCGCCGAGAAGCTGAAAGCGATTGCCAAGGCTTCCCGGCATGCCTTCCCCTCCGGCCCGGTTGAAAAAATGCTGGCTGAGATTGAGCGCGGTTATCAGGAGGGCGCTGCCAGTGATCCTCATTGACTCGAACATCCCGATGTACCTGGTCGGCGAGCAGCACCCGCTTAAAGCCAGGGCCATGGAGCTTTGCCAGCAGTTGGCTGCCGAGGGCCGCAAAATGGTGGCCGACGCTGAGGTGATGCAGGAGATCTTGCACCGCTACAGCGCCATCCAACCGCGCGATGCTATCCAGCCCTGCTTTGATGCGCTGTATGGCTTGGTGGATGAAATCCTGCCCATCACGGAGCAGACGGTGCTGGAAGCCAGAGGTTTGCTGTTGGGCTGCCAGGGACTTTCGGCGCGCGATGCTATCCATGCCGCTATCATGAGAGAGCACCGTATCAACGATATTTTGAGTTTCGATGCTGGCTTTGACAGCCTCGCACCCATTCGTCGGCTTTGTTAGAAAAAGGAGAGGATAACCCCATGACCGCTGCATTGATCTTGTTGATGGCCCAGACTGCTTTCCCCATGCCTGGCCGCGTCAGAGGCTCCAACCCTTGCGATAGTCGCGTTGCAGGTACTGGTTGGCGTCAGCGACGTTCGTAATACTGCCGGTCTCTCCGTCGTAGTAAATCCTTCTGCCTTGCCCGGTGCGCATTGCCACAACGCCAAGCAGCATTGTTTCGTTCAGCCGTCCGGCGTATTCGAGCGGACACGTCACTTTTTCCTTGCCCCTGATCGCGTTGACCCAATTCATTCGGTGCTTTGCCGAACGGTTGACATCGTCAGTAGTCTCAATGCGCGGGAACGTCTTCGGCACTTTCTGCGCCGCTTCCATCAACGATATCGGATAGACCTTCGGATTCGCGCCATAAGTCCCGTGGGTGAGGATGCCTTTTTCGCCGCTGAAGATGACGCCACCGCCACGATCCAGCGGCACATCCTCGGGCAGCAGGTCAGGACGCGGCGGCATCAGGCCGCCGTCGTTCCAGATAATCGTCACCGGCGGCTGTAAACCGCGCGCCGGAAACTTGTAAACGATCTGCGTTGCCAGTGGGTAGCTGACCGGATTGTTCTTGCTGTCGGTCCCCCACGGCGTCGAAGTGGCTTCGATGCTGGCCGGGTAAGTCAGCCCCAGCGCCCAGTATGGATGATCAATCAGGTGCGCGGCCATGTCGCCGATTGCGCCTGTCCCCCAGTCCAACCAGCCGCGCCAATTGAAAGGATGATAGAGCGGATGGTAAGCCACTTCAGGGGCTGGGCCGAGGAACAAGTCCCAGTCTACGCCCGAGGGCACAGCATGCCCGCCTTCCATCGCTGATGCCAGCGTTCTATTGAGCTGGCGTGACGTCCAGTCATTGCCGAAGTTCCCTCCACCCGCGGCTCCCGGACCTGCACCTGGTCCAGCACCCGGCCCGGCAGCAGTTCCCGCGCCTGGCGCGCCTGCCCCTGATACCTCCGCCGGTGCTTCCGCTGCGGCTGAAGGCTTTCCGGGACGTGGGATGCCTTGTGGCCAGATCGGGCGATTGGTCCAGACGTGGACTTCCTTCACAGGGCCGATCACACCGGCTTGTATCCATTCGTTGATGAGCGCGGCTCCTTCACTGGAATGTCCCTGATTGCCCATCTGCGTGACAACTTTGGTGCGCAGCGCCGTTTCGCGGAGGACGCGGGCCTCGTGCACCGACCAAGTCAGCGGCTTCTCCACGTAAACGTGCTTGCCCAACTCCATCGCAGCCTTCGCGATGATCGCGTGGGTGTGGTCGGGCGTGGCTACCAAGACTCCATCGATGTCCTTTTGCTGTTCCAGCATCTTGCGGAAGTCAACGTAGCGTTTCGCCTTGCTGAAGGCCTCCTGCAACTTGATTGCATTCTGGTTGGGCTGGCCGTCACGGCCTCGAGTTCGCCGAGCCACCGCTTTATCCACAAAGCCAAAGTCCACGTCCACCAGCGCCACGATATTCTGGCCCCCAACTACGAGTTCAGTTGTGTCCGATGCGCCCTGGCCCCCGCAGCCAACGACCGCAACATTGACGGTGTCGCTAGGGGCCTGGTAACCGGGACCTCCGATCACCTGCCGTGGCACAATCATTGCCCCGACAGCAGCCCCTGTCGTACCGGCCATGAATTTCCGCCGCGTGATTCTGTCCTGTTTCATTTCTCCTCCTCCATCGACCTAGTTGGCAAGAAGATATGTGGGTTGCCAAAATGGAATATTGGATCTTAATCCGCGCCACGCCCCAAGCCAAGGAGTCTTTGCAGTATTCAAGGCACTTTCTGACTTCGGCTACGGTGTCTTCGCGCGGGTGTTCTTACTCTCGCCAGGATGTCGTACTGCCTCCGTTCCAGCAGTGACGCACCTGTTTTCATCGGCGAGGCGGCCTGCGTTCACGTCGACAGAGGTGTTGACGGCCCTGGGCCGTGTAGAAGTCAGGAACGATCGATCGGAAGATGTGGGAAGAAGGGCAAGAGACGGGGGACGGTAGGGAAGATAGAGTCAGCTTTTCCTTTTCCTAGAAGTGTCACCGTTTGTCTACCATGGATTTGAGCTTCGGGCTTACTGACGAAGACGATCAAGACTCCTTGCTTTGCGGAAAGATGTGATGGCTACAGGCAATACTTAATATTCTTAAATATGATTTGCCCCCGATCCCACATCCCCAAATAAGGGCCTCGAGCCCCCAGTCTCCTGCGCCATGAGGTTATCTTGCACCTCGCCCGCTTGAAGAAAGAGCTCATTGAACAACTGAATGAAACCAGTTAGAGCGTGTCTGAAAACCCGCTGGGCCGGAGCGGCCAAGGAACCTATGCCCGGTGTGCCTCGGTTCGTCATTCCCGCGAAAGCGGGAATCTGGAGATTGGACATTTTTTGGAGTGGCGAAGCCCACCCTGGGAGCGCGGGCGTCCCGCCTGGCGTCCCGCCCGCAATTGTGGCCGCAGGCCATCGGAGCGGCCTCCGGCTGCTCCGAGGCGGGCGGGACGCCCGCGCTCCCAGGGTGCCACCCAGGGTGCCTGCGTCAAACGCACGCTTCGTGTCGAGTCAGTGCGTTCCGCCAGCGAAACCCTTGTTTGGTCACGGCTCTGCACAGACCGCGCTCACAACAACCGAAAAGCCGGCGAAAGACCGGAAAAAACGTCCAATCTCCAGATTCCCGCGAAAGCGGAATCCAGCCTGGATTCCGGCTCGCGCCGCGCTTGTCCGGAATGACGACGGTTTCCTGCCGACCCTCAGCCTGCGCCCGCCAGCTAGGTTTTAAGACACGCTCTAACGATTCGAACCGATTCCCCGACCTTCTTGGCGCGTCTGAAATTCTTCATCTCACTTCCTCCGATAGTCATGGGTGGTGATGCTGATGACCTGCAAAAGTCTGTCCTTCGGCATCACTTTGTAAATCAAGCGGTAGTGTATGCCGAGGCGTGACGAACGATGATCCTGCCATTCTCCCCGCAAAGTTTCGTCATGAAACCCTTTGACCAATCGAAGACCGGCCGGACCCGAAATCATCGTGATGTCTTTCCATTTCTGAGTGTCGCAACAAAACGGTAGTGGGTCTCAAAAGCTTTGCCGGGCGCCGTTCAAGTTAAGCGGAGCGTGTGATGGAAGATCTATCATCAGGTTGCTTAATGGTTCCCAAGGGATTTCCTGGGAAAGTTCACGCAAAAATTGTAGTGCTTTGAGGTCATGTCGTTTCTGTAATGAGGTAACGATGAGAAGGGATTTCACCAGGCGCAAGTCGTCGGTGTAGCTGCTGGATTCTGCCATTGTTATTTTTGGGAGGGTTGCTCAGTTCTGATGAGTAGTAGGTTTTGACCATACGTAGACACACTTCCGGATTTCATTCCGACCATGAATGCCCATCTGCTGACTACTATTACCCTTCCCTCGGGAAAGCACCCAAATACAATCGATCGGTAGGCCAGCACGCCTTGCAAGGTCCGACAAGATCAGGTCTACAGGTATTTCTTCTCCGTAGAACTGAACGTTATCGTTGACCATAACAACATGGCCACCTGGACTGAGGACACGGGCTAATTCATGGACGATTAAATTCATTTCAAAAAAGTAGTTCTCCACCATAGAGGGAATGTTGTTGTTGTTCAGCTTGCCAGCATCTCGTGCCTCGTACAGGATCCCGAGAACTTCGTGAAGAGCGCCTTGCATGCGAAAAGCATCTATCGCGGCAGCGTACGAGGTTTGCTTATCGATGGTCCGATAGTGCTCTGCCAGCAGTTCACGCTTTGTTTTGTTTTCAACTGTGGCAGAAAGAAGGGACTGTCTTAGCTCTTTAGTTGACTCCTCGCTGTAATCGAGGAAGGCGAGTTCAAGCGCATACGTCCGAGTGTAATCGTAACGATTGCAGTAGGGCGGTGAGGTGATGACAAGATCAAAAGAGCCGTCACTGATGCGGGGTAATTCTCTAAGGCATGAACCCTCGATGATATGGACGTTTCGCGAAAGAGTTTCCCCTTTTCGCCTAGCAATATCATCGAGCATGAGGTGAAGTTTTCTCAAAATTGTAGGTCTGAAGGGCAGCACGGGGCCTTTAGTGAAATGTGAGTTCAGGCTCTTTCCAGAGCGTGGGTCCCATCGGAGATATTGCCCATCCTTCCTCGTGTAACTGACTTCTTCCAAGATAGTAAGGCAGGCAAACCAAAAGAGAAATCGAACGTCCTGATTTTCAATCGTGTTGAGAAATGCAAAATAACCCGATAGAGCCTTTTCCGTACTGGCCGAGAAGGCGTTTCGGGTGATGCGCAAATGGGGGAATTTGTAAGGATTCTTTCGGGGTGGCTCGAAGGAATACTCTTCAAGACGGCGCAAATAGCGTTGAAATTTGGAGATGTCGACTGTGTCTGCGTAAAGTCTCGCCCGGATTGCAGCAGTCCCTACAGGTAGCAACTCAATACCTGTCGCCTGACAGCCATTTCTTGTGGCTGTCGTCAAGGTGGTGCCGGCGCCAGCAAACGGATCTAGGACACGAGCCGCAAAGTTGGGAGCCTTAAATTTGCTTAAAATATAAAGAACAAATTCTGAAGAGAATGCTTCTTTGTACTTCAGCCACCGGTAGTAAGGAATTGATTTGTTCGCCTGAAAGGAAATGAGCGAGCGGCTAAGTTCTGGGTTAATGATTAGTTTCTGTCCGTACTGCTCATGAAGGACGGTGCGCTTCGCGTTTCGGGGTGTGACTAGAACGGGGGAGAGCACTATTGGTTGAAAAGCTATGCTTAATGCCAATTGCCTTTCGTCGAGCTTCATTTTCCTCTTATCGATCATTTCGCGCGTGGCGCCTGAGTCTTTCGGCTAATTACCTATCACAAAGGCAGCCCAGTCACCACGCCTTGGAGACTGTGATGCCAGGCATTGGGTAGTGTTTCAGGTTTTGTGTGAACAACTGACCACCGGTCAACATTACGGTTGCGGCCAGCAGAGCGTCAGCGACCCCGATCCCGTGTGAAGGATTCCAGGCTCGGTATAGTACGCCGGCCTCATCGACCACTTCTTGGGCAATA
>JAKEER010000837.1 GCA_022616615.1 Acidobacteriota bacterium
GCGGCCGGAGGCCGCTCCGATGGCCTGCGGCCACAATTGCGGGCGGGACGCCCGCGCTCCCAGGGTGGGCTTCGCCACTCCAAAAAATGTCCAATCTCCAGCCAACCGGCTCACACCGTTGGTTGGGTCGAAGCGATGACTTTGACGGGATCCTGCTCTCTATTTTGTCTTGGAGGACAACAATGAACAGCTCTAACCCTCTCTCAAGCGTGAATGCAAAAAGAATCCTTCTGCTCTCGGCACTGGCGGTGGCTTTGCCCGGGCTGATTTGGGGCCAGATCATTACAGGCACTCTGGTGGGAACGGTGCGTGACATCAGCGGGGCTGCCGTTGTCGGCGCTAAAGTCACCCTGCTCAACCAAAATACGGGAATCTCTTTAGAGGTAGCTAGCAACGATCAAGGGGAGTACGTCGTGCCCTATCTCCCGTCGGGGACCTATCGGCTTTCGGCGGAATTTAGCGGATTCCGCACGGCGGTGTCGCTGGGTAATATCCTGGAGGCGAACCAAACCCTGCGGGTGGATTTTAAGCTCCAACCGGGCGAAATTACTGAACGCATCGAAGTCAATGCCAATGTGGCTCAGCTTCAGACCGAGACGACCAGCGTGCAGAGTGCTCTGGACGAACGCGTCATCAAGGCGGTGCCCAACATTAACCACAATCCTTTTTACTTTGCCACGCTGCAGCCTGGGGTCGTGGGACGGAATTCGTTGAACGACACCACCAGCTCCAGCTCCTTTGGTATCGGCCTGAACGGGCGAATAGCCTTTTCAGCCATCTCGATCAATGGCGGGCAGGTTTCTACCAATGGCATTCAGCTCGACGGCGTAAGCGTTCAGGGGACCGCCTGGAACGAGACGGCCGTGATCCCCAATCCGGACGGAATTCAAGAGGTCCGGACGATCACCAACAACCTCTCGGCTGAATATGGAAGAGGCATGGGAGTCATCTCGATTATCACCAAGGGTGGCACCAATGAGTTTCACGGCTCGGTATTCGACCGCATCAGAAACGAGGCCCTCAATGCCAATACCTTCGCCAATAACGCCCTCAAAGTCTCCCGCCCGCCATTCAAAGTGAACTCTTTCGGCGCCACTGGAGGCGGGCCTATCGTTAAGGACAAGGCGTTCTTCTTTGTCAGCTACGAAGGCCTCCGGCATACGGTGGGTCTGAACGGATTTGCTACTGTTCCCACGGCGGCAGAAAAGCTGGGGGATTTCAGCAAGACTCTGGCTAACGTGAACGGGGTCCCTACGCCCATCCGGCTTTTTGATCCGTTCAATGTCAGGCAGATCGGCCCGAATCTCTATGAGCGGGCGGAGATTCCCAACGCCGACGTCCGCAATGGTCCCCGTGGCGCCGATCCTTTTGCTTTGAAGCTGCTGAGCTTCTATCCGGCCTCTAACCGAACGCCCGACGATGTTTATAACAACAACAATTACTTTCGGCGCGTGATTCAGAGATTCAGCCGGAACAATATTAATTCCCGCGTGGATTACCGTCTCAGCCAAAAACATTCGCTTTACGGGGCTTTCGGTATTCAGAAAGGCACTATTACCACCCCTTCGATCTGGGGAGACGATAGTCCCTTTTTCAATATCAATCAGCTTGGTTGGGCCGGTCCGCCGATCACCTCGGACAAGAACCCCTATGCCTCGATTGGCGACACGATCGTTTTCAGTCCGACGCTGTTGGTAGATATTCGTTACGGTATTACACGGACCAACAGCCGGTCAGACAGCAACGTCTTTCCAGACTTTAACTATGACCAGTTCGGAGTTCCCAAGGAGATCCAGGGATTAATTCCGCTGCCGGGCTCTGCCATTGACACCGCGAACGTCTCCCGCTGGAGCGCTCTCGGTCTGCAGCAATACCAGCACAAGCATGATCGGATAACCAATCACAATGTCGTCGGCAGTGTGAGTAAGACGCTGAGCAAGTGGACCTTGAAGGCCGGAGCCGAATACCGCATCTACCTCTCTAACTATCACGATTTCCAAGAGGCAGCCTTGAGGCTTGACACTCCGGGTTGGTGTGGCACTTGCGGAGGGTCGTACACCTCCCAATTCATCACCGCCACTGGCGCGGGAGTGCAGAACCCGACGGCGGCCACCTCGGGGTTGAGTGAGGCCAGCCATCTGCTCGGGGCAGGCAGTTGGGGCCTGGGCGGGGCGTTTACGGTCTTGCCGGCTTTCGCCCAGAAATACTTTGGCATTTACACGCAGAATGACTGGCGTGCCACTCCGCGGCTGACCTTAAACCTCGGGCTGCGTTGGGACCTGCAACCCGGTCCCACCGAGCGCTACAATCGCATGACCTCCTTTGACCGTGACGCGACCAATCCCTTTAACACGCCAGGGGCCCTGGCTTTTGTAGGGGAGGGAGGGTATAGCCGCAATCTGTGGGATACCCATTACAAGGATTTTGGACCTCGCGTAGGCGCTGCCTATCGACTCGGCGATACCTGGGTGGTGCGCGGAGGATATGGCATAACCTACCTTCCGACCAACACCGGCTATTATGACGGGCCCTTCACCTATGGGACGACTCCCTTTGTCACTGACGTCAACCAGCTTCCTTACGGGACCAATCCCAACGGAGTCCCGATCGGTACCTTCCATGATGCCGTCGTCACCGGCAGAAAGCCCGCGATAGGCTTTAATCCCAGGGCGCCCCAACTTTACGGAGCCACCGCCTTTCTCTTTGACCGGCATAATTTTCTCAATGGGAGGATGCAGCAGTGGAACGTCTTTATCGAAAAGAGTCTGGGCTCGACCTGGCTGGTCTCGGCTGGATACTCCGCCTCGAAGGGCACCCAGTTGCCTATCGGCCGATTCCCGTTGACAGCTTTGGGGGCCCTGCCCGCGGCCACCCTGGAGTGCTATCGCAATGGCGCCAACTGCTCTGGCGCCAACAGTGATTTGGCCGGGAAAGGGTACGTGCAGACCGGCAGCGATCCCGCGCAGAGCCTGGTTCCGAATCCTTTCAACCCTGGGGGAACCCTCCCCTTCCAGGGGGCATTGGGGCAGACCGTTATTCCCCGTCAGATCCGCGATTCCCGCTATCCGCTCTTCTTTGGTACCCCGTTGCAGGTCACACCGGGCTTTTCCGATTATCATTCCATGATCCTACAGGTTAATCGCCGTTTCGCCGCGGGATTACAATTCAACGCGCATTACACCTGGTCCAAGTCCTTAGATTTCACCACCACGGAGGCGCACGCCAACGGCAACAATGACGTGACGGCCTACGATAATTTCGTTCGCGACGTGGTGAATCTTAGAAACAACCGGAAACTCTCGACCACAGATGTCCCGCATCGATTGGTCTACTCGGTGGTTTACGAGCTGCCCTTTGGCACTGGCAAACGCTTTGCGGTGGAGAACCGTGTGCTCAGGCACATCGCCAGCGGATGGCGGCTGGGCAGTGTGGGCGTCTTTCAAAGCGGCTTGCCGTTGGTCGTGGGCACAGGAGCCGGGGAGGGGCAGTTCCGTGTGTTTGGCTCGCTGAACAGTCTGCCAGATGTCGTTCCTGGAGTGCCCCTGGAACTGCCTCAACAGTTGCAAGGTTGGTATGACGGCAAGACCACCATAACCTTGCCTTCGGGTCGCAATATCAGGCCTAATGCCAACAGCTTCTTGAAGTACAACCCGGATGCCTTTCGTGCCAGAGTCATTCCCAACCCCAATGCTCCAGGTACCTTTATCGAGGATCGTTACTGGTATGGGACTTCTGGACTGACTTATGAGGGCTTGCGCAACCCGCGGCGAAATAACGTGAATCTGAGCATTGCCCGCAGCTTCCAGGCTACCGAAAGGTTCGTTGTCGAGTTGTCTGCTGACGTGTTCAACTTTTTCAACCACACTCAATTCAGAAGCTACGACAGTTTCCTGGGCGGTGTCGTTACCCGGGCCGATCCCGCGACCAATACGCCTCTGGGCGCCGTTTCTGCCGGTTCGAGCTACGGCACGCACGGCCTTGCCACCTTCGACCCCCGGCAGGTGGAAATCAATCTCAGGGTTCGGTTTTGAGCCGGGCTGGGATCCGTCAGAGTCAGAATCAGAGCCTTCAGCCAACCGCTGGCATATTGAAAGCCCGAAGCGCCAGCGAGGGACTTCGACGGAAGATTGGACATATTGAAAGCCCGAAGCGCCAGCGAGGGACTCGACGATACCCGTCGCTTGCGCTCGGGGCTTTCAAGCGCCCGTCTCACGGTACCAAACTCACGCTTCCTCCGGTCTGAGGTGGCGTGGGTCTCTTCCAGATGGCTGAGAAGCTGAGAATGATTCGGAGACTCTCTTTCACCCTGCTCCTGTTAGTAGTAGAACCATTCCGAAATATTGTTACAGATCGAACTGGGTGGCGCAGACATCGTGTCTTTGGCGATGTCTGCGATCCGCCGCCGCACACATGGCAAACTGCGCCATGTGTGCGCCACCCAAAGCTCTTGTATTGTTATATAGGAATCGCTCTGCTAGTTCTGACGCCAGCGGAGACGTTGCCACAGGTGAAGGCGGTTCAGACAGTTCATGGTAGTGGACCACCGCGGATCGAGATCTGGCACGGCACGGGGCAGTATTTTGGTGAGTCGGGAAATCCTCAGCGATGGGTGAATGTTTTGGGTCGTGTCTGCGCCGCTCCTGGCCCAGTCTCGTTGCAATATGCTCTGAACGGTCAAGCGCCTTTGCCGCTTTCGCTTGGGCCCGATCAACATCGCCTGGCTTCTCCGGGGGACTTCAATCTTGAGATCGACATTGCAGAGCTGAAAGATGGGGCCAACCTCGCTATCCTCTCTGCCCAGGATGCCAGGCAGAACCAGGCGACTTGTGAAGTGACTATTCACTACCGGAGAGGGAAGGTCTGGCCCTTGCCTTACCGCATCGACTGGAGCAAAGCCGGCTCCATCCCAAGGGTGGCTCAGATCGTGGACGGTCGATGGAAACTGGAGGCGCAGGGGGCGCGTACGGTCGAGCCCTATTATGATCGCGTGCTGGCTATTGGCGATCTGACCTGGACCAATTACGGAGTGACGGTCCAAGTAACCTTTCACGGTTTCACCGGGCCCCCCAAGGGGCCGCCACACTATGGCGTAACCCACGCGGGAATCTCGCTGCGCTGGCGAGGGCACACGGAGGATGGAAAACAGCCTCACGTGCAGTGGCATCCCCTGGGCGCGGCCACGGAGTTTCAACTGTTCCCCGACCTGACAGGCTGCCATTGGCGCATTATCGCCGAGGGCGGAAAGAATTCGCGCGTTGTTTACTCGACCGAGCGAACGGCCATCACCCTGGGCAAAACTTACTGGATGAAAGCGCGAGTCGAATCCCTGCCAGATCGGCACACCCGTTATCGCACCAAGATCTGGGCGAGTGGAGAAGTCGAACCCAAAGCCTGGGCGGTGGAATCGATCGAAGGGGGCGAAGATTTTTCCTCCGGTTCGCTACTGCTGGTTGCGCACAACAGCGATGTGACCTTTGGCAACCTTGAAGCGATTCCGCTCAAAGAACAAAATTAGCAACGGCAAATAAGCCAAAGTGGAGACAAGTGTGTCGGCGAGGGAAACCGCCGCTCCGCTTCAACGCCGAAGCCGGGCCTGGATTTCAGCAATCTTGGGACGCGCTTGCTCCAATTGGGCGGGCGACATCTGCGTGGCCAGCTTTTCCGCCTGCTCTTTGGCCCGCTGATCATGGGCAGAAGCGACGCTGTACCAGACGTAGGCCGAAACCAGGTCTTGGTTGACACCGAGACCTTTTTCGTAGAGGGTGCCCAAACTGAATTGGGCCTCCACTACGCCTCGCATGGCTGCTTGAAGGTACCATTTAGCCGCCTCTGCATAGTCCTGCGGAACGCCTTCACCAGCCGCGTGCACCTGACCTAATTTGAGGGCTGCATCCGGACTTCCTTGTACGGCGGCTGTTCTGAAGAGCTTCAAAGCCTCAACTAAATCACGTTGGACGCCTTCACCCTTGTGGTACATCGAGCCCAAGTAATATTGGGATTTCACATGTCCTTGCCCGGCTGCCTGACGAAACCACTTTACGGCTTCAGGGCCATCCACCGGCACCCCCAGCCCGTTGGCAAAAGCCAGGCCGAGACTAAACTGAGCTGAAACTTGTCCCTGCTCGGCCGCCTTTCGATACCACTTGACGGCTTCGGTCTGATCTTGCGGCACGCCTAAGCCGTTGGCAAAGTGGAATCCCAGAAAGGATTGGGCATTCTGATCCCCTTGCTCCGCTGCCTTGCGGTACCACTTGGCCGCCTCGGTGTAATCACGCGGTACCCCCAGCCCCTGTCCATAAAGCCCCCCGAGATTGACTTGAGCATCGCGATCGCCTTGGTCGGCTGCCTTCCGAAACCAGCGAGCCGCCTCGACCAGATCCTTAGGGACTCCCCGGCCCTCGCCGTAGATTGTCCCGAGAAGAAACTGCGCATTGAGGTATCCTTGCTCCGCCGATCGTCGAATCCATTTAACCGCTTCCGCGTCGTCCTGGGGAACGCCGCGACCGCCAAGGTAGAGAACTCCCAACTTGCACTCTCCTGCCGCATCCCCTTGCTCGGCCGCTTTGCGAAACCACTTGGCGGCTTCACCAAAATCCTGGTTGACCCCCTGGCCACCCAGAAGGCAAATCTCGCCGGCGCTCACTTGCGCTTCCACCAGCCCCTGTTCTGCCGCCTTGCGGTACCACTTGATGGCTTCTGCGGAGTCTTGAGAAACGCTCTGGCCTGTGGCAAACATGCGGCCCAGCCAGTACTGACCCTTGGCATGCCCCTGTTCTGCCGCCTTGCGAAACCAAGCAACTGCCTGCCCCTTGTCCTCTGGGGCGCCACGCCCAGTAAAGTGGAAGACACCTAATAAATACTGAGCCTCTGCATCACCCGATGAAGCCTGTGCCTTGAGCGCAGCAAGGTTGGGTGCAGGCTCCTGACAAAGTATGGAAACAGCGAGCCCAAGAAAGAGGCTCAGCACCAAAACCAGTGGACGCTGGAACGAGCATTCCAAGCGGCTCCGAGGAGCCCTGCAAGCTAGCCCGAACAGGAAGGTCAATGACATTTCTTTCCAACTCATCAACGCAGGTCCGATTCACCGACTTTTTCCAGCACGGCGGCAGGGACCAGTCCGTAGTTCTCAATGGCGTCGTCGATTGCACGGGTTCGCTCGAAGGCCTCCTGCTCGCGCAAAGCCTCTGCCTTCCGCCCCAGCCGGCGGTAAACCCGGGCCAGCACGTAGTGGACGCGGCTGGCGTAAGGATTGAGATCCCGGCAGTTCTCCAACGCCCGCGCGGCTTCTTCCAACTTCTCTTCTTTTACCAGCAGGCTGCCCAAAAGGTAATAGCCGACCTGCGATTTCGGATCCAGTTGCACCGCCTCGCGCGCCCAGGGCAGAACTTCGGAAACGGTCTCTCGCTGCAGCCCCACAAACGCCAGTCCCAAACGCGCCAGCACGCTTCCGGGGGTAAGGGTTAACTCTGCCAGAAATTGCGATCGGCCCTTGTCCAGCTCTCCTCGATCACAAAGCAACGCGCCGTAGGCATAGCGCAAATTACGTGCCTTGGGGTAGCGTCCCGTCAGGCTCTCGTAAAGCTGGGAGGCTTCCGCTCCCTGGCGGCTGGCCAAGAGAAATTGAGCCTCCCCAACTTCGCGAATTAAGGCGATATAATCCGCGTCCAGCACCTGTGAGAGCTTCGCGGGCAAGAGGGGAAGCCGGAGCGCCGCCAGACCCGCCGCCACCAGCACCTCGTCGGTGCGTTCGCCCTTGCGGGCGAAAGTGGCTGCCAACTTCTGCGCCAACTCATACCTTCCGGTTAGAATCGAAGCCAGTACCTGGTGATACCGAACCACATCGCCCAGTTCAAGCACGGCGGGCAACCCTAGCGAGAGCCCGCGCTGCAGATGCTCGAAGGAAAGGCCGTAATCTCCCATCTCAAACTCGCAAAGGCCCAGCAGGGCCAGACCGGCTCCCCGCTTCGGCTCTAACTCCACCAACCGGTCCAGGGCTTTTCGAGCGGCCGGGTAGTTTTCGGTCTGATACCAGAGCAGGCCCAGCCGCCACCAACCTTCGCGCCACTTCGGATAAAGCTCGACTCCCTCCTGCAAGAGCTGGAGAGCGTCTTTCGTACGGCGTTCGGAAATCGCCGCACCGGTCAGGCGCTCGAAGTCGCTCTCACTTTTCCGAGGTCCAGAAGATTGAGGCTCTCCGCCCCGTGAGCGCCTGTCTGTAGCCGCACTGTCGCTCCCGATATGGGCTACGAGAAGTAAAAAGGAGAGTAACAAAAAGACACAAACTCGCATGGGTAGGATGGCCCAGGCTGTCGCTCCTCCCTACATCTTGGAAAAGACGGGCAGCCTGCGCGGGCAGAGCATCTTGGTACCAGGAGCGAAGCAGTGTTTTGGATCTGACCCTGGAAACCATATCATAACGTAAGGAGACAGGCATTAGTCGAGGCTCCACAGAGTCAAGTGAGAGTGGTCCTTGATCAAAAATGCGTTGGCCCGTAATCACCCCCATGCGCTCCTTCGCTCCAGCAAATAAACTCACGCACGGAAGAGTGGACGGCGACAGGGACGGGCACCCACACATTCCAGGCTAACGATTGAAATAATTTCTTCTGTCCTGTCACAAAAATTCCCAGCCTGATTGTCTCTAGAGCATACACCTTGCACGCAGCCGATTAAGCCTCGGGAGCCATGTTCTCATTAAACACCTATACGGAGGTGGGCGCGGAGGGGGAAAGGCGCGCTGGCCCAGAACGACTTGCCCTCACGCAGGAAATCGTGACGCTCGATCAGAAGGTGTCGCAACTCTTTGAGCATCTTCGGGAGCCGGTTTATCGCTATTTGACTGCGGTCTTCGGCAACCCGGCAGAGGCGGAAGAGGTGACGCAGGAGGCCTTTCTGCGGTTGTACAGCGCCTTGCAGGGCGGACAGCGAATCGAAAATGTGCGCGCCTGGGTCTTTCGGGTGGCCCACAATCTGGCGATTAATCAGTGGAAAAGCCAGAAGCGCCAGAACCCGGCTGAGTTCGTTTCGTGGGAGGAACTCACCCAGGTGCGCCAGGACCCCGGACCCAACCCGGAAGAAAGGGTCTTGCAGCAGGAGAAATCTCGCCAGCTTCAAGACGCCCTGGCCCAACTCTCGTTGCAACAACGGCAATGTCTGTTACTCAGGGCTGAAGGACTGCGGTACCGGGAAATTGGGGAGATCCTGGGGATCAGCACCTCAACGGTGGTGGAGTTTCTGCGCAGAGGCATAACCAACATCATCGGGAAAACACATGGATAAGCATCTTTTAGCACAATGGTTCAAGGGCGTGTGGCATCCCGCAGAGGAAGAGTTGCTCCGCTATGTTGACAACGAACTCCCGGCTCATAAGACCGCCAAGATACGCCAACACCTGGGGGCCTGCTGGAGCTGCCGTCTCAGGAAAGAGAAGATCGAAGCAGCGATTTCCAGTTTCGTGGAGTATTTGCACAACACCATTGCTCCTAACGTCCCATCGCCTCCTCTGGAATGGCGGAGTTTTGGCAGCAACCTGCGACAGGTCGTCAGCCAAACCAGGCGGTCGGGGCTCTTTTCCATTTGGAGCTCGGTGAGGTCGGTTTTTTTGGCTTCGTCTCTCCCTTTGAGACTGGCGGCAGGACTGTTGTTGCTGGCGGCCGGGATCGTTTGGATGCAGGGCGTCAATCCGCTAATCAGCGTTTCAGCCGATGAACTGCTGGAAAAAGCTGCCGAGGCGCATCAACAGCGGATTCGTCAGGCGCCTCAACCGGTCGTCTATCAAAAAGTCGAAGTGCGGCGCAAGGCTGCTATCCCGGCCCCCGATGAGGTGGTTACGCTGGAAATCTGGAACGACACGACCCATTCTCGCTTCCGGCATTACCTGCAGGACTCTCAGGGCCGGCGGCTCATTGCCCGGGAAACAGACCCCGCTCTGGCCAGGTTGAGTCCAGACCAGGCCGGCCCGGTTCCGGCTGTCCTCATTGAACTGGAAAGAGCTTTTCGCGCCAACCACCTGGATTGGCGGCAGCCGTTATCTGCTGAAGGGTACAGCGCCTGGCGGCAGTCTGCGGGCCCGCGGACTGAGGAAGTTTTCAAAATGAAACAGGCCGGAGAACCCGAAGCTCTGGTGCTTAAGACTGTGCCCAAGGATCCAAAAGAGGTGGATGAGATCGTGGAAGCCCAACTGGTCCTGCGTGCCAAAGATTGGCATCCTTTGGAGCAGCACTTGAAGATTCAGGGCGAGGGTGAAATCCGAGAGTATGAATTGGCCGAACTGGCGAGCCAAGTCGTGGCCTTAAATCATCTGGAATTACCTGTGTTTGTAGACCCCATGCCTCCGGTTTCGGCTCAGATTCCGAAGATCATCACCGCCAAAGCGGCAACGCTCCCCAGCCCCTCTGAGTTGATCGAAGCTGAGATTCAAGCCCATTATTCATTGCATCGTTTGAAGGCCTGTCTGGGAGAACCCATCGAAGTGATCCGAACACGCGCTGGACAGATCGAGGTAGCTGGGCTAGCTGCCACGCCCGAACGCAAGGAGGATCTGCGGGCGGCGTTGGAAGGGGTGCCGTTTCTCAAGATACGCATTCGAACCATGGAGGAAGCGTTGCAGCAGCACTCTTCCTCCTCTCAGGACTTGACCAATTCCAGTCCCATGAAGGAGGACTCCTCCGCCGACCAGACCGTGACCGTTCGCTCCACCAGGCTTCCCATCCAGGATCGCCTGGAACAGATTCTGAGAGCACGGGCGGAAGGATTTTCTCCAGGGGACGAAAGAGCCCCCAACCAGGCGGCCGACCTGAATGCACTCGTAGCCGCCTGGTCGAACCAGGTGACTGCCGTGTCCCGAGCGGCTCTGGCAGAAGCATGGGCGCTGCGGCGTCTGGCAGAATCCTTCCCCGGTAAGAGGGATCACCTTTCCAAGCAGAGCCTGTGGTTACTGGAAGTCATGATGGGCGACCACCTCGCCGAAATGAAGGCACAGGTTTCCCACGGTCGCAAATTGTTGGCGCCCGTGCTGGTTGCGTATCTCGGAGAGAGTTCAACAGCAGTTTCAGGAGAGGAACAGATCCCACCTGACCCACTGAAGGATTCTGATTGGTCTGCCGGAGCGTTACTGGCTTTCGCCGCAGTCGATGAACTGGACCGGCTGATCCACGGCTTATTCGCTCAGCCGAGTCTGCCAAGAGAGCAAGCAGATGACGCGGCCCAGCGCCTAGCTTTGTCGCTGCCTGCTTTAGAGAACCAATTTGAGAACCTGGAGGCGGCCATTGCCAGAGGCCTCATTGGAAACCCAAACTGGATCAGCCGCAAGGAACAGTGAGAGCTGGCGCGGCTGACGGCCAGGCGTCTGCCGAGCCTGGAAAGCGGTGAAACACTTTTAACTTTTGCAGTTTTTCCCCGCTGTTGCTCTTTGGTCGCTCTCTATCTCTCAGCAGCAGGGTTCCGTCAGAGTCAGAATCAAAGCGTTCAGATAGGGGTAGGGGCGGCTAACGCCCGCCCCTACCCCTATCTCAAAGCGACGACTTTGACGGGGGCCCTGCTCTCAGCGGCGGTCTGCTTGAAAATTCAAGTTTTTTCTCCGTCCTGGGAAACCGCCAGCAACCTTGGATTCCCTGGACGCAACAAGCAATCAAAAGATTAATCCAGTTCAAAATAAAATAAGCCATTGAACACAAAAGCCTGACTCTTTCACTTCGCAGCGTCCTGCGGGAGACCGCCGCCTCAGGGTCACCGATGGCCGCCTTGCCTTCAGGAGGAAGAAATGAACAAACTCAATTTGAATTTGTATCGCCTGACCCTTCTCTCTCTTCTCACAGCCCTCTGCAGCGGAGTTGCCTACGCCCAGATGGCCCAGATTGCTGGAAGGATCACTGACAGCACCCAGGCGGTGGTTCCCGATGTGGCCGTCACCGTGACCAACGTGGACACTGGCATCGAAAGGAAAACCACCACCAATGATGACGGCTACTACCAGATTCCGCTGTTGAATCCGGGCAATTATCAAATGCATGTGCACCGCGACAGCTTTAAGCCCATTCGCCGGGACGGGATCCGGCTGGCCGTTGGGCAGGTGGCGCGGATCGACTTCGTCCTCGAAGTCGGAGAGGTTGCGCAACGAATCGAGGTGGTGGCAGAGCTTTCGCCCGTCGACATTTCGACTGGCACACTCGGCACGCGGGTCGACACGCGTCGGATCGAGGAGCTGCCTCTGAACGGAAGAAACGTCTTGTCCCTTGCCGCTTTGACCCCAGGGGCCACGCGGGTCTTCACCAATAATGGTCCTGCCTTCTTGCAGCAAGCTGTGAACGTGAACGGCAACCGCGCTCACTCGACCAACATCATGCTCGACGGAAGCTCCCTAAACTACCCGCATCGAGGCGCTTCCATCACCCAGCCGCCTCCGGAGGCTTTGCAGGAGACCCGTATCGTTACCAACGGAGTAACAGCCGAGTACAAGCGTGGCTCGGCGGCCATCAGCACGGTCACCCGGTCGGGAACCAACGAACTCCATGGCGCGGTCTGGCACTTCCTGCGCAACGACGCGCTCGATGCCCGTAGTTTCTTTGCCACCACGGTGCCCAAGCTTCGCTACAACCAGTTCGGCGCGGCTGCCGGTGGCCCCATCCGGCGGAACAAGGCCTTCTTTTTTGCAGCATTCCAAGGTTATGAAAGCCCGTCGGAGCGGCTGGTATCCTCGGCCTTCCCGCCCACCGAGGCGGAGCGACGCGGCGACTTCTCGAATACGCGCGGCACGCGTCCCAATGATCCCATCACCGGCCAGCCCTTCCCCAACGGGATCATCCCGCAGGACCGGATCGACCCGATCGCAGCGAAGCTGCTCCAGCGCATCCCGCTGCCCAACCGCCCCAACGGTCAGTACGTGGCCCAAGTCGGAGTTCCGAACAGCGACCGTATGTTCATGGGCCGCCTCGATTACGATATTCGCGAAGGCAAACGGCTGACGTTCCGGTATTTTTACGACAAGCCCACCAGCGAGAACCCGTTCCCCGCCGGCGGCAACGTGGACGGCTACCAACGCTCGATCCTGGGCAATCGAGCGCAGAACGGCACTGTCAGCTACGTGCACACATTTACGCCAGCGGTGCTGCTGAACCTTCGCCTGGGCTTTACCCGGTTCCGCTACGCTGAGACGAACACCGTGAAGGACACGCTCGCCTCGCTGGGCGCGCGTTTCATCCGGGGTCGTGGCGGGCCGGACGACGACTACCTCCGCTTGTTGTTCGTCACCGGACGTTTCAACGCCCTCTCGGCGCGCGCAGGGGTCCGGACCGGCGAGACCTGGGACGGTTCCGGAGACCTGAGCTGGCTCCGAGGACGCCACGAGATCAAGCTCGGCGCCGACTTTCAGCGACTGCGCAATTACTTCGGTCCCTTCATCTATGAAGATGTCTTTTTCGACGGCACGTATACGGGCAATCCATTGGCCGACTTCATGGTTTCCAACGCCTCGTTCCTCGCGCAGGACGAGTTCCTCGACACCGACAAGCGTTCTCGCTCGCCCGGTTTCTTCGTTCAGGACCGCTGGCGCGCCACCAGCCGGCTGACGCTGACACTCGGCCTCCGCTGGGACATCTACACGCCGTGGCGCAAGGTCAACTTCCCGGCCGGCTCGTTCCGCGCCGGGGTTCGCTCGCAGTCCGTGCCGTCGGCGCCCGTGGGTCTCATTTACGACAGCGATCCCGAATATCCGGACCAAATGCATTGGCTTAACTTTGGGCCGCGCTTCGGTTTCGCCTACGACGTTTTCGGCGACGGCAAGACCAGCCTTCGCGGCGGTTACGGCATCAACCACGATCCGCTGATCGCACAGCTGTCGGGCGCGTCGAACGTACCGCCGTTCTTGGCGGACGTCCGCACAACTAGAGTCGGCCCGATTTCGGACCTGCAACGCTTTATAGAGGTGCCATACAGCAAGCCGATCGATGTGAGCAACCCGACCTACACGCTCCCCATCTCGTTGTCCAATGCGTTGGACGGCGACGTCGTCCCTCTCTATGTGCACAGCCTAAACCTGACCTTAGAGCGGGAAGTGTTCGCGAACACCATGCTGCAGGTGAGCTACGTGGGCGGCTCGGCCGCCACGAAGGCACCTATCGCGAGGTCAACCCGGCGGTGTTCATCCCGGGGCAGTCGACGCCGACCAACATCGAACAGCGCCGCATTCATTACCCGGTGTTCGGGCCCATTCGTGGATACAACACCGACGGGAACTCCAGCTACAACGCGCTCCAGCTAAACCTGATCCGGCGCTTCGCGCAAGGCCTGACATTCACGGCCGCCTATGCCTTTGCCAAGGCGATCGACTCGGCGGGCCGCACCGACGCTTCCGACGGCTGGACCATTCAGAATCCGTTCGATCGGCGCGCCGACCGTGGCCTCGGCGATAACGATGTCCGCAATCGCTTCGTCTCGTCCTGGATCTACGAGCTGCCGTTCCTTCGGAAGCGGAGTGACTGGGCGGGGCGGATTGTCGGCGGATGGCAGTTCTCCGGGATCGCCACGATTCAGGATGGCATGCCCTTCAGCGTGGTAACCGGCCGCGACGCCGCGCTTTCAGGCTCTTTCACGCCGCAGCGTCCGAACCTTCTGGGAGACCCGCTGCTGCCCTCAGGCCGCTCCAAGGATGAGAAGATCGCGCGCTACTTCGACATCACGAAGTTCGTGGCGAACGCTCCTGGGCAGTACGGCAGCGCGGGACGCAACATCCTGACCGGTCCCGGAACCGTGACTTTCGATCTCTCGCTTTCCAAGGTGGTTACCTTTTGGGAAGGCAAGCGGCTGGAACTCCGGTGGGACGCCTTCAATGCGTTCAACCGCGCGAGTCTCGGTAATCCGGTTGCCAATCTGGCGGCCGGGACCAACTTTGGGCGCATCACCTCGTCCGGCCCAGGCCGGATTCAGCAACTCGGCCTTCGTCTATTGTTCTGATACGGTACGGATGGTCGAAACCCATGCTCTCTGGGTGGCGCATACATCGTGATTTTTACGATGTATGCGGACCTGTTTGCACACATGGCAAACTGTGCCATCTTGAACTTGAGAACAAGGCGATTGCGTTTTCCGAGAGTCGACGGCTGGTACTGCGCTGGGAACTCTTTAACGCTTTCAACACGCCTCAGTTTGGCAACCCCGCATCGAATGCCTCTGCCGCAGCTTCCTTCGGCAAGATTCTCTCGGCGGGCGCGGGAAGAACTATGCAGTTGGCGCTAAAGTTTGAGTTCTAAGTAACTAGCCAAGGGCTGTCGCCCTTGATATCCCCAAGGCTATGACCTTGAAAGCCCGAAGCGCCAGCGAGGGTAATTGCGACTGGCCCTCGCTCGCGCTTCGGGCTCTCAGACCTCGGGGACGCGAGAACAAAATTCTCATAACGCCGCGTAAAGATCTAACTTGCGCAGACAAGGGCGGCGCGCCTCCCGTGGCCGATGGTCGAGTCTAGTTTCTGTCGCGAACCTCGGAAAGTCCTGTGGTGTGTGGCTTTGAGCCGTCTTCTATAACAATGTCGGCTCCCCTCGCCCCAGCGGGGAGAGGGGCCGGGGGGTGAGGGGGATTACCACAGTGTGACAACATGCGCCTGTCTTTCTGCATCTGGCGGGGCTCTTCGGGCTCGGTTCGGGAATCGATGCGGCCTGCCCTGCCCCTCACTCTCAACCCCTCTCCCCGCTGGGGCGAGGGGAGCCGAACCGCTGAAGAGCGCGCAAGAACGGGGCCAGGCGTGGCCTTGCGAGTTTCGCGACAGAAACGAGTTTAGCCGTCCCCCTATCCTTTGCCGGCCGGCGGCATCAAGCCTCTCGCGCATAATGGCGTCGATATCGGCATCCGGCTGCGGCACAGATTAAGGGCCTGCGCAAGATTAAGTTGGCAGTCTTGTACTTGATGGTAACAGAATGCTGGAAGCCTTCACTCGTCCTCGTCGTCGTTGTCGTCCTCGGCTTTGCACGGCCCAGAACTAATGTCTCAGTTACCTGGGGGAACCGCATGGCATTGGTAGCCACGATGAATGTGCTTGGGGGACCGCTGTCCGCTGCATTCATCGTGGCTTTCCTGCGCCGGTACACCTGTCCACGACAACCACAACCAGCGCGCTTGTCGTGGCTACCAAAGATCCCCCGTAACTGAGGCATTACGCCGAGAAGCAACTGTGGGTTGACATTCAATGCTGGAAGGCCGAGGACGAGTCCAAAATTCCAAGTTATTTTTGCCCAGGCACTAAGATGAAAATCATGATGCAGTGGACGAACCAGCTGGGGATTTGGAGTTTCCTTCTCGTTAGCCTTTTCTTACATCCAGCCTCGGCGGCCGAACCTTACTTTCCACCGGCCGAGTCCAAGGGCGGCTGGCGGCAGCTGGACAAGCCGGAAGACATCCGCCGATTGGCCGGCATGGACCCCGACAAGCTGGCTGAACTCAAGCAATGGCTGCTTGACTCGGACAAGCGTGACTTTGCCGCCGTTGTCGTTCGCAACGGCTTCATCGTGCTGGAGGTGGAGCGCGGCAACAGCGCGAAGACGGACTCGCGCCGCGTCGCCTCTGTCTCCAAGGCCATCTGTGCCACGGTGCTGGCCGTCGCGTCTGAGCAAAGCCAGCAGGGCCAGACGCCCAGGAAGATGAAGTTTGACGACCCGGCCTTTGACTTCATCCCGTGGGCGCAGCCGCTGAGCGACCCGCGGAAGGCGAAGATCACGGTCAAGCAACTGCTCAATCACACGTCAGGCATCTCTCCGGAAGCAATCGGGGCGAGGTACGATGGCACTTGGGAATACGTCCTGGGCCATACGGGCGACCCCAACACCGCCAAGCTCGCCTTCGACCCCGGTGCCGGCTCTGGCTATTCGAGCCTCGCCTTGGACCACGCCGCGCTGGTGTGCGAGACCGTGACCGGCAAGCCCTACGACCAGTTCGCCATCGAGGCGCTCTTCAAGCCACTGGGCATTGAGAAATGGTGGTTCCAATATCGCGACGGCGGCGAGAAGATTGGCCGCCATCCTTCCGAACACTGCGGCATGCCGGCGCGAGACTTGGCGCGCATCGCCTACTGCATGCTGCGCGGCGGTCGCTGGGGCGGCCGGCAAGTCATCCCCCAGTGGTTCGTTGACGAAACCGCCGCGCCGACGCACGACGTGCGCAGCCCGGAGATGCGTTGGAAGTACAACCCGCAAGTCTACTCCCATGGCTGGGAATTGCCCGCACGGCACACCGGCGTGAGCGGACGCAGCGGCGCAGGCATCCCGCTTGACGCCCGCTACAAGCCTGGTAGTGGCGGCCAGCTCATCGCGTTTGTGCCGAGTCTCGACCTCGTGATTACGCGTCAGACCGGCAGCAGCGGCGCCTGGCAGTATAACGAGTACCTGCGCCGGGCTTGTGCGGCGGTCCGCTCGACGAGGGTGTCGATTGCCGATGGCGCCGAAGACCTCCCAAAAGGCACGGGCGAGAGAATGAGTTGAGTTGAAACATCTCCGACCAATGAGGAACTTCACTATGCCACGTTGTCCTCTCTCCACCCTCGCTCTTGCGTCACTGTTGCTGGGTTCGGCAGCGCTGGGGCAGCCACCAAATGATGCCGGTGCTCCGTCCACGCGCGCGTTGCCCGGACAGATCATCGTCGATCCCGACAACGCGAGCTGGCTGGTCTATAACAAAGACACTGACGGGAACGGCAAGCTCGATCCCTTCTACCTCGGAGGGCCCGGCGGCCCTGAGGACTTCCTCTACCGGGGAACCCGCAACGCCAAC
>JAKEER010000838.1 GCA_022616615.1 Acidobacteriota bacterium
CATTGCCCTGCGCTGCTTGGATCTGAGTGGGCGATGGGAGGAATTCTGGGAGAATCGCGCTATGGGCCAGTGAGTCTTACCCACAAATTTGTCGCACACCCCGGCGCATATCCCAGGATGACGATGCGGTCGAAACAGTGATATACGAAGGCCAGCAGAGTACCAAACAGTTGGGTGAATAGCTCCATCGCGACACCCTCCGTGGTGTCACTGTATCGAATCTCAGGAACAACGAGAATGGGCCGCCTCCGCATCAAGCGTGGACCGGGAAAACGACACGTGCACGGCAAGGACTTCCGCTTGGCCGATGAGGTCCGTTATATGCAGCGCCGGGCTGCGCAAAACGACAGCCGGATCGTCAGCCTCGGGCCGGTGCTCTTATTCTCCACCGAAACAGGGGACGCCTGGATGTTGGACCCGGCCGATCAACTGGCCACACCGATTGCCCGCCAAGGCGAAGCCTTGTCCGTCCACATCGAAGACCGCGATACGAATTGCATCGTTGCTTGGACGGGACGCTATCGCATCGATGGCGAATTGTTCATCTACCACGACAAAGATTCCGGCAACACTCGGACGATCTTCGGCTATCGGACGGAGCGAATCGCTCAACAAATATCCAAGACGTTGGGCTAACTAAACCGTGACGCAGGATTATCACCAACTGGAAATCTGGAAACGCGCGATGGATTACACTGTCAGCGTTTATGAGTTCACCGCGAGTCTGCCCGTGGAGGAAAAATACAACCTGGCGTCACAACTCCGGCGCGCCGCCGTCTCAGTGCCCCTGAATATCGCCGAAGGCAGCGCTTCAGCCACGAACATCGAGTTTGGCCGTTTCCTTGGATATGCGTATCGTTCTCTGAAGGAAGTCGTCACCGCTCTTGAACTTTGTACGCGGCTGTATCCATTGATGGGCCGGGATTCGATTACGAATCTGATTGATGAGGGTAATCAGATCTCCCGCATGATTCACAGCCTGATCCGGAAGATCGCCCCGACGCAGTCGCGGTGGCCCGATTCCAACTCATAACTCATGACTCATCACTCAAAACTCCAAGGGCTCCGCCCAGCACAATCTCCAAGATTCGGACCGGATTTCAAGGGCGGAGCCCTTGGCTAGCTTTAGCCAGAACCTTGTCAACACCACCAGCGGAGCCCAACCAGTGTTCTTGCTCGACAGCGGCTATCCTGCCTTCACGGGTAAGCTGCCCGACCAGAATCCAGGAGTCAGCGTCGGCGGTACGGCGGACTACTATTCTCCTGCCGGCAAAAAGCAAGCTTATGTGCAGAGCTGGCAGCTCAGCGTTCAGCGAGAGCTTCCCTTCCAGAGCTTCATCGATGTCGCTTATGTTGGTAACGCTTCCAAGCGCTTGCCTTCGGCCCTGGAAAATGGCCTCAACCAGGTGCCCTTCCAGTTTCTCAGGCTGGGAGTTCTCCTAAATCAACCCTTCAACTCAGCTGACGCGATTGCGGCCGGCATTACTTCGCCCTACGCTGGCTTTAGCGGGTCGGTCGCTCAGTCGCTGCGCCCCTTCCCGCAGTACAATAGCATTTACAACATGTTTCAGCCCATCGGCTTTGCCACGTATCACTCTTTGCAAATGAAGTACCAGAAACGCTTCTCCAAGGGTCTCTCCTATCTCGTGAGCTATACCCTTCAGAAGACGATTACGGATACTTCCAATGAGGCCTACGCCACCTTCAATGCGGGTGCCCGAGACACTGCCAGAAGGGGCCTGGAAAAAAGCATCGGCAATCTGGATCGGACCCATCTTCTCGTCTTTAGCTTTGTCTATGACCTTCCAGGAAGAAACCTTAAAGGACCCGGCAGTAAGATCTTGGGAGGCTGGTCGGCATCCGCGGTTGGCAAGTACTATAGCGGCCTTCCTCTGGGCATTGGTGGCGGCGGCCCCATTCCGCTGTTTGCCGGTGGCAACAGGCCAAACCGTGTACCTGGCGCAGACCCGCGCACCAGCGTCAGCCGGGGAGAATTCAAACCCGGAGGAGCGGCGGCCGGGGGAACTCCCTATCTGAACATCAGTGCCTGGTCTCAACCCGCGCCTTTTACACTCGGAAATGGTTCGAGGACAGAACCGAATCTGCGTGGCTTCCCGTTGATGAGCGAAGATTTCTCTCTCATCAAGCGCACTTACATCACTGAATCTGCGAATGTTGAGTTTCGCGCCGAGTTCTTCAACCTGTTCAATCGTGTGATTTTCGGCAATCCAAACACGAATACCAACGATCCGATTAACTTTGGCCGATCGTTCAATCAAGCCAATACGCCGCGAATTATTCAGTTCGGCTTGAAGGTTAATTTCTAGCCTGCCAGAGGCACTATGGATCTCCGATTTGCGGCCTTGTCTGCGAATCGGAGATCCCATATAAGAAATCTAGAATTTCCCGGGCCCGTCTGCTCAAGGCACCCTTCTCTCCTCCCAGAGCTCACCCACCGGCAGGATGTACCAGGCAAAACGAATCGGCGAATGCCCCGAGCTGCTGGTCTACTCTGGTCTTGGATCGGGCAGCCCTGCCAAAAAAGTGAGGTCGAAAACACCTTGGCGGTGCGCGCCTTCCACCTTACTATTATTCTGAACTCCGAAGTTGAGGGTCTGCGATTTCGCACCAAACAAGTGGGGCAGGCTTTCCAGCTTGCAGAGGTCAGCCTTTCAAGCTGACCGACGCGGCCTGCCGCCGCATTTTGTCCTCCTTGGCAAGGGGGACGCCGCGCTTTTTGCGGCAGAGGGTCGGGGCGAGACCCAGGCGAGACCCCCCTCTTGATCTCCCCCTTATGCGCTGGAGCTGTGAAAAAATTGAATCGGACGAGTCTGACAGACTACGGTTTTGAATCCAAAGCCGAAAACGCGCGCGGAGCGCGCGTTCCACCCGGTGGAGCGGGCGCTCCTGCGCACGCTTCTTGCCGGAAAGAGCCGATCTTCAATTTTTTCACAGCTCCGCTTAGCAAGGGGGAGAAAGTATTTCTCCCCCGAGGCACTGCGCAGCCAGTGCCTCGGCAGGCTTGCAGCCTGCACAGGGGCGACTGGAAAGTCGCCCCAACTGGCAGACAAGAATGTCTGCCCCACGCAGCCCGCTTTGCAGCTTCGCTGTCTGCAGTGATTCTTGTGATGAAGCACCCAAGCAAATGTAGAGCTCGTCTGTTTGTCTTGTTGGCTTCGCTTTTGCTGGCAACGACGGCTCAGAACGTGAATGGACAGGCGGTCTCTCCCAGACCGATGCAGCTGCCCTCGACTGCTTCATTCTGGGCCGGAGAAGTTACGGTAAAGGGGGCCTGTTCCGCCTTTGGCCTGGATTCTGATCCGGGGGCTGCTTCGACTTGTGCTGGCATACCCGTGAGCCTCAGTAGTGGCAGATCGAGCGAGGCCCGTCGTTTGGCGGAAAACCTCGTGGGGCAGAGGCCTAACAATGGTGTGGGCCATTACTGGTTGGGCATTCTCGAACTGAAGGAGGAGAACTTCATCTCCGCGGTACGTCATTTCCAGACAGCCGTTGATCGCAGGCCCAGCGTGCCTCTGGCCCACCTCATCCTGGGGATCAGTTACGCCATCATCAGACAGTTCGAACTTTTCAAGATGGAAATGCTCTGGCTCACCGAGCATGCCTCGAACGAATCGCTGGCCTACTTTTATCTGGGCCAGTACTACTCCAAAGATCTCGATCAGGTAGACAAGGGTTTGGAATACTTCCAACGTGCTCTTCAACTGAATCCGAACGATATTCGCTCTCGATATCTTCTGGGATATGGGTTGGAACTCAAAGGGGAGCTGGAAAAAGCCAAAGAAACATTTGAAATAGCCGTTTCAGCGGCAGGCTCCCAAGGAGCAGCTTATAGCGAGCCATTGCATGGGCTCGCCCGCATATCCCTTCAGGAGGGCGATCTGACCAAAGCGATCGAATACACCCAGCGAGCCATTCAGATGGAGCCCAAAGCGGCAAGTAATCATCTGCTCCTGGGCAAGCTTTACCTGAAGACCGGAGACCTGCAGAAAGGAATATCTTCCCTGAAAACCGCGACGGAGTTGGATTCATCCGACGCGACCCCATACTACCTGCTGCTGGGGATTTATCTGAAACTCAAAATGCCCAAAGAGGCCCAATGGGCGCAAGCCCGCTTTGAGGAAGTGAAGAAAGCCTATGGAGAGGAATGAAAACAAGATGACGATTAGCCCAAACCCGTCGGGAATCTCAAGAGACAATCGGCGCCTGATTTCTGCTTTGAAGCAGCTGGCCCTTTTACTGTTCCTTTTGACCGTCAGTTCTGCCAGGGCCACCACTGAATCATTGACCGAGTTGGAGCCTTCCGGCAGGACTAGCGCTCATGGCAAAGTCAGTCAAGTGCGGTTCTCTACGAATCTGATTGACTTGAAGGCAGAAAGCCTGGTGCAGGCTCCCGAGGGAGCGGTGAAACACTTTCGCTTTGGAGAGCGCGTCTGGGTTATCGGCTTTAGGACGCAGGTGTTCGATCCGAGCGGCAAACCTTCCCGCGAGAATTATCTTTGCCATACTTTCATCAGTAATCAAACTCCCGACGAGCGGCCTTTGGCGCACTCTGCCCATGGTCATCAGATGAGTGCGATCTACTCAGACGCCTTCACCCAGGAAGTTCGACTGCCCGATGGTTTCGGCTTGCTGATCGAGGCTGGCGAAGGACTCAACTGGGCGCCACTCTTCAATAACCGGCAAGCTACTCCTGCCAAGGTCAGGATGAACATTACGGTGACTTTGATTCGCGAGAAGGACGTTGCGAAGCCGCTCCGCCGTCTCTATTCCACTCTGCAAAGCGTCAAGGTGCCTCATCTGTTTTTCGTGCCGCCCGGCTGGCATCAGCGGCAAGCGACCTTCGATCTCATGTTTGATGGCAAGATTCGTTTCATGGGCACCCACGTCCATCCTCACGCGGAATCGGTCGATTTGTTCAGTGTCTCTCGTCAGGAAAAGGTTTGGAAAGCACAGAGAAAGAATAGTTCCGAAGGACAGATGGTGGGCATGGACGTGTACTCGAACTCGGAGGGATACCCGGTTCGCTTTGGGGAAAGTTACCGGATCACCAGTACCTACAATAATCCCACGGATGACGACATCGATGCGATGGCGGGGTTATTTATCTTTTATTCGCTTGAGGAGTGACCTGCATCCCCAAGGCAATCCTTTGAGGTCAGCTTGCCAAGCCGGCAGCTACTTTGTTGCCCAGACGGTAGCAACGGCTTGGCAGCGCAGCCAAGCTGGACAGCACTTGATGGAAATCAAGAGAGCAATGGACAGAAATGACCAGGGCACGCAACTTCGAGTTCCTCACGCTACCGATGCTTTGACTCGAACGCTCGCGGCGATGTTTATCCTTCTGACCTATCAACCTCTCTGCTTGAAAGCCCAGTTTGAAATGATCGTCTTTGAAAAGAGACCGCCGCAGGCTCGGTCGCGCGAAGAATTGGATGCCGTCCTTGATATCGTTCAAGCCAGAGACCAGAAAACCATCGTTTCGCTTTGTGCCGAGTTTCGAAAGAAGTTTCCGGCGTCGGAGTTAGCGGGACAGGTTTACAGAATGGAAATGCACGCCTATCGTCGACTGGATGACTATAAACGAATGATTGAGGCGGGCGAAAAAGCGCTGGGAGTGAGTGGCCACGACGTCGATGCGCTTTTGAGTCTGGCGAATGCCATTCCAAACGGCGTCAGGGACCTGGCGACTGAATCCGTTGCCCTGCTCGACAAAGCCGAAGGTTACGCTCGAAAGGCGCTTGAAGAGATCGACCGGCTCAAAGCGACGCGAGGGGTCTCCCCGGACCGATGGCGTAGTCTCACGGGGCGGATGAGATCGTCTGCCCACGAAGCCCTGGGGTTCATCGCCTTTAAGCGGGGACGCTACGCCGAAAGTGTGGCCGAGTTCGAGAAATCCATTGGCCTCGATCCAGGCGCGGGTGGAGCCGTTTTTTTCAGGCTGGGTGTCGCGTACTTGTATGACGGGAAGCCCCTCGAGGCTCAGGTTGCCCTCGAAAGGTCCTCCGAACTGGGTCCGGAATTCATCCGAACAAAAGCAAAGGAACAGCTCGCCATGATTGGGAAGAAGAATGCTCCGCCCAAATGAGGAGATGTCAGTTCTTCAGGCACCTAGCAATTTGCTTGGAAAGTTCTTGGATGTGCCACGTAAGCCTTATTGGGAGACATTCTCCATCGACGATGATCGGCAGCGCTGCTCTCGGCCCCTATACCGGGCTGGTAGGTGCGGCGAGAGTCTGGCATTACCGATTCCAGTGATCAAGAAGGGCACTTTCCAAAAGTTGTAGAGCCGCCGCCCATTCGAGGTTTGATTTCGATACTCTAACTTGAGCTCTGCCAGAGGCGTCATTCAGATGCAAAC
>JAKEER010000150.1 GCA_022616615.1 Acidobacteriota bacterium
CAGGGCTCTTCTTAGCCGGTTTCTTGTTAGTGTGTCGCGCCATGCACCCAACTATACCCGATCGCGTTGAATAATGCTACTACTTTCGCAACGATTGATATGAATACAGCGCAGGTCTGGTCGAAACCATGGATGAGGCTCTCACTCGCCGCTTGTGACCACAATCGTTGCGGCATCCCAGATCCGTAAAATGGGGCATTGGTCGCAATGACAAAAAACTGATGCTAGACACAAGAGTAGCAACGGGTACTCCCTGATGGCTCGAGCGCGCACATCTGACCTTGTTCTACTCGCGTTGAATCAGTTCATCTGGGGCACGGGTTGGTCTGCAATCAAGTATCCACAGGATCAGATGGGTCCGGTCGCGCTGAACTTATGGAGTCTTGGCATTTCTGTAATCACCCTGCTGCCGCTCATGCGGCATGAGTCTGGCCAAAGCCGTTCTCTAGAATCGAAGGTGCTAACCAAACAAGATTACCTGCATTACCTCACCATGGGGGTGGTGGGAGTGACAGGGATGACTCTGTTGTACGCGTGGGGTGCCCGAATCTCTCTGGCTGCCAATGGCGCACTCATCTCGATGGCGGTGCCCATCTTGACTTCGCTCATCGCCGTCCTTGTCCTCTCTGAGAAAATCACCCTTGGACGAGTCATCAGTTTGGCGATCGCCGTAGTGGGTGTAGTCATCATTTCGGACTTCCGATGGGGCGAGTTGGGTTTTGTGGGAGGTTACTTACTCGGCAATGCTGTGCTGTTGGCAGGGGCAACTTGTAACGCCATCTATATAGTCTATAGCAAGAAACTTCTATCTTCTACCAGCCCTCTCAAGCTCCTATTCTGGGCGCAGCTACTCGGATTCCTAGGTTCCCTCCCATTCCTTTTTTTTGAAGAGTTCCACCTCCAAACCATCGTCAATTATAGATGGAACACATGGTTGGCGCTCCTGTTTCTGGGCAGCATCTACTTTACTCTGACGATGATCATCTTTTATAGAATCCTAGTGCGATTGGATGCAGGACAAATCACGGTCTCCAACTATCTTCAGCCTTTTTTTGGAGTCTTGATGGCAGCACTGTTGCTTGGAGAAAGAATTAGCCACACGATGATCCTGGGTGGGCTCCTCGTGATTGGCGGAACCGCCCTAGCTACATTCGAGGAATCCTGGCGAGCCTAAGGTACCTAACAGACGAAGGGGTGGATCCTGCAACAAAGCCTTATCGCGGGCTAGCAGAGATTGAGTACGAGGGGCTGTGAAGGAGTCAAGCTGTCAATCCACTCCTCGTCTGCAACCGTCTGCAACTAACGGGAGTTGACGTAGTTGAGTCTGTGTGACACTTAAATCCTGAACACAAGGAGAAGCGAGAATGGTAACACTGAGTGATGCATTATTGCCGCAGCCGAAAAGAAATCGAGTGAAATCGGCCAGCCAATGAATATTGCTGTAGCAGAGACTGGGGGAAACTTGATCCCGGGTACCGGCAAATTTGCGGCCCATCTGCTCCATACGGCGCCCAATCCTCTGAATGGGGCTCCAGCCAATACTCGGCGAGAGATTATGGACCCAGATTTCAATAATTTCGGCCCCCGGTTTGGTCTGGCTTATCGGATCACCGACAGGACAGTTTTTCGAGGCGGCTACTCCGTTTTTTTTGTCTCTACTTATTTTCAACAGGCTGAGGATCTAGTAGAGAACTTTCCATTACTCCTTCAAAACAACGTCAGCTTGGACCTCGAAAGGCCTACCAAGACAGTACAAGATGTTTTTTCGGGATCCGCAGCTGAAACGGGCTTTGGCGGCTGGCCTCAAAATAAACGCAACCGGAACTCTTACAGCCAGCAGTGGAATGTCGCCATCGAGCGGGAGTTGTTGCAGGATACGGTCTTCACTCTCACCTATGTGGGCCAAAAGGGCACGAAACTCATTATGTATACGGATATCAACGACGCGACTCCAGGCCCCGGGGCTGTCGATCCTCGCCGGCCGGTGAGAGAGACAGTTGACGGCTTTCCAGTGGGAAACGTGAACGCGGGCGAGAATGTTGGTACATCCAGTTACAACGCCTTGCAGGCCAAATTGACCAAGCGCTTCAGCAACGGCCTGCAGATGCTGAGCTCCTATACATGGGGCAAGTCTCTGGACATCCAGTCCTCCCTTTTTGATAACACCCAGATTCAAGATCAGAATTGCAGAGGGTGCGACAAGGGCCGTTCGAGTTGGGATATGCGGCAAACCTGGACCACCAGCTTCATTTATGAGTCGCCATTCGGCAAGGGACGAAAGTTCTTAAGTTCTCTCAAGGGAGTCCCCGAGGCAATCCTCGGTGGCTGGCAAAGCAGCGGTATCGTGGGGTTTCGGAGTGGTCCCCCTGTCAACATTCGTATCCGGAGCAACAACGCCAATGTGGGCGGATTTGGTACTCAACGCCCAAACGTGAAGAGTGGCCAAGGTTACCTCCTCCCTACGGATCAAAGGACGATTGACCGCTGGTTCAACACCGCTGCCTTCGAATTGGCGCCTCGATTTCAGTTCGGTACTTTCGGACGAAATGTCATCGACGGCCCAGGTCAGAAACTCTTCGATTTTTCACTCAGCAAACGCTTCAATGTGGGAGAGTCCAGGTATTTCGAATTTCGATCGGAGTTCTTTAATTTTTTTAACCACCCCAACTTCTCATTACCCGGTGGAACTCTTGGGACCGCCAATTTCGGTAGGATCTTCAGCACGTCGACTAACCCAAGGGATATTCAGTTTGCCCTGAAGTTTTACTTTTGAACCGTCCTGCTTCCATGGGCGCGGACGTGCCCCTCGAAATGGCCGCTCCCGCCCATCTGCTCTGTAGCAGGTTCTCCTCAGAGTCAGGAGTCAGCCCGAAAGCAGCGGGCTGGCGAGCAAGTCCCCCTTAACAAAGGGGGCAAAGGCCGCAGGCCTTGGGGGTTGTCTCGGCAGATTCGTCAATCGGAGGCACGACAACCCCCGCGCGGTTTCTGCGAAACCGCTTGCTAAGGAGGACTTTGACGGGACTCTGCCCTCCCATCCGCTTTTCTAGCTCCACGTCTTGCTGTGGCTTATTAGTCCGAGCAGTGGTTGGAGGTGGCTTTAGGTGTCACGAGATTAACGAGCCGCAAAAAACCGGGGTAGACGCAACTCATCACTCTACACTCAGCACTGTGGCACCATCATTTCTTAAGAAAACTTCACTAGATCCTTCTATATATCCCCGCCAGTGGCTTCGCTAGAATCCTCTTCAGACATAAGACAGTCGGCATATTCTCTGAACTATGGCTGAACGCTGTACCCCAACACACAACGGAGGTGTGCCCATGCATCGGTTAGTTCTGGCTTGTCTCCTTTCGATATGCTCTTTCTCTCTCGTCATGGCTCAATCGACGGGCACTGCCACATTGACGGGCAGTGTCACGGACGCGAGTGGTGCGGTCGTGCCGCGCGCCAACGTTACCGTGTCGAATCCTGCGACGGGCTTTGTGTTCACGTCGGTGACCACCGGAGAAGGGACTTGGTACATCCCTAATCTAAATCCCGGGACCTACCAGCTCAAGATCGAAGCGACCGGGTTCAAAAACTACGTGCAGAACGGCATTGTGTTGCGGACCGCCGAACAGCCGCGTCTCGACGTAAAGCTCGAGATCGGCGAAGTAACCCAGACGGTTGAAGTAACGGGTGCGCCGCCGCTGCTCGAGACCGAGACGGCGGCCAGCGGGCAGGTGCTAGACGGGGAGACGATTGTGAAGATCCCGGTCTTGCAGAAGGCGTTTTACCGGATCTACCTGTACATGCCCAGGATGAACGTCATCAACGGGCAGCATGCCGTGGGGCAGCGCCAGCAGTCGCTGGGATTCACGCTGGACGGTGTGAACGCGAAAGAGCCGGCGCTGGGAAACCCGAACGACCTCTTTACGGTGATGACCACCACGCTCGACATGATCCAGGAATTCAAAATGTACACCACAGGGATGCCAGCGGAATTCGGGCACTCGTCGGGCGGGCAGTTGAGCGGTGTCTTCAAGAGCGGCACGAACGAGTTTCACGGGAGCCTGGAGGACCGCTATCTGAACGGGGCGCTGGTGCACCGGCAGTTTTTCGACCAGTTGAAGCGCTGCCAGAACTCCCTGAACATCTGCAATCCATTCACCTACCACGAAATGGGAGCGACGATTGGCGGCCCAGTGAGAATTCCAGGGCTGTACAACGGCAAGGACAAGACCTTCTTTTTCGGCGGCTTGCAGCGGCACCATGAAAAGGTATCCGAGACCTTTATCGGGTCGGTGCCGAGCCCGGAAATGCTGGCTGGTGACTTCTCGTTCGGCGGACGCGGCTTTCCCATCTACGATCCGGCGACGATTCGCCAGGAGGGAAGTACTTGGACAGCCGATCAGTTTGCGGGCAACGTGATCCCGCTAAACCGGTTCGACTCGGTGGCGCGCAATATCCTGCAGCGGACCCTTGGAAGCCGCAGAACACGCCGGGAACACTGACGCCCAGCGGCCCGATCAATAACTTGGTGTTGCCCACCAAGGGCCGGTTTTACGCCACGCGGTATGACTGGAAGGTGGACCACCAGTTTAACCCGGGTAACAAGTTGTTCGGGAGGTTCTCGCATGTGCGGCACCGGTCGGTGGGCCGGTTTTCGAACGAGCCTCTTTGGGAATTGGTGGACCCGCAGTTTACGATCCCGATCGATCAGAGCAATGTCGTGGTCTCGGACACCCACACATTTAATCCGACAACGATTAACGAGTTCCGGTTCGGCTTCAACCGCCGCCACCGAACGCGGCGGCCGGCAACGCAAGATGGCAATTGGGCCCAGCAGTTGGGAATTCCAAATGTAAGCCCGGAGACGTTTCCTGAGATCCGGGGCGCGAACAGCCGTTACTACAACTTCGGGCCCGGCGGGCTGGATGAGCAGCTCGCGCGGGACTACACGTTTCAGAACAACGTGACGAAAATTGTGGGAAAGCATGCGCTCAAATTCGGCTACGAAGTCGTGCGGACGACCTACGACGCGCTGGTGGAAGCTCTGCCGTCAGGCATATACAACATGGCCGGCAGCGAGCGGCCATTCACGCCGAATACCGGAAACCGATTTGCCAACTTCCTGCTGGGGACCGTGGGCAGCGCGCTGTTTACCAAAGCGGCGGCGCAGTGGCAGCCGCGCTGGTGGTCGAACTCCTGGTACGTTCAAACCGACTGGAAGCCGATTCGAACGCTGATGCTGAACCTGGGCGTGCGCTGGTCCCACGAGACCCCATTCCAGACGCTCAACGGCAAGCAGTCCCAGTTTGATTTGGCAGCCACCGACCCGCTTACCGGACGGCGCGGCGCCATCGTGCACCGACCCGGCGCCTTGGCCAAGAAAGATCTTAACAACTTCCAGCCGCGGTTGGGAGTCGCATGGAACTTCAAGGAGAAATGGGTGTTCCGGGGCAACTTCGGCGTCATCACGTCAGATCTGTTGACGAACACGCTGGACAACAACTTCGAAGAGTTCTTCGCGACGGCCAACGTGGAGGCGCCTGCGGGCGATCCGCGCCAGGTGTTCCGGCTTTCGCAAGGGCCGCCAGCCTTTACCTTCAACACCAGTCCAGACGGGTCGGTGCCTTTTGTGGGGACAAACTTTTCCTCCCGCAACGCGACTTGGTTTGATCCCAGCATGCGAATGCCCTACGTCATGAACTGGTCGGGAGGATTCCAATACCAGTTCTCAGGAAGCTGGCTGGCCGAGTTGTTGTACCAAGGATCGAGCGGCGTTGGGCTTCTGAACAACTGGGACATCAACGTTCTGCCGCTGAATGTGTCGAGCGATCCCGTGGTGCTGGAACAGATCCGGGAGCAATATCAAAATTTCAGGCCGTATCCGCACTTCGGCGCCATCCAACACTACTCGAACTACGGGCACAACACGCACCATGGGGCCACGCTGCGCGTCGAGAAGCGGTACTCGACGGGGATGACCCTCAACTCGTTCTGGACGTTTTCGAAGACGATGAACGACGTGGACGAGGACGGCGGGGCTGGCGGAATCACATGGTATAACCGGCAGTTGGAAAAGGCGCGCGCCGGCTACGACGTGAACCACCGCTGGGTGACGACGGCCACCTGGGAGCTGCCCGTGGGCAAGGGCAAGAAGTACATGAACGTGACCGGATGGCGGAATGCTGCTCTGGGCGGTTGGGAACTGATGGGCAGCCAGCATTTCCAGTCAGGCCCACCCTTCACGGTGAACTTCGCAGGCAGCCCGAATCGCTATCTGCCAAGGGCTTTGCGGCCAATCCAGATCAAACCGAACAACGAGGTGAAGCTGAAGCATGTCGATGTCGGAGCAAATCGCTTCCCGCTCTCGGCGCAACAGCGCTATGTCAAAACCGACGGGTTTATTTACCCAGCCGCCTTCACTCCAGGAACGCTCGGGCGGAACACCCTGCAGGCGCCGGGTCTGGTTCGGATGCAGGCCTCGCTGTCCAAGGAATTCCCAATCGTCGGCGAGCGCGTGAAGTTTCAACTGCGCTTCGACGTCAACAACGTGTACAAGTTCCATAGCTTCTTCAACCCAGTTTCAACCTTTAACGCGACGGATCCGTCGACTTTCGGAGTGTTCACAGGCACGCGCGGATCGTTCTCGGACATCGGCACGGGCCGGTGGCACGGGATCATTGTAGGCCGGTTGATGTGGTAGGGAACGGCCTTTACCACAGACACGTTGCGGTGCAGAGAGGTAGCGGGACTTAGCCGGTTATGCGCGTTACAACGAGAATTTTGTTCTCGTTTCAGCGAGATGTGAAAGCCCGAAGCGCCAGCGAGGGTGAGTCGCCGTTACCCTCGCTGGCGCTTCGGGCTTTCAAGTGGGATATCAGAGGCGAAGCCCTGGCTAGTTAGATTGCGCAGATGGAGGTAAAGATTGCCTTCGTGGAGCCGGGGGTGAGGAGCGCTGATTCAGCCCTTCGCGGTGTCTCCTTACTTCTGCACTTATTAATATAATCAGGCATGATGGGATCTATAGGCGCACTGGCACTCCAGCAAGTCCAACTTGATGCTCTTCCGCAGGTCACGTTCAGCTCGGTGGTGCGTATTCTGACAATCAGTTTGATATGCGGTTGTTCCCTGGGTTTTGCGACATCGGAGACACAATGGTCGAAGGGACTAAGACTGGCAGAAACCGGTTCTTATCAAGAGGCGTGGATTTTCCTGGAAAACCTTCCAGATCTTGAATCCCCTCCTGCCAACGTATTGGCTGCTCGGGCTGTAACTGCTGCCAGGCTCCATCTTGAGACACAGGCCAACCTCTCTGCTAAAGCGCTCGTCAAAAGGGTAGAACTGAATCCAAACCTACTGTTGGACGTTGGGGAAGCCCTGGGCAGGGAAGGACTTTTCGAGTCAGCCCGAAAGTGTTTTCAGAGAGCCTGTGTTGTGGCTCCAGGTTCGTTCAGGGCTTGGATGAACCTGGCATCGACGTTCTATGCTCAAAACAAGTTTCAGGAGGTCTTAGAAGCCGTCAACAAGGCTATCGATATCGCGCCTTCGTCATTTCCAGCGCACTACTTGCTAGGGTCGGTGTTGATCTCCCTGGGCAAGACGATGGACGGAATTACTGTCATGCGAAAGGCCCAGACTCTAAATCCCGTCCACGTAGGGCTCCTCACCCTTCTGGCCCTTGAGTACATTAAAGAGAGATATTACCAAGAGGCAGTCCGCGTCCTGGAGGCCGCGGTCAAATTGGAAGCAGGAAACGAGCGATTGCGGTGGCTGCTCATCTCCGCTTGTCATAGCACCGGGGACTATTCAAAGGCCTATGAAAACGGACTTGACGCGCTGACGCGATTTCCTGAGTCGGCACGACTTCACCTGGAGACGGGCATTCAGGCGGAGGCGCTTGGTGACTTTGATCGTGCCCGAAGCTTTTTTGAGAAAACTATTGAGCTGGATCCAACCTCAGCCTTGGGTCATTACTATCTCGGCGATCATCTCTATAAGAAGGGATCGCAGTATGCAGAAGCGATCAGGGAGTTTCAGAAGGCGATCGAATTAGCGCCGGATTATGCTGATGCCTATTTACGCCTCGGCACAGCGCTGACTCACATTGGAAACCACGAGGAAGCGCTTGCGCCCTTGCTCAACGGTACCAAGGTCGCGCCTGACGATCCAAGATTCCATCTTCGACTCTCACAAACCTACGCCCGGCTCGGCAATCGCGAAAAGGCGTTGGCTGAACAAGAAACCTTCGAGCGCCTGCGCAAATCTGACACCGAAAGCCTTACCCCACAGGGTCGTCCATTTCCAAAATGAGCCAGTTGGCACAGTTGACTCGGCGTTTGATGAGAAAACTGTCTCTCTTGCAAAGGTTCGTTGACCCTGACGGATGGATGTGACGGGCTTGCCAATCGAGCACCTCGTCGGCTCTTCGCGTTCATTTGTGGTTGGCGTGGATTCTTAGGCCCTACGCCCACCACATCTCGGTCGGCGGCTCTCTCAGAACGATGCTGCGAAGAAAGTCCACCGACTGCCGCAGCCCCTCATCGACCGACGCCAGCGCATCTTCATGCTCGATGCTCAAAGCGCCATCATAGGCTGCAGTGCGCAGCGCGCTGATGATTTCTTTCCAGCAAGCCGCGTCATGCCCCCAGCCGACACTGCGGAACGTCCAGGAACGCTCTGAGATCCTGCGGTACGGTTTGGCATCCAGACAGCCGTTGGCTGCGGCGTTGGATTTGTCGATGAAAACATCTTTGGCATGCAGATGGAAAAGCGCCCCGGCGCTGGCAAAGGCGCGGATGGCGGCGGGGATATCAATCCCTTGCCAGAACAGATGGCTGGGATCAAGATTCACACCAAGCAACTCACCGACCGCGGCACGCAGCTTCAGAGCGGTCTCCGGGTTGTAAACCAGGAACCCGGGATGCATCTCGACTGCGATCCTTTTGCCGCCGTGCGCTTGAGCTAAGGCAGCAGCTTCCCGCCAATACGGGATGGCGGCTTCGTTCCATTGCCATTCGAGGACCTTGGGGTACTCGGGTGGCCAGGCGCAGGTCACCCAGTTGGGCATGCGCGCCCCGTTGAAGTCGCCAGGACAGCCCGACAGTACATTACATTAACGATCGGAACTTCCAGACGCTCGGCCAGCAACACAGTCTTTCTGAACAACTCGCGGTGCTCTTCAGCGATTTCTTTGTCGGGATGGAGTGGATTGCCTTGGCAAGCCAGAGCACTGATGCTTAGCCCCGCCCCTTCAATGCTCCGGATATATTGCCGTTGCCGCGCCGGATCTGCCAGCAACCCGTCCAGATCGCAGTGCGCATTGCCGGGATAGCCTCCTGTACCAACTTCAATGCAGTCGAGCCCATAGCTCTTGACCCTTTCCAGCATTCGCTCGAAGGGCAGATTGGCAAACAACACCGTGAAGACACCCAGTTTCATCTTTTCTCCATCAGCTTCTGATCGATCCGGGGAGCGTCGAGCCGATACCTCGAGAACCACGTCGACTAAACCCTGCTCGCTGAGACTGAGATTACCCAGAGGGGAATCCGCTCATTTCGACTCATTGTCTTGCCACCCTTGCGACTGCTTTAGCGACCTCAATGAAATGGTCCATGACTGGAGAGTTCGAGTCTCGCAGCCAGGCGAGAGCAATTCCAGTAACCGGGGTGCGCTCTCGGATGGGCTTGTAGTGCACTCCTTCGTTCCGCAGACTCTGAACAGACGCAGGGATCAGTGCTACACCGATTCCGGCCGCTACCAAGCTGAGGATGGTCTGCATCTGCGTAGCCTCTTGTACCACTTTGGGACTGAAGCCGGACTGATGGCAGAGGCTGACGATCTGGTCGTGGAAGCCGGCGCCGTGCGACCTCGGAAAGAGAATGAAGCGTTCATCAGCCAGCGATCGCAGTGGCACTTTCGCTTTCTTCGAGAGGTGGTGACCTTTGGGAATCGCCAGCACCAATGCTTCCTTGAGCACGGTCTCGAAGCTGAGCGCTGCATCTCTGACAGGCAAGCGCAGGAAACACAGTTGCATTTTCTCGTCCTTCAGGGCAGCCAAGCCGCCGCCGGTGGTGGATTCTTCCAGCACCAGTTCGACGCCGGGGTAGCGTTTGCGAAAAACTTGAAGAACCTCGGGCAGAACGCTGCAGGTGGCCGACATGACAAAGCCGACGACCAGCCGGCCAATTTCGCCGCGACTGGTCCGCTGAGCGGCCCGGATAGCATGGCCGACCTGCTCGAGAATCTGCCGGCTTTCCTTCAGGAACACCGATCCGGCTTCGGTCAACTCCACGCGGCGCTTGTTCCTCCAGAAGAGCTGCAC
>JAKEER010000839.1 GCA_022616615.1 Acidobacteriota bacterium
AGGAATCTCTCGCGGATCTTCCCGTCGTCCGGCAGGTCTTTCACTTTGCGGGCAGGGTTCACCAGGATGTAGCCCCACTCCTCCGCCTTCTTCATAGCGTGTCGCACAGCCGCCAATTCCTTGTTGATTGTTGTGCATCGGGCCCCTTCGGCTTTCCGGGCCTCCGCATACTGTTCGATTTTCCGCGAGGTGACCTCTGTCGTGAGAGTGTCTTTTCCGAAGAACGGGAGCAGCTTCGTGACCCTTCTCTCTTTCCGGGCTCTCTTGCTCTCGTAGATGTATGCCTTCTGCTTTTCATGCCACGCCCGGCTCTTATGTGTCTTCACGTAGCGCAAATACTCTTCGAAGAATTCGCCCAACGGAACTGGGCGTATCGTGGAAAACTGAAGCTCCCGTTCCTCAAGCTTCTTAAGGAAGATAGAAAAGTTGACTTGTGCGAGCGCCTTCTTGGAGGCGCGCATGGTTTTGTGGGTCCACTTTCCATCAGGCTTCCTATAGCGAGCGTACCAGCGGCCCTCGATCTCAATCAGATATGCCTGGGTCATTTCCGTTTCCGCTCCCCTCCAGCCACTTCTGAATCTCCGCGAGGTCGAACAGCAGCGTGCGTCCGATCTTCCGGAAGGGTATCTGACGTGTGTGCGTCAGATAGTAGATGCGGCTCCGCTTTAGTGGCAGCACTTCTAGAAGCTGTTCGAGGGTTAGCCATCGCCGGCCTTTTGCACTTGATGATAATCCTGACTCGGCGCGTGTGCCCGAGATTGCCTTGTCCATACGGCCCCCAAATCAACAAAGCTAGCCGCAAGAACTTACAATGAATTGACGTGACAGGCATGTCGGCGGGCCTATGGGCACATCCCAACGAAACACCCTTAAACTGGAAACCTGCCGAGCAAAACCAATGTGTGCAATTGATTTGAGGGGGCCACGCCTTGACTCTACTGTTTTTCGCTAGTTGCGGGACTTGTGGCTATCAGGCCATCCCCCACCGGTCGCAACTTTCATGACCAGCATTCCAGCCGCGCGGGCGAGGCTGTGGCGCCCCTACCGGCAAGCTAGCGCGCCCGCTTGGAGACGCGCCGCTTGGACTTGGCGCCCTTCCTCTTGGCTGAAAGCTCTGCTGTGACAGCAGCGGCGATTTTAGTCGCATTGACCTTGTACCGGGAGGCCGCTTGCGAGAGGTTCGACCCTTTCGAGAGAACCTCGTCACCACCGAACCCTGTGTAGTACAGGTCCGAGACGAGGGCACATGTCACCATGAAGCGGTTGAGGTCGGCGCTCGTCATTGAACGGACTTGGTCCTGAGCCAGCTTCTCATGTTCAATGGAAAACCCGCCCCATGATGTCTTGATCTTCTTCTCCTCCCACCCGTAGACCTGAAACAGCCGGTGATGGTTGTCGTGGCCGAGTCGCCTGAAGTAGTCAAGCGCAACCATTTCGAAGTCGGGGGCGGCTGAGTGCGCCAGGCAGTTCGTGGCGTACTGCCTGGAGAATGCGGCGGCGGGCCTCCTTCTGAATGCGAGCGGCAAGCGTGATCTTTCTTCGTTGCTCACGTTCTTGGGGTGAGACTTCATAGCGCGAGGCTCGACCGTGGGTCTTGCACTTCTCGCTGGTGCAGATGTGAAGGACCGTTCCGGCCTTTCGTCCATCCACCACGACCGCAACTTGCGTGTCGCCGCATTCCCCTTCGCGGTCGGCTCGCCGGTACTGCCCCTCGTAGAGGGTGTCTGGCGCCTTGGTACGAGCCTGCCAGTACGGGACCTCGGACACTTGGAGGGGCCTCTGTCCCTGCTCAGCCAGCGGGGCGACACGCAATTGGACGAGGGCTTTAACCTTCGCCTTGTAGCACGCCGGATCCGTGCACAAAGATTTGTTGCGAATCTCGGGAAACAGCAGCGGGTTGTTTCCCGTTCGTTTGGGGCAGGCCGTGCACGGGCCGGCCCCAGGCAGCAGACTGTCGTCTGCGGCATCAAAAGGACCATTCTTCAAGTCCAGGTGAATCTCGCGTTCGATCCACTCGCGAAGCTCTCGCACGCTCGCGGCTTCGGCCTTCCGATCTTTGAGAATCGCCTTAACGCTCCGATGGCCCGGGAAGCATTCCGCGAGGGCCCGCTCCTGGTCCCCGGGCTGAAGACGCGCGATTTCGAGCGCGTGCGCGACGGTGAGCTTGCCTTCGTAGAAGGCCGTTTGTACAGTGGGAATCAAATCCACGAGCTTCACCCGGCCGTAGACGTACTTGGGAGTTTTGCCGATCTTGGCCGCGATTGTCTCCACGGTGTACAGCTCTGGATTAAGATCCCGTAGCGCCCGGTAACCGAGGGCCTCATCCAGTTCATGAATGTCGGCGCGTTGGAGATTCTCGATCAACTGGATTTCGCGGCACTCGGCGTCGCTGAGTTGGCGCACAGTCGCCGGGATCGTTTCCTTACCGGCGAGCTTTGAACCGCGGAAGCGCCGTGCACCCGCGACGAGTTCATACGTGCCCTCCGCTCCTCCGGGCGAAGGACGCACAAGAACCGGTTGCAAGACTCCATGCACCTTGATGTTTTCCGCCAGTTCGCAAAGCCTAGTGTCGTCAAACGTCCGCCTTGGGTTGCTTTGCGATTCTCGGATTCTGTCGAGTGGAACGTCTTGAATCAACGAGACCGCTGTCGGTACCTCGATTGCTTCATTGGTTGTGATGATTCCGGCCATCGCTTCGTTCTCCTTTCGAAAATGCATCCCGCTCAATACTCTTCAGGGAGTAACAGGGTGGTGGCAGAGCGATCTGCTTCGGTGATAATCCAGAGCGTGACGCCTGCGTTCGTGCGGTAGACACTCAGCAGCCGAAGCCCGTGCTGCAGACCGTAGTCGTTGTCCTCTCGGTCCTGCCCGCTCACATCACCCCAGTCGCGGCTTACATGCCGATCGAGGAACACGCCCGGTTCCTGTCCGGCCTTCTGAATAGCGACCAAAGCGCCCGGTGATGCAACGATCCGGCCGAGTTGGAAGGCGGG